>NZ_NJGW02000016.1:0-106143 GCF_002216225.1 Pandoraea sp. CB10b_02
TCCGGCCCTGGGCACCACTAGAATTCTTGGCGTTCCGCCGAAGCACTCACCAACGTAGTTATCCACAGATTGCGGAATATTCCGCAAAATCGCCATGGAGCACGCTGCAATGCCCCGATCAGGGATGTGGCTTTTTGCCTCGATCCATTACTCTGTCGGCAAGCGTGAGGAGCAGTGCATCCCAGTAATCGGACTTCTATCGAGATTGACCTGCCTCCGGTTTTAGTCCGGACTGCAGTTAGAGCTCGAGGTTAAAAACTACTGCTTCGCGTCGTGCGCCCGGGCGAACTGCACAGGCGTCAGATAGCCGAGCGAACTATGAGGCCGCTCGGTGTTGTACTCGATACGCCATTCTTCAATCGGTCGCTTGGCGTGGCGCATTGAGACGAACCAGTGCTCGTTCAGGCATTCATCGCGGAACCGCCCGTTGAAGCTCTCGATATAGGCGTTCTCCACCGGCTTGCCAGGCCGAATGAACGACAGCGTGACACCGGCTTCGTAGGCCCATCCCGCTGCAACAGCACGTGAATCCGGCGATAGCCGTAGCGACGCTTCTGCGCGGCGATGGCCATCATCCGGCCAGTCAGCGCTTCGTCGTCAACTCGGCGGCGTGATTCGTAGTGGAACAGCGAGCGCGAAATCCCTATCCGAAGTGCTCCCGCCAGCGCCCGCATTCCGCGCGCCGACGTGATTCTGGACGCCCCGGTTCAGCCCCCCGTACAGATGAGAGATTGCCTGTGCTTCGAAGGCCATTTGGTCCAGGCGTTTCGCAATGCCCGAAGGCTGCGTGCGCAGCAGTTTCCCGACCCCGAAGCGAAGTTCGCCGAGTTGGAGCGCGAGGGCATTCTCGCCGTTCCGAAGACGTTCTATGAGCAGCCCATCTACTACAAGGCCAACCGGTTCGCCGTGATCGGCACCGACCACGATGTTCGCTGGCCCGCTTACAGCAATGTCCTGGACTTCGAGCTGGAGTTCGGCTTCTTCATCGGCAAGCAAGCCACGGACGTGTCGAAGGAAGCGGCGCGCAGCTACATATACGGCTATACGATCTTCAACGACATGACCGCCCGCGACGCACAGACTGCCGAAATGGGAGGTCAACTGGGTCCTGCAAAAGGCAAGGATTTCGACACGGCAAATCCGATGGGGCCTTGCCTCGTCACTGCCGACGAACTCACCGACCCCTATAACCTGACGATGATTGCCCGCGTCAACGGCGAAGAATGGACACGTGCCCGATCGAACACGATGTATTGGAAGTTCGAAGACCTGATCGCGCATATCTCGCGCAGCGAAACGCTTTACCCGGGCGAATTCATCGGGTCAGGCACCGTCGAAGGCGGTTGCGGACTTGAGCTTATGCGGTTTCTCTCGCCGGGCGATACCGTCGAGCTGGAGGTGGAGGGCATCGGCGTATTGAGGAATCGCGTCGTGCGTTGATGTTTTCCGCATGTGCAAGCGCGAAGCGCGAGACCGGGGACAGGATGTTCTTTGCCACGTTCCTGAGAACCTTTCCTGAGCTCAACGAGCATCGTCCGCATCCGAAGGGGCGCACTTTCGGTACTCTCCACGCTTGCTGGCCTGGGCGTTTTCGGTTTTCGAACCGTTTGATGCGTCCTCGACGGACAAACAAGAGGAGCTTCAGGCTCTCGTGGAAACGATCGTTCACGCGTGTTCACCTGGCGCGCCTGAATCTCCCAACGTTGGCCGTCCTTCGAGATGGGCGACGATTTCCTGCGCCGTTGCCCTCGCGCTTCGCATGACACCGATCAACGTCGCCGACGCGTACCCCGTCCACTCGCCATAGCCCACCAGCCACAACCTCGGCTCGTCGGCGGCGCGCGTTCCCGACACGCGTATTCGCCCCTGCGCGTCGGCAAGTTGCAGCCCATCCAAATGCTGCAGCGCTGGGCGAAAGCCGGTGCACCAGATGACGACGTCGACGTGCGAATGCGTGCCGTCCGGCCACACCACGCCGTCATCGACGAAGCGCGAGAACGGTCGCACCGCGTGCAGCACACCCCGCGCGCGTGCCTCGCGCACCGACGGCACCATGACGATATCGCCCAAGCCGCCCTTCGGGTACGGATCGGGCTCGCCGCGTTGCGCCGCCTGCCATCGCGCCGTCGCACGCTCGAACAGAACCCGCCCGTCGACGTCGTCGGGCAAATACGACGGCGGCGCGAGCGTAACCCATGTCGCCTCGCTCCATCGCGACACCTCGGCATGAATCTGCGCCCCGGAATTGCCTCCCCCGACGACCAGCACCTTCGGCCCCTGCAGCGCCTGCGCCCCCCGGTAGTCTGCGGAGTGCATCTGACGCCCCCGAAACGCCTCCTGCCCCGGATATGCCGGCACATACGGCGCGCGCCACGACCCGGTCGCGCTGACGACCGTTTGCGCCAGCCAGTCGCCGTGATCGGTCCGCACATGAAGCCCGTCGTTGCGGGCGACGATCGTCGACACATGGACGGGCCGGCGCACCGGTATGGCGTAGCGCGCTTCGTACTCGCGCAAGTACGCCACGATGTCGTCGCGCGACGGGTAGTGCCGCTCGCCGCCTTGCATTGGCCAGCCGGGCAACGAACTCCACTGCGCGGGGGAAAAAAGCTGCAAGGACGGCCACGCGTTTTGCCACGCCCCGCCCGCCGCGGGCTGATCGTCGAGTACGACGTAGTCCACCGCCCAGCGACGCAGGAAATATGCCGTTGCGAGCGCCGACTGGCCGCCGCCGACCACGAGCGTATCGACGTGCCGCATCGCTGCCGCGTCGCGCCCGGTCATGCCGCGTCCTCCTCATGCGCCTGCACGCGCGGCCCCACCTGCCGGAAATAGCGCCCCGGCGACTCACCGAACGCGCGCCGAAACATCGCAATGAAGTTGCTCGGCGTCGAATAACCCAGCGAGTCGGCGATCGTGCCAACCGGCTCGCCGTTGGCCAGCCGCTCGAGCGCGCTGACCAGACGCGCCTGCTGACGCCACTGCGTGAACGCCATACCGGTCTCGGCAACGAACAGCCGCCTGGCCGTGCGCGAGGACACACCGGCGCGCCGCGCGAGCGCCTCGAGCGGCGTATGCGCGCCCAGATCGCCGAGCACCGTGCGCGCGATCCGCAGCGCCCGCGCGTCACTCGGCATCGGCAGCCCGAGCGGCTCGGCCGGCGAGCGCCCGATCTCGTCGACAAGCACCTGCGACAGACGCATCTCGTCCTCGCTCAACGTCTCGCGCGCGGCCCACGAACACGCCCGATTGACGAGCGCCGCCAGCAACTCCGACACGCCGACCACACGCGGCGCGTCGGGTAGCCCCGCCGCCGCATGCGGGGCCACCAGCACGATCCATCCGCTCACCACGCCGGTGAGCGACACGCGATGCGTCATCCCCGGCGGAATCCACCCCGCCCGATACGGCGGCAGCAGCCACGCGCCCATTGGCGTGTGAACCTGAACGAGCCCTGAATGAATACAGAACAGTTGCCCGCGCACGTGCGAATGCCAGTCCAGCTCGCGGGTGCCCACGCGGAAAAGGCTGCGCTCCTGGTCGCGTCCGCCGAACGCCCATACGGGCGGGCCATCGAGGCGGTCGTTCGGCTTGGCGCGGGCGAGCGGCGTATCGTCCAGCGCGATCCGTGGCGTCAACATCGGCACAGGTGACAGATCGGTCAGCATCGCTTTGTCCGTTTCACATTGTTTTATGACCAAACGATGTTATCAGGTCAACGTCGAGCGCGCAGACAATGGCGGAAGTGCCACTGCCGGCCGCCTCGGGGCGGCCCATTTACACCATGTCAGCCTTGCATGTCACCATCGTCGGCGCGGGTCTTGGCGGCCTGTGCCTTGCCCAGGGGCTACGCCGCGCGGGCATCTCGTTCGACGTCTATGAGCGCGACGAAGCGCCCGCCGCCCGCTTTCAGGGATACCGTCTGCGCATCGACGCCGACGGCTTCGATGCGCTCTCGCAATGCGTGCCCGAAGCGCACGCCGAGCGCCTGCGCGAGCGTGCCGCCGTCGCGCGCATGGGCGGGCGCTTCGTCACGCCGCAACTCGACGCGGCCAACGTCGCGCTGCCGCCGAGCTGGCATGACGCGCACACCGATGCAGGCGTGAGCGGCCATGGCCGCCGCGGGCCGTCAGCCGCGGCACGCCGCGATTCGGCATCCGACGGCATTCCCGGCGACCTCAGCCTGCACCGCCAGACGCTGCGTGAAATCCTGCTCGACGGCATTCTCGATCGCGTCCATTTCGGCAAGACCTTCGTGCGCACGACGACCGACGACTACGGCCGTCGCATCGCTCACTTCGAAGATGGCACGCGCAGCGCGCCGGGCCTCGTGGTCGCCGCCGACGGCACGCACTCGCGCGTGCGCGAGTACGTGCTGCCGGGCATGGCGCCGCGCACCACGGGCGACGTGTGCGTCTATGGCCTCACGCCGCTCACCACCGCACTGCTCGTGCTCATGGACCGGCAAGGTGAAGCCACGGTGATGGAAGGCAGCACGGTCGTCTTCGCCGACGGCTTCGCCGTCGTCATCGACGCCATGCTGTTCCGCCGCCCGGCGCCGTCCGTGCCCGCGCACGCCGGCCCGGAGCACATGCCGCTCTCGCCCGTGACCGATTACCTCTATTGGGCGTTCGCGGGCCCGTCGGAGACGTTGCTGGGCCCGCCCCCCGTCAGCGCAGAGTTCAGCGGCTGCGCGCCGCTCGCGCGCATCGAATCGTTGACCGAAACGTGGCACCCGCACCTGCGCTCGCTGTTCACGCACGCCGCCCCGGACACCGTCCGCACAATGCCGGTGCGCAGCACGGCGAGCCCGCTGCCGTGGCAGATCGACGGCGTGACGGGCCTCGGCGATGCCGTCCACACGATGAGCCCCGCGGGCGGCCTTGGCGCCAATACCGCGCTGCGCGACGCCCAGCGGCTGGCGGCGCATCTGCAGCATGTCGCGGATGGACACATCACGCTCGCGCAAGCCATCGCGTCGCACGAGCGCGACATGTGTGAGCGTGCGCGCGAAGCCGTGCGCCTGGCCGATGCCGGGGCAGCGCTGCTCAACGCGCGGCGCCAGCCGCCGCAAGCGCGGGTGAGCTCCGCCGCGGACGCCATTCACCTGTGAGCCACCACCGCTCCCGTGTTACTTTTACGGCAACGTTCAAGCGCGCGAGGAGTGGCCATGTACACGGTGATGGGCATCACGGGGCGGGTTGGCGGGGTGATCGGGCATGATCTGCTCACGGCGGGACTGCCGCTGCGGGCCGTCGTTCAGGACGCTGTCCGATCGAGCCGATGGGCGACGCTGGGCGGCGAGATCGCCGTGGCCGAGCACGGCGACGTCGAGGCGCTCACCCATGCGTTTCGCGGCAGCGAGGCCGTATTCGTGATGCTGCCGCCCAACGCCGATCCCGAACCCGACTTCTCGCACGCGCGGCATCTGATCGACGCCGTCCGGCAAGCACTGGCGGCCGCGCGCCCGAAGCGCGTCGTGTGCCTGTCGAGCATCGGCGCGGACCGCGACGCGCCGAGCCTGCTCAGTGCGCTGGGCATGTTCGAGACGGCAATGACGTCGCTCGCGCTGCCGGTGACGTTCCTGCGCCCGGCATGGCTGATGGAGAACTTCGCATGGGACATCGCCCCGGCGCGCGAGCGCGGCGTGTTCCCGAGCTATCTGCAGCCGGTTGACCGCGCGATTCCGATGGTGTCGACGAGCGACGTCGGACACTTCGCGGCGCGCGCCATGCAGGACGACTTCCACGACGAGCGCATCTGGGAAATCGAAGGGCCCGAGCGCTACTCCCCCGACGACATCGCCGCCGCCCTCGCCCGTGCGCTCGTTCGCGACGTGCACGCCGAAGCCGTACCGCGCGCCGCCTGGGACCCCCTGTTTCGTGCGCAGGGCATGCGTAATCCGCTGCCGCGCATTCAGATGCTAGACGGCTTCAACGACGGCAGTTTCCGTTTTCGCGACGGCGGGCAGCACGCCCTGCGCGGCGAGGTCACGCTCAACGAAGCCATCGCGGCCCTCGTGCGCGAGAGCTGAGGCGGGATATCGTCAACGCACCTGCTGCGCGCAGGCGGCTCACGGCGCACCGCACGACGGCGCCTGTGCCAGCAGCGCGCGCCATCGGCGCACCGCACGACGGCGCCTGTGCCAGCAGCGCGCGCCATCGTCGCGCCCAGTCGCCGTCGTGCGCCACACCGGGCACCACGGGCGTTCTCACGCATGTGCCGCCTGCCGCCCGCGCAAATCGGCGTGCGACCTCGGGCGGCACCACGGTGTCCTGCGCACTGCTGAAGTGTGTCTGCGGGATCGTCGCCACCTCGCGGGCGACGTCGATGGGGTTGCGCGAGGCCGGCATCGGCGAGACCCGATGCATTCGGTTGACGTATTCGACGTCGAGATTGCCGGCCACCGTGCGAAGCGATGCCACGTCGCGGCGGCGCGCCGCGACGAGCACGGCAATTGCGCCGCCGCCCGAATAACCGACCAGTTCCACGGGCTGGCCCGGCACGCGCAACGCCATTTGTCCGACGGCCGCATCCATCGACGCGACGACCTCCGGCGCAAACCGCTTGCCCGTCCAGTACGCCGTCTCGCAGTGCGGGTCGTCCTCCATCGGTGTGTACTGGCACGGACGCGCGAGATACACCACGTTCCCGGCCGGGTCGGCGGCAGCGAGTGCGAGCCCTGTCGCCGCGACGGGCGTGGGATCGAGCGACGGCTCCGTGCGCGACACCCACGCCAGTCCATCGCCCTCGATATAGATGCGCACCGGCGCGTCTGCACGCGTGATTCGGGAGAAGGCCGTGAGTTTGAATTCCCCCGCCGTGATCACTTCCCGGCGAAGTCCTGCGGGCCGCGCGAGCGAGTCGGCGTGAGCGTTGCGATCGAAGCTCGCGCAGCCGGAAACGAGCGTCAGCGCGACAAGCGCCGCCACACGACCTGGAATGCGCCACGGCGCACGAGCCGCACGAGCCGCACGAGCCGCACGAGCCGCACGAGCCGCATGAAGCGAATGAAGCGCATGCGGCACGGCCCCGTGCCGGTGCGAGCGCGCCTCAGCCTTGGCCATGACGACAGGCGCTCGCGAAAGCCGCCAGTTCCTTTGCGACACGCTCCACCACGGGCTGCCACTGTGCCAATGCCGGCTGCCGGAACAGGCGCATGCCGGGATACCACGGCGAGTCGTCGCGATCGAGCAGCCAGCGCCAGTCGGGAACGAACGGCAGCAGAACCCATACCGGACGCCCCATCGCCCCCGCCAGATGCACGGGCGACGAGTCCACGGAGATCAGCAGATCGGCGAGATGCAGGATGGCGGCCGTGTCTTCAAAATCGCGAATCTCGTCGCTCAGCGACACCATCGACATGCCTGCCGGGGGCGTAGCGGCCTGCGCGGAGGCCGGGCCTTTCTGAATCGACAGGAACGTGGCGCCGCTCGCACCCAGCGGCGCGAGCTGTCCGAGCGTCATGGAGCGGTTGCGGTCGTTGGGATGCTCGGGCCTGCCGGCCCACACCACGGCGACCCACGGTCTGGGCACGTCGGCCAGGCGATCGCGCCAATGTGCGACCCGGGCGGGATCGGCGCTCAGGTACGCCGTGTCGCCCGGCAGGTCCTCCAGCTTGAGGCCCATGGCCATGGGCAGACTCATCAGTTCGCAGTGCTGATCGAAGGCGACCGGCAGCGTGCCGCGCGCGACGAGGTCCGCCTCGCCCCACATGCGCTTCGCGATCGACAGCGTTTGCGGATTGACCTCGAAGATCACGCGCGCCTGGCTGCGCTCGCGAGCCCATCGCGCCATGCGCATGAACTGGAACGTGTCGCCATAGCCCTGCTCGTCGTGAATGAGCAGCGTCTGCCCCGGAATCGGCTGCCCCTCCCAGCGCGGACGCTGCACCTTGCGCTCGATGGACTGGGTGTGGACGAGACTGTAGCGATAGCGATATTCCCGCCAGCCGCGCTCGAAGTCGCCCAGCAGAAGCAACGTCTCGGCAAGATCGAAGCGATTCGACAGATCGCCCGGCACCTGGCGTGCGAGCATCTCGAGAATGTCCCGACCTTCATGCGCCTTGCCCTGGGCGCGCAAGGCCAGCGCGAAAAGGCGCCACACCGACATCGGTGCCGCTCCCGCGCGAGCCACCTCCCGCAGCAGTGCCTCCGCGCCCTCGAAATCCTGCGATTCGATGCGCTTGGCGGCCGCCTCGTGGATGGCGGCCAGCGTCTGCGTCGTCTGCCCTTGCGACGCGTTGGCAACCGGTGCAACGAGCGCTGTCGCGGTGTCCGAAGCGCTTCGCGCCGCACGCCCTCCCGCCGCCGCTTGCGCCGCCGCTTCTGCCGCCGCTTCTGCCGCCGCTTCTGCCGCCGCCAGCGCCGCCCGCGCGCCGGCGCTTTCCGGCACGAGTTCGACCGCGGCGCGTGCGCTCGCCAGAGCCTCGTCCAGACGGCCCACGAGTCGCAGAACCGTGGCGCGCGCCACAAGCGTCGACGGGTGCTGCGCCGCGAACGCCGACATCACCTCGACGATCTGCAATGCCGCCGCCACGTTGCCTCGCGACAGCTCGATATCGGCCAGGTTCCGGTAAGCGTCGACAAAGTCCGGCGCGAGGTCGATGGCGCGCCGCGCCAGCGACTCGGCCTCGTCGAAACGCCGCAGCGCACTGAGCAGCGAGGCGAGATTGCTCAGCGTATCGGCGCGCTGCGGCTCAAGCGCGAGCGCCTGGCGGTAATGCATTTCGGCCAAATCGAAACGGCGCAGCAAGCGCGCCGTGTTGCCGAGATTGTTGTACGCATCGGCCGAGCCGGGTTGCAGCTCGCTCACACGCGTGAGGCAGGACAGGCTTTGCTCGAGCTGTCCGGTTTCCTGCAGGGCAATGCCGAGGTTGTTCCAGCCGGCGGCGAAGGCCGGATCGATTTCGACGGCGCGCCGCCCGGCGCGCACCGCGTCCTCGAGCCGCCCCGCCTGACGATACATCTCCGCGAGATCGGACCAGCATGCGGCGTGGGCATGCGGCGCCCGGCACGTGGTCTCCAGATGCCCGATCGCCATGTCACGCTTGCCGTAAGCGTGCGCCATGAGCCCCAGCAGATAGTGGGCGTCAGGATGCTCGGGAGCGACTGCCAGCACCCGCCGGCACAAGGCTTCGGCCTGCGCCGCCTGTCCGGCCTGCCAATGGGAATTCGCCAGCGCCATCGCCTGCGCGAACGTCAGCGTACCGGGGGAAGAGGAAGACATTGAAAAGGGATCGGGGAGCGCCGGACAATGCGCGATACTTCCATGCCGGTCGCGGCCATGTCAATCCGGCGCGCCGAGTCCCTCCAGCGAACTCCCGCCACCTCGACTAAACTCGGCGAACGACTCAACACAGGGAATCTCATGAGCACGAACATCGAAACCATCGCCGTCAAGCGCAACGACGGCAGCGACGCGTCACTGGCCGATTACGCCGGCAAGGTGCGCCTGGTCGTCAACGTCGCCTCGAAGTGCGGTCTCACGCCGCAATACGAAGGGCTGCAGCGCCTGTACGAAGAGAAACGCGCGGCGGGTCTGGAAGTGCTGGCATTCCCGGCGAACAACTTCAAGGGCCAGGAACCGGGCACCGATGCGCAGATCCGCGACTTCTGCACCACGCAGTACCACGTCACGTTCCCCCTGTTCGCCAAGATTTCCGCGCTCGGCGACGATCGTCACCCGCTGTATACGGCGCTCGTCCAGGCAAAGCCGGAAGCCATCGGCGAAGGCCCGTTCCGGGAGCGTCTGAAGGGCTTCGGCATCGAGCGCGAGAACCCCGCCGACATCCTGTGGAACTTCGAGAAGTTCCTGATCGGCCGCAATGGTCAGGTGGTCGCGCGCTTTTCACCCGACGTGAAGGCCGACGACCCGCGCCTGCTCGCCGCCATCGACGCCGAACTCGCGAAGTCAGGACCCTGCCAACAATAATCGCGTCGTCGCTGGCTACGACCGCGACAGCGACATCTTCCTCGCGGCTGTGGGTGACCGGTTCTGAGCCGCAGCGACGTCGCCGTCGCCACCTGCGACAGTTCGTCGCGTCGCGGGGAGTTGACGTCTTCATTAGAGTCGCGGCTCGATTGCCTCCGTAATGCACGATGAGCCCGATGAGCGCGATGAGCCCGAAGCCCTTGCATGGCAAGGGCTTCGCGGCGATGCGTTATCCGCAATTCACTGTTGCGTCGCGTGCGGTTTCTCCCGCGGCGTGGTCGTCCTACCGTAGAAGCGTAGGCGGTGCCGGGCACTCGAGTGCGCCGGCCGACCACCCGGAAAGCAATGACAGGAGAAAAATCATGAGCCGCACACTTACCCGTCTGATGTTGGCCGCGACCCTTGCCGTGGCCGCTGCTCCGGCCGCGTTCGCCGGCACCGGTGGCAATGGCTATCCGGACGAGAATCTCTTCTGGCAGTCGAGCGTGTACAGCGAAAAACTTGCCGTGCCGCGCGCGCAGGTGCGCGAGGCGCTGATCGACGCGCAAGGCGCGCTCACGCAAACCGACAGCCAGTATCCGGTCCTGAAACCCTACGGCACGCCGCTCGCCGCGCGTGTGCAGGGCTCGACCGTGCTGATGAACTCGACCTATCGAGGCAACTGATCGGCCGATAGCTCGCCGGCAGTGAATGACACCCCGCATCTGGGCGGGGTGTTTTTTTGATGGCCGGAATCGTGCGGATGATGCGTCGTGCAATCGGATCACACGGCAAGGGCGGCAAGCTCGCGCTGCCCGAGCGGCGTGACGCGCAAGGCGCGCGGCTCGCTCGCCGGCTCCAGCCACTTCGCTTCGAGACAGGCGCTGAGCAGCGCCGCCCCCAAGGCGCCGCCGAGATGCGGCTTGCGCTCGCTCCAGTCGGGACAGGTGCAGGCGAAACGACGGCGGCGAGCGCGGGCGGTGTCGAGATCGACGCCCAACGCGGCGAAGCCGCTCGTGCCCGCGTCGGTCAGCACAACGTCGCTGCCGTCGACGCGAATCCACCGGTGCGCACGCATGCGCGCGAACAACTCGACGGCAATCTCGCCCGCCATGTGGTCGTAGCAGGTGCGCGCGTGGCGCAGCGGCGCCGGGGTGGCGCGGCTCACCGGCGCCGGACGTGGGCGCACCTGTTGCGTGGCCAGCACCGCGCTCGCCAGCGCTTCGATTGCCGCGGCCGTTTCCGGCGTGGCAATGCGAAAGTACCGATGACGCCCGCGCGCCTCCTGCGCCAGCACGCCGCCGTCGACCAGTCTCGCCAGGTGAGCGCTCGCGCTTGACGGCGACAGGCCGGCCGCCAGCGCCAACTCTCCGGCCGGGCGCGCCGAACCGTCCATCAATGCCCAGAGCATCGTCATGCGCCCCGCGTCGGCGAGCAGCGCCGCCAGCGAACTGACGCTCGGGGCATGGTCTCGTGCAACGTCCATCGCACCGCTCCTTTGCCGTACATGCCCGCAGTATAGGCCGGCCTGCGCGTTCGATACTTCAGCGCGTGGTGAAACGTGCCGCGCATCGACTGTCGCAACATGATTTCACCGCGATCTTCGACTACCCCACACCGGAGGTGCCTTCATGTCCGACGTTCACACGAGTTCCGATGCGATGCCGGTGTCGGCAAACGCGCCAACGAACGCACTCACCGACACACTAACCGACGCACTAACAAGCGCACCGGCAAACGCGCTGGCCGCCGTAGCGCATCCCGACCCCTATCCCTACTACGAGGCACTGGCCGCGTGCCGCTCGTTCGACTTCGACGCATCGCTCGGCATGTGGATCGCGGCCGGACAGCAGGCAGTGAGCGCCGTGCTCCGGCATCCGGCGTGCGGCGTTCGCCCTGCGGGGGCCGTCGTTCCTGCGGCGCTGGCGGGAGGCGCCGCGGGCGAGTGGTTCGGCGCCCTCGTTCGCATGAACGACGGCCCGGGGCATGCGGCGCTCAAGTCCTGGCTGCAGGCGCGGCTCGCAACGCTGCAGCCCGACGCCAATGCGCTGGCGCGGCTTCGGCTTGCGAGCCGGTGTGCCTGGAGCCACGCCGCCGAATCCCTGGCGGCCGACGCCAGCGCCCTGCCCGCACGGCTCGACGATTTCGTCTTCCGCCAGCCCGTCTATGCGCTCGCCGCGTGGATCGGCGTGCCGCACGACCAGTGGCGCGCCATACACGACGACGTCCGGCGCCTCGTGGCCGCCGTGGCGCGGGCGGCGCGCCCGACGCTCGATGACGACACGATCGCGCGCGGACACTACGCCGCATCGGCAATGCAGGCTCGCGCGACTCGCTGGCTCGACGGCGACGCCGCGTCCGGCAGTTGGTTGCACGCCACGGCACGCGGCGCGCAGCGCGACGAGGCCATCGACTTCGGCGGGCTCACGGCGAACATCGTCGGTCTCTTCACGCAAGCGCACGACGCCACCGCAGGGCTCGTGGCGAACGGACTGCGTTGGCTCGCGCGCCGCGAAACGCGTGCTCGCGGGCCGCTGACATCCGACCACGCTCCGCCGCCGGACAGCTTCAGGCACGCCCAGTGCGCCATCGCGGACGTCACGCGCTTCGACCCTCCCGTCCAGAACACGCGCCGCTTCCTGCATGCGCCGGCCGTCATCGGCGAGCGCACGATCGCGCGAGGTGAATCGGTGCTCGTGGTGCTGGCGTCGGCGGCGCCCAGCGCCGCGGCGGACGACAGCGCCTGGACCTTCGGTCGCGGCGCACATGCCTGCCCGGGCCGCGCGCCCGCCGGCACGATCGCGGCCGTCGGCGTCCAGACGGTACTCGATTCCGGCATCGATCTGCCCGCCGTGGCCGCCGGCATCACCTACCATCCGCTGAGCAATATCCGCATCGCCCGCTTCATGCCGCCGGCGGATTGATACATTCGTCGCTTCACGTCGGAGCATTTGTTTTATTGGACGAAACTTAAATTTCATCAGACAAAACACGCAGTCAAAATCGGAAAGCCTTTAACGACAAGGCGTTGCGGGCCGTCGCCGCCGCATTGGCGAAATTGAGGCAGGATGCAAGTCTGCGCGCGCCGCGGCCGTTCTTTGTGGGCACGCGATCCGTTTTGTCCAGCATCGCACTCATGTCCAACACACAAACCGACGGCATGCCCATGCCCGCCCGAGTCTGGGCGGTCGCCACCGTCATGCTTGCCATCTCGCTCTCGGTGCTCGACGGCGCGATCGCCAACGTGGCATTGCCCACCATCGCGCGCGATCTGAACGCGAGCCCCGCCACATCCATCTGGATCGTCAACGCCTATCAGCTCGCCATCACCATCTCGCTGCTGCCGCTCGCCGCGCTCGGCGAAATCGTCAGTTATCGGAAGGTCTACACCGTCGGGCTGGCGCTCTTCACGCTGGCATCGCTCGCCTGCGCACTCTCGGACTCGCTCGTCACCCTGACCGTCGCCCGCGTGGCGCAAGGCTTCGGCGCGGCCGGCATCATGAGCGTCAACACCGCGCTCGTGAAGGCGATCTACCCGTCGCGCTGGCTCGGGCGCGGGGTCGCGCTCAACTCGCTGATCGTCGCCTTCTCGTCGGCAGCCGGTCCGACCATCGCGGCGGGCGTGCTCTCGGTCGCGCACTGGCCATGGCTTTTCGCGATCAACGTGCCGCTGGGCGTGGTCGCCTTCGCGATCGCCGTGCGCTCGCTGCCCGACAGCAAGCGCGCCTCGCATGCGTTCGACTGGACTGGCGCCGTGCTCAGCGCGCTGACCTTCGGTTTGCTGATTTCCGGCATCGACGCTTTCGGGCACGGTCAGGACCGCTGGCTCGTAGGGCTCGAACTGGCCGCGGCGGTCGTCATCGGCACGGTGTTCGTGCGCCGTCAACGCACACAGCCGGTACCTCTGCTGCCGGTCGACTTGCTGCGCATCCCGATCTTCGGCCTGTCGATCTGCACGTCGATGGCGTCGTTCTGCGCGCAGATGCTCGCGTTCGTGTCGCTGCCCTTCTTCCTGCAGGACACGCTCGGCTTCGACCACGTGCAGACCGGCCTGCTGATGACCGCCTGGCCGCTCACCATCATGGTCGTGGCGCCAATGGCCGGACGTTTGCTCGAACACTACAAGCCGGGCCTGCTCGGCGCAGTGGGACTTGCGGCCTTCGCGCTCGGCCTGCTCGCGCTCGGCTTGCTGCCACAGCATGCGACGACCGGCGACATCGTATGGCGCATGGCGCTGTGCGGCTTCGGTTTCGGCCTGTTCCAGTCACCCAACAACTACGCGATGCTCATGTCCGCGCCGGCCCACCGCAGCGGCGGCGCGAGCGGCATGCTGGGCACCGCGCGCCTGACCGGACAGACGACCGGCGCGGCACTCGTCGCCCTTGTCTTCAGCGTGGCGCCACAGGGCGCCGGCACGCGCGCATCGCTCTACGTGGCCGCGGCGTTCGCCGCGGTTGCGGCCGTCGTCAGCAGCCTGCGCACGCTGCCGTCCGCGCAGCCGGGTGCACGCTCCGCACGCGGATGACGCCCGCGCCCGCACGCGTGCCGGGCCGACATCTGGCCAGCCGCCTGGCCGTGCTACACTGCCGACCTTTTACGGCTCGCGCGCGCGGGCCGCAAATGCCATGAGTTTCTGCGCCATCGATTTCGGCACTTCGAATTCCGCCGTCGCCGTGCAAGACGGCGCGGCCATGCGTCTCGTCGAGCTCGAAGCCGGCTACGGCACGCTGCCGACCGCCGTCTTCTTCAACGCCGACGAAGGCGGTCGCGCGTCGTTCGGCCGTCAGGCCATCTCCGAATATATCGACGGATACGACGGCCGCCTGATGCGCTCGCTCAAGAGCCTGCTCGGCTCGTCCCTGATCGAGAGCACCACCGATCTCGGCAACGGCTGCGCAATGCGCTACATCGACATCATCGCCACGTTCCTGCGCCACCTGCGCTCGCACGCGCTCAGGGCGAGCGGCGGCGACCTCGAGCAAGTGGTGCTCGGCCGGCCGGTATTCTTCGTCGATGACGATCCGCGCGCCGACGCCGCCGCGCAGCGCTCGCTCGAACAGAGCGCTCTCGACGTCGGCTTCAAGGACGTGCAGTTCCAGTTCGAGCCGATCGCCGCGGCCTTCGACTACGAGTCGCGCCTCACGCAGGAGCAGCAGGTGCTCGTCGTGGACATCGGCGGCGGCACGTCCGACTTCTCGCTCGTTCGCGTGGGTCCGGAACGTGCGCGCCATCTGAACCGCAAGGACGACGTGCTGGCGCATCACGGCGTGCACATCGCCGGGACCGACTTCGATCGCCGCATCGAGCTCGCCACGATCCTGCGCGAGCTCGGCTACAAGTCGCTCGGCCCCGACGGCAAGGAGGTGCCCAGCCGGATCTATTTCGATCTGGCCACCTGGCACCTGATCAACACCGTGTACACGCCCAAGCGCGTGGGTGAACTCGCGCTCACCGCGCATCTGTACGCCGATCCGGCGCATCATCGTCGCCTCATGCGCACCGTCGAGCAGCGCCTCGGCCATGCGCTGGTGGGGCATGCGGAAGCTGCGAAGATCGACGTCGCCTCGGGCGGCGAGACGCGCATCGACCTCGGCGTCATCGAGCGCGACCTCGGCGTGGCATTTTCGGAAGCCTCGTTGGTGGAAGCGGTGAGCGAGGAGATCGCGCGCATTACGGCGGGCGCCGTGCATACCGCGTCGCTGGCCGGTTTGCGGGCCGAGGACGTCGATGCGCTCTACTTCACCGGCGGCTCGACCGGTCTTCGCTGTCTGTCCGGCGCCATGTGCGCCGCATTCCCCAACGCGGCGCCGGTCTTCGGCGATCGTCTGGCCAGCGTGGCGCTGGGCCTCGGCATTCACGCCAAGCGCGTGTTCGCCTGAGCGAACACGCCGTCCGCCAGACGTTACTGAAACGCGACTTCGTTGAAACTGCGCAGTTTCCGGCTGTGCAGCCGGTCCAGGCCGTTGTCGCGCAGCAGTTCCATTGCCTTCACGCCGATCTTCAGATGCTGGTCGACGCGTTCGCGGTAGAAGCGGTCGGCCATGCCGGGCAGCTTCAGCTCGCCGTGCAACGGCTTGTCGCTCACGCACAGTAGCGTGCCGTATGGCACGCGAAAGCGGAAACCGTTCGCCGCGATGGTCGCGCTTTCCATGTCCAGCGCAATCGCGCGGCTCTGACTCATGCGCTGTACCGGCTCGCGGTGATCGCGCAACTCCCAGTTGCGGTTGTCGACCGTAACGACCGTTCCCGTGCGCATCACGCGCTTGAGCTCGAAATCGTCCAGTTGCGTGACGTCGGCGACGGCCCGCTCGAGCGCGACCTGCACCTCGGCCAGCGGCGGCACCGGCACCCACAGCGGCAGATCGTCGTCGAGCACGTGGTCCTCGCGCACATAACCGTGCGCCAAGCAATAGTCGCCCAGACGCTGCGAGTTGCGCAGCCCGGCGCAGTGGCCGAGCATGATCCACGCATGCGGGCGCAGCACGGCGATGTGGTCGGTGATCGTCTTGGCGTTCGACGGACCGACGCCGATGTTCACCATCGTGATGCCCGTGTTGTCGGGGCGCACGAGATGGTACGCCGGCATCTGCGGCAGGCGCGCGGGCGCCGTGCCTTCCGACGCCCGCGCGGCGATGTTCTGATTCCAGTGCGTGACATTGCCCGGCTCGACGAATGCCGTGTACTGGCTGCGGTATTCGCGCACGGCAGGATCGTCGCTCGCACTCATCAACTCCCGCCCCAACTCCACGAACTCGTCGATGTAGAACTGGTAGTTCGTGAAAAGCACGTAGTTCTGGAAATTCTCGGGCGAGGTCGCCGTGTAGTGACGCAGGCGGTGCAGCGAATAATCCACGCGCGGCGCCGTGAAGAGCGCCAGCGGCAGGATCTCGTCGGGCAGCGGGTCGCGCGTGCCGTTCACGATACTGTCGTCCATCGTCGCAAGATCAGGCACGTCGAACACGGTGCGCATGGCACGCAGGTGCGTCTGGTCGAGGTCGCCTTCCAGATACACGCCGTCCTGGTAAGCGAAGTGCACGGGGATCGGCTCGTCGGAGACGCCCACTTCGAACGCCACACCGTGGTTGTGCGCCAGCCGGCGAAGCTGCTCGACGTAGTAGTTCTCGAACAGGTCGGGACGCGTGACGGTCGTCTGGTAGCTGCCCGGCCCGGACACGAAGCCATACGACAGACGCTTGTCGAGCTGGGTGATCTCTTCGGTGGTGATGCGGATGAACGGGTAATGCGCGCTCACGCGGCGCGCGAGATCCTTGTCGGTCGAGAATCGTTCGAAAGCGGCGCGCAGATAGGCCGTGTTAGCGTCGTAGATCGTCTTCAGGTAGGCGACGGCTTCCACCGGATCGGTGATCGATCGGGTGGCATGGACCGGTTCTTGTTCTGACATGCGCAAACCTCTTCTGTCTTTTTCATGATGTCGAGTATGCGCCTATTGTGACACGACTGTATGACGCGCGCGGTGGCGTGCGAGGCATGCGTGTGCCGCCGAAAGTGCCGGCCCGCGCCGGCCCGCGCCGCCCCGCGCCATCCCGCGCCATCCCGCGCGAATGCGACGACAGCGAGGCAGCGCTCAGTCCTCGAGCCGCATGCCCACCTTGAGCGTGACTTGCCAGTGAGCGACCTCGCCGTCTTCGATATGGCCGCGCGTTTCGGTGATCTCGAACCAGTTCAGGTTGCGCAGCGTCTTGCTCGCGCGTTCGATGGCGCACTTGACGGCGTCGTCGATGGACTTCGTCGACGAGCCCGTCAGCTCGATGTGCTTGTAGACGTGATCGGTCATGACAGTCTCCGGGTGAGTGAGGAGACTTTCCATCCTAGGCGCATGCTACTGCGGCCGCAAGTCGGTGTATTCCGACAGGGTGTCATCGGGCGCGTCGCCACCGGGACGGCCGGCAGCCCCGTCGTCGCGCTCGAGCCCGGGCGCACACGCGTGCGGCAAGCGCTGCGCGTCCTCCTGTGCGCGACGCAGCACGGCCGGCACCACGGTGTCGAGCGGCGTCGGAACGACATTGACGAGATTGCGGCGCACCTTCTGCAGCAACTGCGTGAGCTGCACCGTCTCGAAGGCCGTCAGCCCGTGCAACGCCTCGTTGCGCACTTCGTCTGAGAGCGCGCGGGCGATCTTCAGTTGCTCGACCGCGGCGCGCGTGACAAACAGGCGTTCGATGCGCGGGTCGCGCGCGTCGGGACGGCGACGCACCCAGCCCGCCTCTTCCATGCGCTCGAGCATGCGGGCGAGCGTCTGCGGCGGAGTTTCGAGAATGTCGGCCAGCACGGTCTGGCTCACGCCGCGATTGTCGGCGAGGTAGACGAGCAAGCGGCACTGCGCACGCGTCATCGGCAGCGTGCGTTGCGCGAACTGCTCGAAGCGGCGCCCGAACAGACGTTGGATGTCTGCCACGAGAAAGCCGAAACGTTGGGCGGAATCGGACACTTTCATAGGCCGCATTATGCTAAACATGTTTAGCGATATCAAGCCGGAACCGGCGCCGCGGCCGGTGGGCCGCCCGCTCGCGGCGCTTGCCGGTTCAGGGAGGTTCCCGGCGTGTTTCGCGCACCGGAATACGCGGCGACTCAGGCGGCCTGCACGTCCGAATCGCGACCGCTGCCATGGCCGAGCCAGTCGAGCGCGCCCTCGCCCCGGCTGCCCTCGCTGCCCGGTCCGGCGCGCCGCACGGCCACGCCGACGGCCAGTACGTCGATCGCCGCGAGGTGCAGAATGCGCGCGATCATCGTCACGTGCGCGCCCATCGTCTCGACGTGATCGTTCGGCAGCACCAGCGTTGCCTTGCGCGCCAGCGGGGAATTGCGCGCCGTGAGCGCGATCACCTTCGCACCGCGCTTGAGCGCGATGTCGACGGCGCGATTCAGATCCGGTGAACGGCCCGACGCCGAAATGGCAACCACGACGTCTCCTTCCCCGAGCAGCCCGGCCGACGCCTGCAACAGGTACGGGTCGCCATAGGCGATGGTCGGCATGCCGAAGCGGAAGAACTTGTAGTGCGCGTCCTGCGCGATGACACCCGAGTTGCCGAGGCCATAGAACTCGATGCGGCGTGCGCCGTCGAGCAGCGTCACCGCCGCCTCGACGGTGCGGGCGTCGAGATGCTCGCGCATCTGCAGGATCGACGACACGGTGTTGTCGAGCACCTTCGCGCTGAATTCGGCCGCCGAATCGCCCACGTGCACCTGACCGTGACGCACCGGCAGCGTGCCCGTGAGGGCGCTCGCCAGCTTGAGCTTGAAGTCGGACAGTCCCTGGCAGCCGAGCTTGCGGCAAAAACGGATCACGGTGGGCTGACTCACCCGTGCGAGACGCGCGATGTCCGCCACCGGCTCGGCCAGCAGCGCGCGCGGCTGCTTGAGCGTGAGGTCGGCCACGCGCTGCTCCGCCGGGCTCAGGCGATCGCGCAACCGGTGCAGCCGGTCGATCAACGCCCCCGCGCCGGCCGCGTGAGAGCCGAGCTGCTCCGCAAGGATCGCAGACGTGCCGAGGAACGCCGGGTGTGCGGCCGTGATGACGAACGTCGGAATCTTCTTCAGATAAGCCTCGAAGCGCCCCTTGGCTTCGAAGCGTTGACGAAACGGCGACGCCTCGAACAGTTCGCCGAGCTTGGGGATCACGCCACCGCCCAGATACACGCCGCCGACCGCCCCCAGCGACACCGCGACGTTGCCGGCAAGCGTGCCGAGCATCGCGCAGAAGCAGTCGACGGTCTCGCGCGCGAGCGCATCGCCCGCGTGCGCGCGCTTCACGATCGCCGGCGTCTCCAGCGCGTCGAGCGCTCGCCCCTCGCGCGCGGCGAGCGCCTGATAGACGAGCGCCATGCCCGGCCCCGCCACCAGACGCTCGAAGGACACATGCGGGAAGTGCTTCCAGGCGTAACGCAGCACGTCGATCTCGCGATCGTCGGCCGGCGCGAAGGTCGTGTGCCCGCCTTCGCTCCCCAGCGCGATCCAGCGATCGCCGGCCGGAATCAGGCCGGAGACGCCCACGCCGGTGCCCGGTCCGAGCAAGCCGAGCACGCCGTTGGGCCTGGGCTCGCCGCCGCCCACCTGGCGTTTCTCGTGCTCGGACAGATAAGGCAGCGCCATGGCGAGCGCGGTGAAATCGTTGACGACGAGCAGCGTCTCGAAGCGCAGTGCGCGGCGCGTGGCCTCGATCGAAAAGTGCCAGTCGCGGTTGGTCATGCGCACTTCGTCGCCCTCGATCGGGTTGGCGATGGCGACGGCCGCGTGCTGCACGGGTTCGGCGTGATCGGCGTCCTCGAGATAGGCGCGGATGACTTCGGGCACGCCGGCGAAGTCGTCGCAGGCGTAGTCGCGGATCTCCACGAGCTCGCCGGGCGCGATCTCGAGCGCGAAGCGGGCGTTGGTGCCGCCGATGTCGGCCAGAAGACGCGGGCCGCTCACGTGCGGTGGACTATGTCTCACTCCAGAAGACATCGATCGAGACTCCTTCAGTGTGAATCAACCGGGAGATGGCGTTGTCCTGCGGCTCGGCCTGCGCCGCCTCGAGCACGGCGCGCTTGGCCGGGCCCTGGATCTGCAGGACGAGGCGCTCGCAAGAGGCAAGCGCGGCGAGCGACCACGACACGCGCAGATGCGGCGCGCGCTGCGGCTGCACGAGCACGAACTTGTCGCGCGTGGTGATCGCTTCGCGCCACTGCGGCGCATCCGCGAACAGGGACGCGGTATGGCCGTCCTCGCCCATGCCCAGCACGCAGATCTGAGGCACGCCGTGCGTCCATGTGTCGTTGAGCGTGCGCACGTGCAGCGCGGCGGCACTCGACGTGTCGACGAGGGGCAGCCAGCGCGCCCCCGTTGCGCCGGGCAGCAGCGTCTCGGCAAGCAGGCGTGCGTTGCTCTGTTCGTGCGTGGGCGGCAGCCAGCGGTCGTCGGCCAGCGTGATGTCGACGTCGCGCCACGCCACGGGCAGGCGCGCCAGTTGCGCGAGAAACGCCCGCGGACTCGTGCCGCCCGAGACGGCGAGCAACGCGCGCGGCCGGATCGTGAGCGCTTCGTCGATGCCTGCCACGACGGCGTTTGCCAGCGCGAGCGCCTGCGCTTCGCGCGTAGGATAGGTTCTCCAGCGGATCATGCGCGTCCGTCTCCGAAGACTTGGGGCTTTGCCCTTGTGCGCCCCGGCCCGTTCGCCGGGGTGGCGTCAGTTCTCTTCTTCCACCCAGCATCGGCCCGACTGCGCGAGCAATGCGCTCGCCGCCGGGGGCCCCCACGTGCCGGCGGCATAGCGCTTCGGCCCCTTGGCCTGCCGCGCCCAGTACGCCTGGATCGGCGCCACCCAGCGCCATGCCTGCTCCTGCTCGTCGCGGCGCACGAAGAGGGCGAGACGCCCGTTGATCACGTCGAGCAGCAACCGCTCGTAGGCGTCCATCCGGTGCCCCTTGAAGAACTGGTCGAACGCCAGATCGAGGTGTACGGTCTGCAGGTTCATGCCTTCGCCCGGCTGCTTGGCGAGGCAGTACAGGCGGATCGACTCGTTGGGCTGCAGGCGGATCACCAGACGATTTGCGCCGGGCTGCGCGGTGGCTTCGCCAAGCAGCGGGTACGGCGTGGCGCGATAGTTGACGACGATTTCCGCAACGCGCTCGCCGAGCCGCTTGCCCGTGCGCAGGTAGAACGGCACGCCGGCCCAGCGCCAGTTGTCGATCTCCGCCTTGAGCGCGACGAACGTCTCGGTCTGGCTGTCCGGGGGCACGCCGGGCTCGTCCACGTAGGCGGGCACGGCGGACTTGTCGATGGCGCCGCCGCCGTACTGGCCGCGCACGACGTTGTGCGCCACGCTCTCGTCGTCCATCTGCCGCAGCGAGCGCAGCACGCGCAGCTTCTCGTCGCGCACCGCATCGGCGTTCATCGACAGCGGCGGCTCCATGGCCACGATGGCCAGCAGTTGCAGCAAGTGGTTCTGCACCATGTCGCGCAACGCGCCGGTCTGCTCGTAGAACTCGCCACGCCCTTCCACGCCAATGGCCTCGGCGATGGTGATCTGAATGCTATCGATCAGTTCGCGCCGCCACAGCGGCTCGAAAATCGCGTTGCCGAACCGCAGCGCGAGCAGGTTCTGCACCGCCTCCTTTCCGAGGTAGTGGTCGATCCGATAGATCTGGTCTTCGCGGAAGATGGCGCCGACGGCGTCGTTGATGCCTTCGGAGGACGCCAGATCGTTGCCGAGCGGCTTTTCGAGCACGATGCGGCTGTTCTCGTTGAGCCCGGCGCTGCGCAGGCCCTCGCAGATCGGGATGAACAGCGACGGCCCGGTCGCCAGATAGAAGATGCGCACGCCCTGGCGCCTGGACAGCCGCTCGGCCAGCACCCGGAACTCGGCCTCGCGGCCGAGATCGAGCGGCATGTAATCGATGGTGGCGAGAAAGCGCTTCCACGTCGGCTCGTCCCACACGTCCGGCTTGATGTGCGCGCGCACGTGCTGCTCGCACCAGGCGTGATAGCCGGCGGCGTCCATCGAGGTGCGGGCCACGGCCAGGATGCGTCCGGCGGTGTCGGTGTGCGCGCCGGCTTCCAGTTGCCCGGTGCAGAACGCCCGGAACAGGGCCGGCAGCACCTTGCGCAGCGACAAATCGCCGGTGGCGCCGAAGAGGACAAAGGTATAGGGTGAAAGCGTGTTCATGGACAGCGTGGACTCCGTGCAGTCAGACGCGTCCGAGGCTTGCGCAAAGCGCGGATGGACTCGGTCGGCGTCACCGGAAAAGCGCAACTTTGACACTGCATTGTAGTTTAACTACACTGCAAATCAACAAAATCTCGTGCTTTGACTACATCGAAGGCGATGCAGCGCAAGGCGCACCCAGCCAGCATGCGAGACACGCCGCAGGCTTCGGGCGCGTGACCCGCATGGGGCGACCCACAACGTCCCGGAATCACCATGACTCAGTCTTCGCACAACGTGTCGCTGCATCCCGTGGTAGAGCGCGTGACCGAGCGACTCATCCGCCGCAGCCGGGCGACCCGCCAGGCGTATCTCGAAGGCGTCGCGCGCGCCATGCACGGGCAGCCCGGGCGCGAGAAGCTCGGCTGCGCCAACCTCGCGCACGCCATGGCCGCCGCGCCCGCCGACGACCGTCTCAAGCTGCGCACCGAACGCGCGCCCAACATCGGCATCGTCACCGCCTACAACGACATGCTCTCGGCGCACGCGCCGTTCGCCGAATTTCCCGACATCATCAAGTCCGCCGCGCGCGCGCACGGCGCGAGCGCGCAGGTCGCCGGCGGCGTGCCGGCGATGTGCGACGGCGTCACGCAGGGTTACGCCGGCATGGAGCTCTCGCTGTTCTCGCGCGACGTGATCGCGCTCGCCTCGGCCGTCGCGCTCTCGCACCAGACGTTCGACGCCGCCATGTTCCTTGGCGTGTGCGACAAGATCGTGCCGGGGCTCGTGATCGCCGCGCAGGCGTTCGGCCATCTGCCGGCCGTATTCGCGCCGGCCGGCCCCATGCCCTCCGGCCTGCCGAACGACGAAAAGTCGCGCATCCGGCAGGAATACGCGGCCGGACGCATTACGCGCGCCGCGCTGCTCGACGCCGAGCTGGCCGCCTATCATACCCAGGGCACCTGCACGTTCTACGGCACGGCCAACAGCAATCAGATGCTCATGGAATTCATGGGCCTGCACCTGCCCGGCGCGTCGTTCGTCAACCCGCACACGCCGCTGCGGCACGCGCTCACGCAGGCGGCCACCGCGCGCGCCGTGGCGCTCGCCAGGTCGGGCATCAACACGTCGCAAATTCTCGACGAGCGCGCCTTCGTGAACGGCGTGGTGGGACTTCACGCCACCGGCGGCTCGACGAACCACACACTGCATCTCGTGGCGATGGCGCACGCGGGCGGCATTCTGCTCGATTGGGAGGATTTCGCCGATCTGTCGAATGTCACGCCGCTGCTCGCGCATGTCTACCCGAGCGGCAAGGCCGACGTGAACCAGTTCCACGCCGCGGGCGGGCTCAACTTCCTGATCCGCGAGCTGCTCGACGCCGGCCTGCTGCACGAGAACGTGACGACCGTCATGGGGCATGGCCTGCGCGCGTACACGCAGGAAGTCTTCCTGCGCGACGACGTGCTCTCGTGGCAGGAGGCACCGGCACAGAGTCTCGACGAGACCATCGTGCGGCCGGCCTCGCGCCCGTTCGCGCCGGAGGGCGGCCTGCGCATGCTCCACGGCAACCTCGGTCGGGCGGTGATCAAGTCGTCCGCCGTGAAGCCGGAGCATCGGACAGTGCGCGCACCGGCACGCGTGTTCTCCGATCAGGAATCGGCGCAGGCGGCATTCAAGGCGGGCGAGCTCACGCGCGACGTGATCGTGGTGGTGCGTTTCCAGGGGCCGCGCGCGAACGGTATGCCCGAGCTGCACAAGCTCATGCCGATGCTCGGCCTGCTGCAGGACGAGGGCCACCATGTGGCGCTCGTGACCGACGGCCGCATGTCCGGAGCGTCGGGCAAGGTGCCGGCGGCCATTCACCTCTCGCCCGAAGCGCACGACGGGGGCATGCTCGCAAGGGTGCAGGACGGGGACATCATCTCGATCGACTGCGAGAAGAACCTGCTCCATTGCGAAGTGGACGACGCCACGCTCGCCGCCCGCGCGCCCGAGCCGGTGCCGCCGCGGCCGTTCGATCCGTGGCGCAACCTGTTCCAACTGTTTCGCGACAACGTCGGTGCAGCGCCGCACGGCGCGTGCGTGCTCTTCAATGATGCGCAATACGGCGACGCGCAGCATCCCGACGCGTTCTGAGACGGCCGCGCCACCGCCAAAATCGAGGAATCGAGGCGTCAAGAATCTTGACGCCTTTTTTATTCGCGCGTCCCTAGACTGGCTTCGTCCTCACTCCCGTCTTTATCGACACGCCGCCATGCCCGTCATTGCCGAACGCGCCAGTCTCGAACCTCCCGATGCACCCGATGCACCCGGTGCACCCGATGCGCCAGCCTCGCCCATGCGGGCGCGCCGCGCGACCTCCCCGCGCTTGCGTCTTGACGCCACGCTGGACATCACGCTGAGCCGCGCCGCCGTTTCCTCGCTTGCCATCACGCTCGCGATGAGCCTGCCGCTGCCGTGGCGCGTCGAGACGATCCGTCCGATCCGGCGCGACACGGCGGCCGTCGTGTCGATCGCGTTGCCGCGCGGGCAAGCCTCGCATGCCATGCACGTGGTCATGCAGTCGCTGCCCGAGGCCGAATTCGGCGCGCTGCGCCGGCAGCCTGCCGCCTGAGCGCCAGGCCGTCCGGCCCATTTTGGCGTCGCCCCGATTCGTTTCCGTTTTTTCTCACCATGAACGCAACCATTTTTCAGGGCGTGTGGATTCCGCTCGTCACTCCAATGACCGGTGCCAATGGCGCCGACATCGATCGCAACGCATTCGCGCGGCTGGTCGACTACTACCTTGCTGCGGGAGTGGACGGCTTCGTGGTGGCCGGCACGACCGGCGAAGGCGCCCTGCTCGCGCCAGACGAACGCCGCTGGCTCGTGGAGACCGCATGCCATCTCGCGCACGGCCACGCGCCGGTGCTCGCCGGGGTGGGTGCGGCCGACACCGCCAATGCAGCGCGGCAGATGCGCCATCTCGACGATTTGCCGCTTGCCGGCTACCTCGTGCCGCCACCGTACTATCTGCGTCCGTCGCAGGAAGGCATTCTGTGGCATTACCGCACGCTCGCCGCCGGCACGCGCAAGCCGCTCGTGCTCTACAACGTACCGCTGCGCACCGGCGTGACGCTCGCGGTGCAGACGATTCGCGAGCTGGCATCGCACGACGCGTTCGCCGCAATCAAGGAATGCGACGCGCATCCGCTCGTGCATCTGCCGTCGCAGACGACGCTGCGCGTGCTGTGCGGCGACGACATGCAGCTGCTCGCCGCGCTGCGCGCCGGCGCCACCGGCGGCATCTCGGCCGCGGCGCATGTGCGCCCCGATCTCTATCTGAAGCTCGTGCGGTACGTGCGCGATGGCGATCTGTCGCGCGCCGCGACGCTCTTCAATGGCATGAGGCCGCTCATCCGGCGACTCTTTAGCGAACCGAATCCGGTAGCGATCAAGGCCGCGCTCGCCTCGCTCGGCTTGTGCGGGCCGGCCGTGCGCCGGCCGCTCATGCCATGTACCGATGGGCTTCGCCGGGACATCGACGCGCAGCTCGAAGTGACGATGGCCTTTTGAGCCGCACCGCCACACGCGACCTTCCCCTTGCGTGAGCTCGCCCATGGATGACATCGATCAACGCCACCGCACCGTCGCCCGATTGCTCATCAAGCTCTCGGGCACCACGCTGGCGCGGCTCGCCTGCGCGAGCGGAATCGCCGCCAGCACGATTTCTCGCTGGGTCCACGGCGAGCGCTGCGTGCTGGGCGCTTCGTCCCGTGACAGGCTGCTTGCCGCGCTCGGCGCGGTCAGCGACGGCACGCACGTGCGCCTCGCACCGCGCGCCCCGGGGGCGGCACAGCCCGTCTTTCGGATCAACGGGCTCGTGCAGGCCGAGCGCTTCGCCACCCTCGCCGCGCTCACCGCCACGCGCTTCGTGGCCGCACGCGAGGCGTGTCAGGCCCAAACGCGCCAGGAAATGCTCGTGAGCGTCGTCACGGACCTCACGGGCGAGGTCACCGCGCGGCTCGTCGGCACGCGCGAGGCGCTCGACGAGCTCTACGCGGCGCTCGACATCGCCGTGTCGCCGAACCGGCGCTCGCGCGTTACTGCCACCCGAAGCGACGCGCGAACATGCCCTTCATCATCTGCGTGAGTACCGCGTAGGCGAGCAGGATCGCGGCGAGCATCGGGAAGTACGCGAGCGGCAGCGCCTGCAGCCGGAACGTCTCGGCGAACGGCGAGAGCGGCAGCATCACGCCGATCAGCATCACCGCGCCGGTCATGAGCAGGAGCGGCCACGCGGCGCGGCTTTGCACGAACGGGATGCGGCGCGTGCGAATCAGGTGCACGATGAGCGTCTGCGAGAGCAGGCCCTCGACGAACCAGCCCGACTGGAACAGGCTCTGGTGCGCGGCGCCGTTCGCGCCGAACAGATGCCACATCGCCACGAACGTCAGTACGTCGAAAATCGAGCTGATCGGCCCGAAGAACACCATGAAGCGCGACAGGTCGGCCGGGTTCCATTGCTGCGGGCGCATGAGCTGCTCGGGGTCGACGTTATCGAACGGGATCGTCGTCTGCGACAGGTCGTAGAGCAGGTTTTGCGTGAGCAGCTGCAGCGGCAGCATCGGCAGGAACGGCAGGAAGGCGCTGGCGATCAGCACCGAGAAGACATTGCCGAAGTTCGAGCTGGCCGTCATCTTGATGTACTTGAGCATGTTCGCGAAGGTGCGACGCCCTTCGATCACCCCCTGCTCCAGCACCATCAGACTCTTTTCCAGCAGGATCAGATCGGCCGCTTCCTTCGCGATATCCACCGCCGTGTCCACGGAAATGCCGATGTCCGCCGCGCGCAGTGCCGGCGCGTCGTTGATGCCGTCGCCCATGAAGCCCACCACGTGGCCGTTCGCGCGCAGCATGTGCACGATGCGCTCCTTGTGGGCCGGCGTGAGCTTCGCGAACACGTTGGCGCGCTCCACAGTGCGGGCCAGTTCGGTGTCGCTCATCGATTCGATCTCATCGCCGAGCACGCAGCCGGTCACCGCAAGCCCCACTTCTCGGCACACCTTGACGGTCACGAGGTCGTTGTCGCCCGTGAGCACCTTCACGTCGACACCGCAAGCCGCCAGCGCCTGGAGCGCCGGTGCGGTCGACTCCTTGGGCGGATCGAGGAACGCGATGTAGCCCACGAGCACCAGTTCGCGCTCGTCGGCAACGCTGTAGCGCTCGCGCACGGGCGGCAGATGGCGGGTGGCCACCGCTACCACGCGCAGGCCTTCGGCGTTCAGGTCCGCGGTTACCCGACGCAGGCGGGCGAGCACGTCCGGTGTGAGCGGCTCGACGTTCGCGCCGTGCTGCACACGGTTGCACACCGCCATCACTTCCTCGACGGCGCCCTTGCAGATGAGCTCGTGATGCTCGCCGTTCTCGCTCACGACGACCGACATGCGACGGCGCTCGAAGTCGAACGGAATCTCGTCGATCTTGCGATAGCGGTTCACCACGTCCAGACGCTGGTGCAGCTCGGCGTGATCGAGCACGGCCACGTCGAGCAGGTTCTTCAGACCGGTCTGGTAGAAACTGTTCAGGTAGGCGTACTCGAGCACGTCTTCGCTGGCGTGGCCCCACACGTCGGTGTGGCGCTCCAGGCAGATGCGATCCTGCGTGAGGGTGCCGGTCTTGTCGGTGCACAGCACGTCCATGGCGCCGAAGTTCTGGATCGCGTCGAGCCGCTTGACGATGACTTTCTTGCGCGAGAGCACCACCGCGCCCTTGGCGAGCGTGGCGGTCACGATCATCGGCAGCATCTCGGGCGTGAGACCCACGGCCACCGACAGCGCGAAGAGCGACGCTTCGAGCCAGTCGTGTTTGGTGAGGCCGTTGACGACCAGCACGATCGGCGTCATGACCAGCATGAAGCGGATCAGCACCCACGAGACGCGATTGACGCCTTGCTGGAACGACGTGACGGCCGGACGCTGCGCCGTCACGCGCTGGGCGAGCGAGCCGAAGAAGGTGCGCGCGCCCGTCGCCACCACGACCGCCGTGGCCGAGCCGCTCACCACGTTGGTGCCCATGAATGCGAGATTGTCGTAGGTGAGCGGATTGTCGCCAACGCTGCCCTCGCCCGCATGCGCGAATTTTTCCACCGGCAGCGCTTCGCCGGTGAGCGCCGACTGCGAGACGAACAGGTCTTTGGCCGCGAGAATGCGCACGTCCGCCGGGATCATGTCGCCCGCCGCGAGCAGCACGATGTCCCCGGGCACGAGCTGCGCGAGCGCAATCTCGCGCCCCATGCGGCCCAGGTGCCGCACATTGTCGAGCCCTGCGGTCGCACCGCTCAGCGCTTCGCGGCGCAGCACGGTCGCGGTGGTGCTCACCATCGCCTTGAGCTTTTCCGCCGCCTTGTTCGAGCGCGCCTCCTGCATGAACCGCAACACCGTGGAAATGATCACCATCGACGAGATGATGATCGTTCCCTCGGTGTCGTCGGTCGCATAGGACACGGCGGCCAGCGCCGAGAGCAGCAGGTTGAACGGATTGCGATAGCACTGGAACAGATGACGCCACCACGGCAGAGGCTTCTCGTGCTCCACTTCGTTGGTGCCAACGTGCGCGCGCACGCTCGCGGCTTCGTCGTCGGACAGGCCCTGGCGGGTCGTGCCCAGGCGCGCGAGCAGATCCGGGCCGGTCTCGCGCGCGGCATCGAGCAGACCGGGCAGACCGGGTGGTGCCAGGTGGCCGGCATTCGGCGCATCGAGGGTTTCGAGCATGTCGCCGCGGCGGAAAAGGCGCAGGCCAAGGCGCGCGCCCAGCACCGCGATGAAACGCTCGCCGAGGGTGAGAGCTTGTTGCATCGGATACATCCTTGAGGAAATGCGAGGCGGGCGCGTCGGCCGCGCCTCGCCAAAGTCATGAAACGGTGTGTCAGCGGGTCGCTTTCGCGCGACGGACCTGCGCGCGCAGCCACCGACCGAGACGACCGGGACGACCGAGACGATCAAGAGGGCCAAGACCGCCCCAGCCCCGGCCACGCTCGCCCCGCGCCTCGCCAGCTTCGGGGGGCGCACCGACGCGATAGTGATGCAGACACTCGGCCGGCAGCATGAGGGCTTGCGGATTGCCCGCGCGAAGGGTCATGGAATAACGGAACACGACGAATCTCCCGGCCTCACGGCGTCGCGCCCGGCGCGCATCATGCGCGGGCGGTCGCCGCCGCCGCCCGGATCATCTGACCCGGGGCGAACGGTCGGACAGCAAGCGCATGCGCACGGCCGAGTCGCCCGTGCGGCAAACGTAAAACTGGTTAGGGAGCGTGCTACGAACGATGAACGTCTGCGATCCGGCGCGTCGCCGCGCGCCAGGCGCGCGAAGGCCAGAGGAATCAGCGAAATCCGCGAATCGAGACAATCCGCGACGGACTTGAGGCGAACTCGAGACGAACATCAGAGGTGCGCGCCAACCCGGCTATGCGAGTCAGCGGCGGGGAAATCCCGGGGACTAACTCGCGGTGGTGGTGTCGACCTGCGTCGACCGGCAACTACCACTAGAACAACTGTCCACGGAAGGATCTCCTGAGAGCTATGACGGCGCGATTCTACCCTCGAGTGCGTCGAAAGAAAAGTGACAATTCAAGGTGTTACAAAATGATGACAATGGAAACTTTGCAGTGCGCGGCGACTCAGTCAGAATCTGTCACGTTTTCGTCATCAACCGCCTGCCGGCGGCCGTCGATACGCCGGCATCGCGCGTGAAGCCCCATGCTGCCGGACGGTATGGCGGCCCCGCGGCCGGCATCGCTCCGGAACTCATGGAATCGCTCAACCGCGCCGTCTTTCTGGCCATCAACGCCTCGCCCAACGTCAGCGAAGGCGAACTGGCCATCGCCGTATTCCTCGCCAAGTACCTGATCCTGCTGCTCCCGGCCGGGCTCGTCACGCTGTGGCTCGCCGGCGGGCGCGATCGCGAAGGAGCCGTGCATGGCCTGCTCGGCGTGGCGCTGGTGCTGCTGATCAACTTCGTCATCGGGCTGGCGTGGTTCGAGCCGCGTCCGTTCGTCGTCGGCCTCGGCACGAACCTGCTGGCGCATGCGCCGACGAGCGCGTTTCCGAGCAATCACGCGTCGATCATGTTCACCTCGGCGTTCGTGCTGATGGGCACCGTGGCGCGAACGCCCCGTATGCTCGGCAAGCTCGTGCTGCTCTGCGCCCTGCCCGTGTGCTGGGCGCGCGTCTATCTTGGCGTGCATTGGCCGATCGACATGCTCGGCGGGCTGTGCGTGTCGATCGTCGCCGCGCTCGTCATGCGCACGGGCGCCGCGCGCGAGACGAGCCGCATTGCCGCCGCCGTGCTCGAAGGCGTCTACCGCCGCCTGCTGGCCTGGCCGATCGCGCGCGGCTGGCTGCGTCGATGACGCGAAGCGCCCAGGCGCCAATGCCCGCCAATGCCCGCCAATGCCCGCCAATGCTCGCCAATACCGGACCGGTCGTCGATCTGCCGAAGATTGTCTGAAGCCTTGTCAGGAATTTGCCGGGAGCGGCGCGAAGGTGTCGCGAAACGGCTGAGGGGGCGGGAGGTTGGGAGACTCGGGAGATCCGAATCTCCCAATGGCGTTGCCAGGAGGGAAATCAGCGGTGGTATTCGCCGGCGGCTTCGGGCTGGTAGTCGATGCCGAGCAGTTCGAGCTCGATGCGATGACCGCCCGGCACTTGCCAGTGAATCGATTGGCCGACGCGCAATCCGAGCAGCGCGCTGCCCACCGGCGCCAACACCGAAATACCGTTCTCCGTGTTCGCGAGATGCTGCGGATAGACCAGCGTCACGCGATGCTCCTGCTGCGTGGCCAGATCGCGATAGCGCACCACCGAATTCATCGTGGCGACGTCGGCCGGCATCTGCTCCGGCTCGACGACGCTCGCCCGGGCGAGCTCTGTTTCGAGTGCCTCCACATACGGCAATGCCGCGCGCGGCGCCTGCGCCATGAGCGCCTCGAGGCGATCGAGGTCGAGGCTCGAGACAGTGATCGAAGGACGTTGCGAGTTGACGGTGGACATGTCGATGGGCCTGTTTTTCCTTGACGTTGAGTGAATTGCCTTCAATCTAACAGAAGGCCCGCGCCGCGAGAAGTCCCGGACTCTGGCCGCATCCGCTAGAATCGACGCATTCGGGACCGCCCGCCGGGCCTGCGTCGCGCAGCCGTTTTTGCCGCGCCGCAACGCCCTCCGGCGGCCAGACGCATCCTTCATTTCCCGTGCCGGCAACGCGCTGCACGACGCCGCGGCTCGCCCGCCCGCGTTGTACGCCCCGCCCGTGCCGGCCTTATCAGGTAAAGAGGCACCATGTCCGAACACAGCACGAATGCCGCGCTCTTCGAGCGCGCCCAGCAGACCATTCCCGGCGGCGTGAATTCGCCCGTGCGCGCGTTTCGCTCGGTCGGCGGCACGCCGCGCTTCATCGCCCGCGCCCAGGGCCCGTACATGTGGGACGCCGAAGGCGCGCGCTACATCGATTACATCGGCTCGTGGGGACCGATGATCGTGGGCCATCTCCACCCGGAAGTGGTCGCCGCCGTGCAGCACGCCATGTCGCAAGGCTTCAGCTTCGGCGCGCCGACCGAGGCCGAAGTGACCATGGCAGAGGAAATCTGCCGTCTCGTACCGTCCATCGAACAGGTGCGCCTGGTGTCCTCGGGCACCGAAGCGACGATGAGCGCGCTGCGCCTCGCACGCGGCTTCACCGGCCGCAACAAGATCGTGAAGTTCGAAGGCTGCTACCACGGCCACGCCGACAGCCTGCTCGTCAAGGCGGGCTCGGGGCTGCTCACGTTCGCCGACTCCACGCGCAACGCGCCGTCGTCGGCCGGCGTCCCGCCCGAGGTCACGCGCGACACGCTCGTGCTCGAGTACAACAATGTCGAGCAGCTGCGCGAACTGTTCGCCGGCCAGGGCGGCGAAATCGCGGCCGTGATTGTCGAGCCCGTGGCCGGCAACATGAACCTCGTGCGCGGCTCGCGTAATTTCCTGCAGACGCTGCGCGAGCTGTGTACGGCCCACGGCGCCGTGCTCATCTTCGACGAAGTGATGTGCGGTTTCCGCGTCGGGCTGGGCGGTGCGCAGGCGCTCTACGGCATCACGGCCGATCTCACGTGCCTGGGCAAAGTGATCGGCGGCGGCATGCCGGCCGCGGCCTTCGGCGGACGCCGCGACATCATGTCGCACCTCGCGCCGCTGGGGGGCGTCTACCAGGCCGGCACGCTCTCGGGCAACCCGCTGGCCGTCGCCGCGGGCCTCGCGACGCTCAAGCTCATTCAGGCGCCCGGCTTCTACGAGGATCTGGCCAAGCGCACGTCGAAACTGGTGACAGGCCTCGTCGAGGCGGCGCAGGCCGCCGGCGTGCCGTTCTCGGGCGACAGCGTGGGCGGCATGTTCGGCCTGTACTTCCGTGCGAACGTGCCGCAGAGCTTCGCCGAGGTGACGACCTCCGACGTCGCGCGCTTCAACAAGTTCTTCCACGCGATGCTCGATCGCGGCGTCTATCTCGCACCGAGCGCATTCGAAGCAGGCTTCGTCTCGGCCGCGCACGACGACGCGGTCCTCGACGCGACCCTCGAGGCCGCGCGCGACGCATTCCGCACGCTCGCATGAGCGTCATGTGCGCGCGGCGCACGCCCGATCCCGCTACCGGTCATTCCGTTCGACCATAACAAGGAAACTCATCATGCAAATGCTGCTGCCGACCCGCCTGCCTCAGTCGATCTTGCGCTGGCTCGCCATGGGACTCCTCGCGTCGCTGCTCAGCGCGTGCGGGTACAACGAAATCCAGGTCAAGGACGAAGCCGTCAAGGCGGCGTGGAGCGAAGTGGTCAACCAGTACCAGCGGCGCGCGGATCTGGTGCCCAACCTGGTGAACACCGTGAAAGGCTACGCGGCGCACGAGCAAACGACGCTCACCGACGTGATCAACGCCCGTGCCAAGGCGACGAGGATCACCGTCACGCCGGAGACGCTCAACGATCCCGAAGCATTCAAGAAATTCCAGCAGGCTCAGGGCGAACTCTCGGGCGCGCTCTCGCGCCTGATGGCCGTGTCGGAGAACTACCCGAACCTGAAGGCCGACGGCCTGTTCCGGGATCTGCAGTCGCAGCTCGAAGGCACGGAGAACCGCATCACGGTAGCGCGCAATCGCTACATCCAGTCGGTGCAGGACTACAACGTGTACGTGCGCCAATTCCCGAACAATCTGACCGCCAAGATGTTCGGCTACGGACCGAAGCCGAACTTCACGGTCGAGAACGAGAAAGCCATCTCGACGGCGCCGACGGTCAAGTTCTGAGAGTCGCGCCATGGCCGCCGTTGCGCTGTTCCGGTCATCGTCCTCGCCCGCCGCGGCGCACCTGCCGCACCGGCTGGGTCGGCCGCGCACGGACGTGCCGGCGCCAAGGCTGGCACGCCGCGCACCGCTCGGCGCGTCGCCCGGTTCGTCGCCCGGTTCGTCGTCTGGTTCGCTCCTTGGCGCCTGCCTTGGTGCGCTCTATGCCGTGCTGCTGGCATGCCTGTGCTGGTTCGCGCTGCCCGCCAGCGCCGAGGAAGGGGTGGCCGTGCCCGCCCTCACCGCGCGCGTCACCGACCTGACGGGCACGCTCACGGCCGAGCAGCGCAACGCGCTCGAGACCCAGCTCGCGCAATACGAGCAGCAGCGCGGCAGCCAGATCTTCATCCTGATGGTGCCGACGACCGCGCCCCAGACCATCGACCAGTACAGCATCCGCGTGGCGGACGCATGGAAGGCCGGGCGCAAGGGCGTGGACGACGGCGTCATCCTGCTCATCGCGAAGGACAATCCGAATGACTTGCGCAAGATGCGCATCGAGGTCGGACGCGGCGTGCAGGGCTCGCTCACCGACGCGATCGCCGGCCGGATCCTGCGTGACGTGATGGCGCCGCGCTTGCGCAGCGGCGACTTCTTCGGCGGCCTCGCCGCCGGCGTCGCAGCGGTGCAGGCGGCCATGAACAACGAGGCGCTGCCGGCGCCGAACCTGCCGTCGACGCGCGCGCCGCACGGCGATCTGTCCGACTTCCTGCCGCTGCTCTTCATTGTCTTCATCATCGGCATGGTGGTGCTCATGGAGAGCCGTCGGCGCTTCCGAGGGCCGGGGCTGCCCGGCGCCGACCTGAACGACCCGCGCTCGCGCGTGCTCACCGGCCAGCGCGGCCGCATCGGCGCGGGCGGCTTCGGGACCGGCCTGGGGGGCGGCTTGGGCGGATTTGGCGGCTGGGGGCGCGGCGGTGGCGACGGTGGCTTCGGTGGCTTCGGTGGCGGCGGCGGCGGCGGTGGCGGCGGTTTCGGCGGCGGCGGCGGTGGCGGCTTCGACGGCGGCGGCTCGTCCGGGAACTGGTGACGGCCATGACACACGAGGCAATCGCGATGCAGCACAAGCCACACGACATCTCACGCTGGCTGCGCCATTTTGGCACCTGGCGCGCCCACGCCCGCTGGCTTTTTCCCGACAAGGCGCTCGACGCGCTGGAAGCCGCGATCCGCGCGTCCGAGCGCGAGCACCGCTGCGAGATCCGTCTGGTCATCGAGGCGGCCATGCCGCTCGCGGCGGTGTGGCAAGGCCAGAGCTGCCGGCAGCGCGCCGTGCATCTGTTTCGCCAGCTGGGCATTGCGCACACCGGCGAGCGCACGGGCATACTGCTGTATATCAACGTCGCGGACCACGATATCGAGCTAGTGGCCGACAAGGGCGTCAACGCGCTGGTGCCCGCCCGGAAATGGGATGCCGTCGTCGCGCAGATGAGCGCCGGCTTCCGTGACGAACGCTATGTGGAGAGCGTGCTCGGCGCTCTCGACACCCTGCGCGGCATTGCGCGCGAATCCCTGCCGGCTCACGCCGGCGCCGAGTCGGACAATGCCCTGACCGACCGGCCGCTGATGATCTGACGCCTCATGTTTTCTGACCAGGATTTTGCCTATATGCGCCGCGCGCTGGCGCTGGCCGAGCGCGCGATGTTCACGACCTCGCCGAACCCGCGCGTGGGCTGCGTCATCGTGCAGGACGGGCGTGTGATCGGCGAAGGCTTCACTCAGCCCGCCGGCCAGGACCACGCCGAGGTGCAGGCAATGAAGGACGCCCGCGTGCGCGGCGAAGCGCTGCGTGGCGCGACCGCCTACGTCACGCTCGAGCCGTGCAGCCACTACGGCCGCACGCCGCCGTGCGCGAAAGGATTGATCGAAGCGGGCGTCAAACGCGTGATTGCGGCCATGGAGGACCCGAATCCGCTGGTGGCCGGGCGCGGTCTCGCGATGCTGCGCGAGGCCGGCATCGAGGTGCGCTGCGGTCTGCTGGAACAGGAAGCACGCGAGATGAACATCGGCTTCGTCGCGCGCATGACGCGCGGCACGCCGTGGGTCCGCATGAAAGTCGCGGCAAGCCTCGACGGCAAGACGGCGCTGCACAACGGCGTGAGCCAGTGGCTCACCGGGCCGGCGGCGCGCGCCGATGGCCACGCATGGCGTGCACGCGCGTGCGCGATCCTCACCGGCATCGGCACCGTGCGCGAGGACGATCCGGCGCTCACGGTGCGCGAAGTGCAAACCACGCGTCAGCCCCTGCGCATCGTCGTGGACTCGCGGCTCGACATCTCCCCGTCCGCCAGGGTTCTCAAGGACGGCAATGCGCTGGTCGTGTGCGCGAACGGCGACGCCGAACGTGCCGCGCGTCTGCGCCAGCTCGGCGTGGAAGTGCTCGACCTGCCCAATGCGAACGGCAAGGTCGAACTGCCGGCGCTGCTGCGCGCGCTCGGCGAGCGCCAGCTCAACGAGATTCACGTGGAGGCCGGCTTCAAGCTCAATGGCTCGCTGCTGCGCGAGCACTGCGTGGACGAGCTGCTGGCCTATCTTGCCCCCTGCCTCGTGGGCGACGCGCAAGGCATGTTCAACCTGCCCGCGCTGAGCTCGCTCGACGACAAGCTCGCGTTGTCCTTCACCGACGTGCGCATGATCGAAGAGGACCTGCGCATCATGGCGCGTTTTCGCCGCCAGTAAGTGACGTTGCGGCTAGCGCGCCGGAGGGCTGCCTCGCCGCGAACGGGAAAGTGCAAGACGCGGAAAACATGGAAAATGCGTGCGCCGCCCGGCACACCCCGCCGTCCTTCGCGGCGGCCGCCCGCTGCGCGGCCGCTCATCCGCGCCTCGCGCTCAGACGTGAAAACCCACGCGACCGAGCGTCTCCATCTCCACGCACACGTACTGCCCCGGCTGGATGTATTCGGCCGGCGTAGCGCCGCCCGCCATCACGATCCACCCGGCCTGCAACGGCTCGCCGGCCGCGGCCGACAGCCGCGCCGCCGCCACCAGCGAGCGCAGCGGGTGGCCGAGCAGCGCCGCCGTGGAGCCGACCTGCACCGTGCGGCCGTTGATCGTCATCGCAAGCCCCAGATTCGAGAAATCGACGTGCGGGCTGTGCCAGGCGCCGATCACGAAGCCGCTCGACGACGCATTGTCCGCGATCACCTCGGGCAGGGTGAACTTGAAGTCCTTGTAACGCGAGTCGATGATCTCGATGGCCGGTGCGATCGCCTCGACCGCCGCCAGCGCCTGCGGACCGGTGACGTTGCCTTCAAGCGGCTTGTTCAGGATGAACGCGATCTCCGGTTCCACGCGCGGATGCACGTAGCGCTTGAAATCGATGGCGGTGCCCTCTTCGACCTGCATGCCCGAAGTCAGGCGCCCCCAGATGACGTCGGAGAGCCCCATCTGAATCATCTTTGCGCGGCTGGTGAAGCCCATCTTCACGCCGACACGCGTCTCGCCGCGCTCGGCACGGCGCGCGAGCGACGCCTTCTGAATGGCATAGGCGTCCTCGAGCGACAGACGGTTGTCGGTGTCGAACTGCTCGACTTCGTGGGCGAAACGGGCCGCGTCGTCGAGCAGCTTGGCGTAGTCTTGGATGTGGCTCATCGTGCAGCCTCGCTGGCAGGTTCAAAGACGGCGCGGACCGATCCCAGGCCGTTGATACGGGTCTCGAAGATGTCGCCGGGCGTCACCGCCGCCATCGGGCCGAGTGCGCCCGAGAGCACGAGGTCGCCCGCCTTGAGCGGCGTGCCGACGGCGGCCATCGTGCGGGCAAGCCACACCACGGCGTTGATCGGGCTGCCCAGACAGGCCGCGCCCGCGCCGACCGAGACGGGCTCGCCGCGGCGCTCGAGCACCATGCCGCACATGCGAGCGTCGAATTCCGAGAGCTTCCTGGGCGTGTTGCCGAGCACATACGCGGACGAAGACGCGTTGTCCGCGATCGTGTCGGTAATGCGGATGTTCCAGTCGGCCACGCGGCTGCCCACGATTTCGAGCGCCGGCAACGCGTAGTCGATGGCGTTCAGTACGTCGAGCTGCCCCGGGTTTTCGACGTTCAGATCGCGGCCGATCACGAACGCGATCTCGGCTTCGATCTTCGGCTGCGTGAGAATCGACGCGGGAATCGGCTCCCCGTCCCCATAGCCCATGTCGTCGAACAGCATGCCGAAATCGGGTTGGTCGACACCCAGTTGCTTCTGCACGGCGACCGACGTGAGGCCGATCTTGCAGCCGACGATGCGGCGCCCGGCGGCCAGACGGCGCTCGGTGTTGATGCGCTGGATGGCGTAGGCGTCTTCGATGGTGAGCGGCGCATACGTGTCGCGCAACGGTGCGATGAACCGATGCGAGCGCTCGGCCTCGAGCAGCGCGTCGGCAGCCTGCTGCAGGCGCGCCTGCGTGGCGGCCTCGCGCGGCGCGGCTTGTGAGGTTTGCGTTTGGGCGGCCATCACGCACCCGCCCTGGCCGGCGCGGCCGGCTCGTCCTTGGTGCGCTCGCCGACGGCCCAGTGCGCGGCCGGCACCTGCGTGGCGTACACGCGGATCGACTCGAGCGGCGCCCCGAGCGTTTCGTGCACGGTGCGCGCCACGGCCTTCACGCAGGCCTTCACGGTGGCGTCGTCGCGACCCTCCACCAGATTGATATGTACGATTGGCATGATTCTGTCCCCTGAAAATGCCGAATGGAGCAACGTCGTCGCTCCATGATGCGCGAGCGGCAGGATACCGTCCAATACCAAATTTCCCAATTGCGATACCATTTCGGTATCGAGTTTGGCGGCATTGCGCCGCTGTGGCGCGCACGTCGCACGCGAGCCGCACACACGCTGCTGCAAAGCTGCGCAAAGGGCAACGAGGATTTCATGGACATCAAGCAAATGCGCTACTTCCTGGCCGTGGCGCAGGAAGGGCATTTCGGACGCGCGGCCGAGCGACTGAACATGGCGCAGCCGCCGCTCACGCGCCACATCCACGCACTCGAGGCGCAACTGGGCACACCGCTGTTCGTGCGCACGCCCAAGGGCGCCACGCTGACCGCAGCCGGACAGACGCTGCTCGCCGAAGTGCCGAACATCCTCGCACTCACGCGCCGCGCTCAGGAGCAGACGCGGCTGGCCGGCCTGGGCTATATCGGGCGGCTCGACGTCGGCATCTTCAGCTCCGGCATTCTCAACGTGATCCCCCGGCTGCTCGCGAGCTTCCATACCGAGCGGCCCGAGGTGAAGATCGGCCTGCACAACCTCTCGAAGACCGAGCAGATTGCCGCGTTGCGCGAGCGTCGCATCGCCATCGGCTTCAATCGCCTGATCCCGGACGAGCCGGACCTGGTCGTCGACTGGATTCATCGCGAGCCGTTTCTCGTGGCGCTCTTCGAAGGGCATCCGCTGTGCGAGCGCGCCACGCTCAGCCTGGCCGATCTCGAGAACGAACGGATGATCCTCTATCCGAACGCGCCGGTGCCCGGCCTCGCCGAAGAGGTGGCCGCGGCCTTTCGCGCGGAGGGCGTGACGCTGCGCGTGGAGCAGGAAGTGGAGGACGTGGTGACGTCGATGGCGCTGGTGTCGAGCCGCTTCGGCGTATGCGTGACCACGGAGTCGGCGGCAAACCTGCGCTTGCCCGGCGTGGTCTACCGGCCGCTGAAGTCACCGAACCTGCGCTCCATCGAACTGAACTGCATGTATCGGCGCGACGACGACTCGCCGATTCTGGCAGCGTTTCTGGCGCTCATCCGCCAGTCGCGGACCCAGCGCCGCGCGCTCGCCATGTGACGACAGCCCCGGCTGCGGCTGCGGCTGCGGCTGCGGCTGCGGCTGCGGCTGCGGCTGCGGCTGCGGCTGCGCAGCATACGAATCGCCCATATCTCCTCATGCCGCCCATGCCGGATCGGATGCAAAGCGGGCGAATTGGATACCCCTGGCGCGCGGATTGTATCCAAAATGTCCTGATTCCCGCCCGGCTCGGCGCCGATGGCCGGGATTCATCGTGTCCCCGATTTATGCCGAAGGCGCATGGATGCGCATTTCGCGATCTGCGTAGTACTACCGAGAAGCCGTGTGACGACTCTTATTTCCCGCTTCCGACCCTTTTGAAATCCTTTATTCATGCGGGTCTCGAAGGCCTTCCGCACATCTGTTCCAAATTAACGTCGTATTACGCTACTATGGCGCATCGTTCGCGCCTGAATTGGCAAGAATGATCAAATTCCGACAGGTTCAGCAGTCGATCGAGACCCCGCACGCTCGGGTAGTCAAAAAATACAAATCAAGGAGATGTCCACAATGCAGTTCCGTCACAAATCCCTGTTCGTCGCCGCTGCCCTCGCCGTGATCGGCACGGCTGCCAATGCCGAAACCGTCAAGATCGCCATCGCCGGCCCGTTCAGCGGCTCGGTCGCGCAATACGGCGACATGGTCAAGGCCGGCGCGCTGACCGCGATCGAGGAAATCAACGCCGCAGGAGGCGCAAACGGCAACAAGCTCGAAGCCGTGATGATGGACGATGCATGCGAGCCGAAGCAGGCTGTCGCCGTCGCCAACAAGATCGTCAGCCAGAAGATCAAGTACGTGATCGGGCACGTGTGCTCGGGATCGACCATCCCGGCGTCGGACATCTATGAAAACGAAGGCGTGGTGATGATCACCCCGTCGGCCACGGCGCCGCAGCTCACCGAAGGCAAGAAGCGCCACTTCATCTTCCGCACCATCGGCCGCGACGATCAGCAGGGCCCGGCCGCCGCGCAGTACATCATCAACAAGGTCAAGCCGAAGAAGGTCGCCGTGCTGCACGACAAGCAGTCGTATGGCCAGGGCATCGCCACTTCGGTGAAGAAGGACCTCGACGCCGCCAAGATCCCGGTCGTGCTGTTCGAAGGCATCAACGCCGGCGACTCGGACTACTCGGCCGTGATCACCAAGCTCAAGTCGCAAGGCGTGGACTTCGTGTACTTCGGCGGCTACCACCCGGAAATGGGCCTGTTGCTGCGCCAGGCACGCGAACAAGGCGTGAAGGCCACGTTCATGGGACCGGAAGGCGTGGGCAACAAGGACGTGACGGCAATTGCCGGCCCGGCCTCGGAAGGCATGCTCGTCACGCTGCCGGCCGACTTCGCCGCCGATCCGGCCAACGCCAAGCTGGTGAAGGCCTTCGCCGACGCCAAGCGCGATCCGAACGGCCCGTTCCAGATGCCGGCCTACACGGGCGTGCAACTGATCGCCAAGAGCATCGCCGGCGCCAAGAGCACGGACTCGGAGAAGGTGGCCAAGTACCTGCACGCGAACACGTTCGACACCCCGATCGGCAAGGTCGCGTATGACGCGGCGGGCGACCTGAAGTCGTTCAAGTTCGTGGTCTACACCTGGCACAAGGACGCCACCAAGACCGCCGCCAACTGATTCCCTGACGCTTTACCGGCCAGCGAATCACCCCCTGCCGCCCGCCGCCTCTGGCGGGCGGCGCGCATTCGCGTTCGGCCCCCGCTCGTCGCGAGGCTTCCCGCATGAACGATTTTTTCCCACAGCTTGCCCAGCAACTGGTCAATGGCCTGACGCTGGGCGCGATCTACGCGTTGATCGCCATTGGCTACACAATGGTCTACGGCATCATCGGTATGATCAACTTCGCCCACGGCGAGATCTACATGATCGGCGCCTATGTCGGGCTCGTCACACTGACTGCCATCGGCACCGCAGCGGGCTACCCCCTGCCGCTCGTGCTCGGGGCGGCGCTGCTGGTGTCGGTGCTGGTCACGGGCCTTTACGGTTTCGCGATCGAGCGCGTGGCGTATCGCCCGCTGCGCGGCGGACCTCGCCTCGGACCGCTGATCTCCGCGATCGGCATGTCCATCTTCCTGCAGAACTACGTGCAGATCGGCCAGGGCGCGCGTGACGTTTCCGTGCCGATGCTGATCTCCGGCGCCATCGACATTCCGATGGGCGAGTTCACGGTGACCATTCCCTATGCTCGCATGCTGATCGTGGGCGTGACGGTCGCGCTGATGATCCTGCTCACGCTGTTCATCGCCAACTCGCGCATGGGCCGCGCCTGCCGCGCCTGCGCCGAGGACATGCGCATGGCCAACCTGCTCGGCATCGACACGAACCGCGTGATCTCGTTCACGTTCGTGCTCGGCGCCATGCTCGCGGCCGTGGGCGGCGTGCTGATCGGCCTGACCATCGGCAAGCTCAATCCGTACATCGGCTTCATCGCCGGCATCAAGGCGTTTACCGCGGCAGTGCTCGGCGGTATCGGCAGCATTCCCGGCGCCATGCTCGGCGGCGTGCTGCTCGGGCTGGCGGAGACCCTCGCCTCGGGCTACATGCCCTCCGAGTACAAGGACATCGTGGCCTTCTGCCTGCTAGTGCTCGTGCTGCTGTTCCGCCCGACCGGCCTGCTGGGCAAGCCCGACGTCGAGAAAGTCTGAGGTCGACCATGACACAACAACTCACGCTAAAGTCCGGCACCGCACAACGCGCGCCGGCAGGCGATACGCTCAAGGGCGCGGTCATCTCCGCGCTCATGACGATCGTTCTCACGGCCCCTATCCTGGGCCTGCAACTCAAGCTCGAAGGCTACAAGGTCGTGCTGGAGCAACACTGGCGCCCCGTCTGGATCGCCGCGGCCGTCGTCTTCGTGTTCCAGCTGATCAAGCCGCTGCTGCTGCGCTCCACGCGCGCGATCAAGGTGCCGAGCGTGCCCGCCCTGGGCCGCCGGCAGCAGTTGAGCGCGATGTGGGTGCTGCTCGCCGTCGGTCTGGTGTGGCCGTTCATCGGCTCGCGCGGTGCGGTGGACGTGGCGACGCTCGCCCTCATCTACTGCGTGCTCGGCCTTGGCCTGAACATCGTGGTGGGCTTCGCCGGCCTGCTCGACCTCGGTTACGTCGGCTTCTACGCGGTAGGCGGCTATACGTATGCGCTGCTCAACCAGTACTTCGGCTTCACGTTCTGGGAATGCCTGCCGATCGCCGCGCTCATGTCGGCCACTTTCGGCTTTCTGCTCGGCTTCCCGGTGCTGCGCCTGCGCGGCGACTATCTGGCCATCGTGACGCTGGGCTTCGGTGAAATCATCCGCCTGCTGCTCAACAACCTCACCAGCATCACGGGCGGTCCCGACGGCGTGTCGGGCATTCCGAAGCCGAGCGTGTTCGGGTTCGAAATGGCACGCTCCTCCAGCGTCGAGGGTGCGAAGACTTTCCACGAACTGATCGGGCTCGACTACAGCGGCTCGCACATGGTCATCTTCCTGTACCTGCTCGCCTTCGCCCTCGTGGGCTTTACGCTGTTCGTCACGAGCCGCCTCATCCGCATGCCGATCGGCCGCGCATGGGAAGCACTGCGCGAAGACGAAATCGCATGCCGCTCGCTGGGCCTGAACCCGACCCGCATCAAGCTCTCGGCGTTCACGCTGGGGGCGTCGTTCGCGGGCCTGGCCGGCGCGTTCTTCGCGGCCCGGCAGGGGTTGGTCACGCCCGAATCGTTCACGTTCATCGAATCGGCGCTCATTCTCGCCGTGGTGGTGCTCGGCGGCATGGGCTCGCAGATCGGCGTGATTCTCGCGGCCATCCTGCTCACGATCCTGCCGGAAGTCGCGCGCGACTTCGCCGAATACCGCATGCTGATTTTCGGTCTGGTGATGGTGCTGATGATGATGTGGCGTCCGCAGGGCCTGTTGCCCGCCACCCGCCCGCATGTGGAGTTGCCGCAATGAGTGCAGAACTGTTGAAACTCTCCGGCCTGCAGATGCGCTTCGGCGGCCTGCTGGCTGTCGACGGCGTCGAGTTCGACGTCCGCAAGAACGAAGTCTTCGCGATCATCGGCCCGAACGGCGCCGGCAAGACCACGGTGTTCAACTGCGTGGGCGGCTTCTACCGTCCCACGAGCGGGTCGATCACGCTCGACGGCGACGACATCACCGGTCTGCCAAGCCACATGGTCGCGCGGCGCGGTCTGGTGCGCACGTTTCAGAACATTCGCCTGTTCCGCCAACTGACGGTCGTGGAAAACCTGCTCGTGGCGCAGCACATGCGCGTGCACAGCGGCTTCCTGCAGGGACTCTTCTCCACGGGAGCGTTCCGTCGCGCCGAGCGCACGGCGCTGGAGCGCGCCAAGGCGTGGCTCGACCGCCTGGGCCTCACGGCGGTGGCCAACCGCGAAGCGGGCACGCTTTCGTATGGTCATCAGCGCCGCCTGGAAATCGCGCGCTGCATGATCACCGAGCCGCGTCTGCTCATGCTCGACGAACCGGCCGCCGGCCTGAACCCGCAGGAGAAGATCGAGCTGCAGCAGCTCGTCGACAATCTGCGCCACGAGTTCGGGATCTCGGTGCTGCTCATCGAGCACGACATGAGTCTCGTGATGGGCGTCTCCGATCGGATTCTCGTGATGGAACACGGCAAGCCGATCATGATCGGCAAGCCCGACGAGGTGCGCAACGACCCGCGCGTCATCAAGGCCTACCTCGGAGAGGAATAATGCTCAAGCTGGAACAGATCCACACCCACTACGGGGCCGTCGAGGCGCTCTCGGGCGTGTCGATCGAAGTGAACAAGGGCGAGATCGTCACGCTCATCGGCAGCAACGGCGCGGGCAAGACCACGCTCATGATGACGGTGTGCGGCACGCCGCGCGCCTCGAGCGGGCGCGTGACATTCGAAGGCCACGACATCACCGGCCGCCCCACGCACGAGATCATGCGCATGGGGCTCGCCATTTCGCCGGAAGGCCGGCGCGTGTTCCCGAGCCTGACCGTCATCGAGAACCTGAAGATGGGCGGGTTCTTCGCCTCGAAGGAAGACATCGATGCCGGCATGGAGCATGTCTTCAAGCTGTTCCCGCGGCTTGCGCAGCGCGGCAAGCAGCGCGCGGGCACGATGTCCGGCGGCGAGCAGCAGATGCTGGCGATCGGCCGAGCGCTGATGAGCCGTCCGCGCCTGCTGCTGCTCGATGAACCGACGCTTGGCCTCGCCCCGCTCGTGATCGCCCAGATCTTCGACATCATTCGAGCCATTCGCGACGAAGGCGTGACGGTATTCCTCGTCGAACAGAACGCGAACAAGGCGCTGCATGTGGCCGATCGCGGTTATGTTCTCGAGACCGGCCGCGTCGTGCTGGCCGATTCCGCGCAAAACCTGCTCGCCAACGACGACATCAAGCGCGCCTATCTTGGCGCTTGATTCAAGCAGCTGATGCGGGCACGCCACAGCGCGTGCCACGCGCTGGCGCTGGAGGACAAAGACGTGCCCATGGGCACGTCTTTTTTTATCGCCGGCGCCGGCTCACGCGGAGCGCGACGAGAGCGCCCGGTTCATGCCGAACACCGTGGCTGCCCACGACGTCAGCAGCATTGCCATCATCGCCCATGCAAACGCGCCGGAGCCGGCGCGATCGAGCAGCATGCCGCCCAGAACGCCGCCCGTCGCAACCGCGATGTTCCAACCGGTCACGTAGGCGGACTGCGCAACGTCCATTGCATCGCCCGCAAGACGGGCAAGCGCCGTCTGGGTGATCGTCGAGAAGCCGCCGAAGGCGAGGCCCCACACAAGCGCCGCCACGTACACCACGCGGGGGTTGTGCCCCCACAGGCCGAGCAGCAGGGCGGCCAGACCGAACATTGCGAGGCCGGACACCGTCAGCACCCGCAACTCGCGGTCAACGATGGCGCCCGCGATCCACAGACCGATGATCGAGCCGGCCCCGAAGACGAAGAGCACGGCGCCGACGCTCGCCGACAGGCCCGACGGCTGCAGGAACGGCTCGATGTAGATGTAGAGGACGTTGTGAGCCGCCACGAAGGTGAGCACCACAAACAGTACCGACCGGATGCCGGGCATCGCGATCACCTTGCCGAGCGCATGGCGCTGCTGCCGCGACTGCCCCGGGAAATCGGGGACGACGGCCAGCACCCACGCAATCAGCAGCGCGCACAGCCCTGACATCAAACCGAACGCCCCCTGCCAGCCGATCACACGTCCCAGCAAGGTGCCCGCGGGTACACCGAGCACCAGTGCGGCCGTCGCGCCCGCCCCGGAGATCGCAATGGCGCGTCCGGCGTAGCGCGCCGGCGACATCCGTACCGAGTAGCCTGCCAGCAGCGACCATACGATGCCGCCGAACACACCGGCAAGGAATCGGGCAACCAGGGATACGGCGTAACAGCCCGAGAGCGCCGTCACCAGGTTCACGACGGCAAAGCCGGCGATCGCGCTCAGCAGCAACGCGCGCCGCCGCACACCTTGCGTGAGCGCCGTGACGGGGATCGCCGCCACCAGCGCGCCGGCCGCGTAAGCGGTGATGAACTGGCCGGCGAGGCTGTCCGTCACGTCGAGCCCTCGGGCGATCGACGACAGCAAGCCCGCCGGCATGATCTCGGTCAGCAGCGTGATAAAGGCTGCCATGGCCAGCGCGAGCAGCCCGCCGAGGGGCAACCGCTCCACATCCTTCGGCAATGCGCCTGCCGTCAATTCATTCATGAACGCTTCTCCTCGATTCCAGACCATTCCAACGCCCGTCGGGCGACACATCGCCATGGTGCCGACCTCCGTATCGAAGAAAAACAGGCTACAGTGCAAAATATTTGTGACACCAAAGTCATCAATAGGGAATGTCGGATGGAGAATCTGGGATCGCTCGATGCGTTCGTTCGCGTCTGCACGTCGCGCAGCTTTACCGAGACGGGCCGCCAGTTGGGCATTTCGGCGTCGGCCGTGAGCAAGGCCATCGCCCGGCTCGAGGCGCGGCTCGGCGTGCGGCTGTTTCACCGCTCTACGCGGACCGTTACGCTCACCCCCGAGGGCGCGATGTTCCTCGAGCGCTGCCGGCGCATTCTCTGCGAAGTGGAATCGGCCGAAGCGGAACTGATGCAAACGCGCGAAGCCCCGCGCGGCAAGCTGCGCATCAGCCTGCCGTCCGTCGGGACCGTGTTCATGCCGAAGCTGGGGGATTTCAAACGGCAGTATCCGGACATCGAGCTCGACATCGATTATTCGGACCGGCTCGTCGACGTCATCGAGGAAGGCTTCGACGCCGTGATTCGCACCGGGCCGCCGAGCGACTCGCGGCTCATTGCGCGACGGCTCGGCACGTGCCGCAAGGTCGTCGTGGGCTCACCCTCCTATTTCGCCGTGGCCGGAACGCCGCGCCGCCCGGAAGACCTGGCGCAGCACGCCTGTCTGCTCTATCGCTACCCCAGCACGGGCAAGCTCGACGTGTGGCCGCTGGGCAACCCGTCGGGCGAGACGCCCGCGATCGAACTGCCTCCCAGCATGGTGACGAATACGCTCGATCCGCAGGTGTGTTTCGCCGAGCAGGGACTGGGCGTCGCGTGCGTGCCTGAAATTGCCGTTCGCGCTCAATTGCAACGGGGCAGCCTCGTGACCGTGCTCGACGAGTACACGGCGCAGGAAATGGTGTTCCACGTACTGTGGCCATCGAGCCGCCACCTGTCGCCGAAGATCCGTGCCTTCGTCGACTTCACCGCCGAGCATCTGTTTGCGCCGTGACGGCGAGAGCGGGTAAGCTGCGCTCCGCCGTGCCGCGCCCGCCTTACTGCATCAATTCGACCAGCTGATCGAGCGCCTTGCCCCAGCCTTCGTGAAAGCCCATCGCCTCATGTTGGGCGCGTGCGGCCTCGTCGCGATGAATTGCCATCGCCGTGTAGCGCGTACCCTTGCCGTGCGCCTCCATGAGCACCGCCGCGGTAAACAGAAAGCTGCCGCAGTGATCGGTCGCGGGCGGCGGTGCGGGACGAAAGCCCGGCAACATGGCGTTGGTCCAGACGAGGCGCGAATTTTCGACGACTTCCAGATAGCAGCCGTCGTTCGGAAACTGCTGACCTTCGGGCGACGCCATCACCGTGCGAAACAAGCCGCCCGGGCGTAGATCGAGCTCGCAGTCGACCGTTTTCCAGGGCGCTGGCGTGAACCACTTCTTGATGTGCTCGGGTTGCGTCCACGCGGCCCAGACGCGCTCGCACGGCACGTCGATGTAGCGCTCGAGCACGAGGTCGAGCTTCGGGTCGACGGAGAAAAGATTGGCACGGCTCATGTTCACGTCTCCTTCATCTGTAACAGGTAGTTGTCGAGCTGATCGAGGCGGCGCGTCCATGTGTCGCGCTGCCGTTGCAGCCAGTCCTGCGCACCGGCCAGCGTTTCGGTCTCGAGCGAGTACGTGCGCACGCGGCCCTGCTTTCGCGAGACCACCAGACCGCTCTCCTCCAGCACGTTCAGATGCTGCGAGAACGACGGCAGCGCCATCGAGAACGGACGCGCCAGCTCGCTCACCGACGCCGGCCCCAGCGTGAGACGCTCGACGACCGCCCGGCGCGTCGGGTCCGACAGCGCCTGGAAAATACGATCGAGCGGTATCGATTGGTTAGTCATGTACCTAACTATAGAGCCGGATATCACTTAGGTCAATGCCTTTGTTTTCAGAATGTTCCGACGATGGCGATATCGATGTCGCATTTCGGGGGGCGATCCGTCCGCCCTCGATTCGGACGGCGCCTGAAACAGCATTGCCCGACGTCGTCAGGCTGCCGCGGCAAGAGATTCGGCCGCTGCCGGACACCGGCTTGGCGTAGAATAGAGCCTTTCCAAATTCAGCCCCCGCGTTGCCCGCTATGCCGTTGGCCACTACAGAAGAAATCATTGCCGAGCTGAAGGCCGGCCGCATGGTAGTCCTCGTCGACGAGGAAGATCGTGAGAACGAGGGCGATCTGGTCATGGCGGCCGAGTTCGCCACGCCCGAGGCCATCAATTTCATGGCGAAGTACGGTCGCGGGCTGATCTGCCTCACGCTCACGCAGGCGCGCTGCAAGCAGCTCAACCTGCCGCTGATGACCTATCGCAACGGCACGCAATACGGCACGGCCTTCACGCTGTCGATCGAGGCGGCCGAAGGCGTGACGACGGGGATTTCGGCGGCCGATCGCGCCCACACGGTGCAGACGGCGATCGCGCGCGACGCGCGCCCCGAAGACATCGTCCAGCCTGGACACGTGTTCCCGATCATGGCGCAGCCCGGCGGCGTGCTCGTGCGCGCCGGCCACACGGAGGCCGGTTGCGACCTGACGGCCATGGCCGGCCTCACGCCCGCGGCCGTGATCTGCGAGATCATGAACGACGACGGCACGATGGCGCGTCTGCCGCAGCTGCTGGAGTTCGCCGAGCAGCACGACATCAAGATCGGCACCATCGTCGATCTGATCCACTACCGCAGCCGCACCGAATCGATGATCGAGACGGTCGCCACGCGCGAGATGCAGACCGCATGGGGTCCGTTCCAGGCCACGCTTTACCGCGACAAGCCGAGCGGCAATCCGCATCTGGCGCTGGTGCGCGGCACGCCCACGCCCGCCGACGAGACGCTGGTGCGCGTACACGAGCCGCTGTCGGTGTTCGACCTGCTCGAGACCGGTGTCTCGACCCACTCCTGGACGCTCGCCGGGGCCATGCAGGCCATCGCCGAGGCCGGCAAGGGCGTGGTCGTGCTGCTCAATTGCGTGGAAACGCCCGAGCACCTGTTCGCTCAATTCGAAGCGCTCGACGAAACGCAGAAGGTCGCGCGCGCGAAGCGTCGCCCGGTGGACTTCCGCACGCATGGCGTTGGCGCGCAGATCCTGCGCGAGCTGGGCGTCGGTAAAATGCGGGTGCTCTCCAGCCCGCGCAAGATTCCGAACATGGCGGGTTACGGCCTCGAGGTCACCGGTTTCCAGCCGATGCCCGGCGCCGACGCCGCCTGAGCAATCCCGTATCTGCGCCCCGCCGCCAATGCCGGCGGGGCGCCACCTTGCCGAGCATTGCCTGTCTCGGGCGTGCCGGCCTCCTGTTGGTCGCACCGCCTGGGACGGCACTTTTTAAAGGAAGCCCATTATGAAGATCGAAACACTGGAGCCGGAACTCGACGGTGAAGGCCTGCGTGTGGGTATCGTCCAGGCGCGTTTCAACGACGCGTTCTGCACGGTGCTGCGCGATGCCGCCGTGGCCGAGCTCGAGCGCCTGGGCGTCGACGAGAGCGACGTGCTGCTCGTCACCGTGCCCGGCGCCCTGGAAATTCCGCTGGCGCTGCAAAAGCTCGCCGAGACCGGCCAGTTCGATGCCCTCATCGCGCTCGGGGCGGTGATCCGCGGCGAAACGTATCACTTCGAGCTGGTATCGAACGAGAGCGGTGCCGGCATCACGCGCATCGGTCTCGATTTCGGCATTCCCATCGCCAATGCGGTGCTGACGACCGAAAACGATGCGCAGGCGGAAGTGCGCGCCGCGGAAAAGGGTCGTGACGCGGCCCGGGTGGCAGTGGAAATGGCCAATCTGCTCGAAAGCGTCGATCAGTTTTTCGGCGACGACGACGCATTGGAAGAAAACGAAGAAGAGGAAGATCGGTAATGAAGAGTGCCCGCCGCCGCGCACGCGAATTTGCGCTGCAAGGCTTGTATCAATGGCTGCTTTCGCGCGCTCACGCGGGGGAGATCGATGCGCATCTGCGCACGACCCCCGGCTACGACAAGGCCGACCGCGCCCACCTGGACGCGCTGCTTCATGGCAGCATCCGTGAAGCGGACGCCTTGTCGCAGCGCCTGCAGCCGTACCTCGACCGCCCGGCCGCCGAACTCTCGCCGGTCGAACACGCGGTGCTCGTGATCGGCGCCTACGAGCTGATCCACCATCTGGACATTCCGTACCGCGTGGTGATCAACGAGGCCGTCGAACTGGCCAAAACCTTCGGCGGCGTCGAGGGCTTCCGCTATGTGAACGGCGTGCTCGACAAGTTTGCCGCCGAGGTGCGCCCGGATGAAGTCGCTGCCAACGCAGCCAATCGCAACGGCGGCCGCGGCAAAAGCGCCTGACGCCTCTAGCGCCCCTGACGCGCCCGGCGCCCACCCCAACGCGACGGTGGGCGGCGCACCGGCCGCACCCGGGCCGCAGACGGGGCGACGCCGCCGTCGCCCCCTTCCCGTAACCTCTTTCGCCCCCTCCCCGACAACATCATGGACCGCACGCCCGACCTCGCTCCCGCGCTGACACTGGCGCAACGCGTCGACGATATTGCCCCCTTCCACGTAATGGAGCTCGCCAAACAGGCTGCGCTGCGTGAAAAGGCCGGCCATCGCGTGATCCACATGGGCATAGGCGAGCCGGATTTCACGGCGCCCGAGGCCGTCATCGAAGCCGCCGCGAAGGCCATGCGCGACGGACGCACGCAGTACACGGGCGCCATGGGCATTCCCGCGCTGCGCGAAGCCATCGCCGGCTACTACCGCAGTTTCTATGGCGTGGACGTCGATCCGTCTCGCATCGTCGTGACAGCAGGGGCTTCCGCCGCGCTCGTGCTCGCCTGCGCGGCGCTGGTGGGCGTGGGCGACGAAGTCCTCATGCCGGATCCGTGCTATCCCTGCAATCGGCATTTCGTCTCGACCTTCGACGGCAAGCCGGTTCTGATTCCCTCCGGGCCTGCCGAGCGGTTCCAATTGACGGCGGCGCGCATCGAGTCGCATTGGGGGCCGGCGACGAAGGGCGTGCTGCTTGCCTCGCCGTCGAATCCGACGGGCACGTCGATCGAAGCGGACGAACTGGCGCGCATCGTGTCCGCCGTGCGCGCACGGGGCGGCTTCACGCTCGTTGACGAGATCTATCAGGGGTTGTCTTACGATGGCAAGCCGACGACGGCGCTGTCCTTCGGAGACGACGTGCTCGTCGTGAGCAGTTTCTCGAAGTACTTCAACATGACGGGCTGGCGCCTGGGTTGGCTCGTCGTGCCGCCATCGCTGGTGCCGACCTTCGAGAAGCTCGCGCAGAACCTGTTCATCTGCCCGTCGGCCGTGGCGCAACGCGCCGCAACGGCATGTTTTCTGCCGGACACCCTCGCCATCTACGAAGCCCGCAAGGACGCTTTCCGCCAGCGGCGCGACTTCGTCGTGCCGGCTCTGGCGCGTCTGGGCTTCAAGGTGCCGGTCATGCCGGACGGCGCGTTCTATGTCTACGCCGACTGCACGGGCGTGTCGCATCCGGACGCCGCCGACAGCGATCGCCTCACCCAGTCGCTGCTGCGGCAGGCCGACGTGGTGCTGGTGCCGGGACTCGACTTCGGGTTCGCGCAACCGCGCCAGTACATCCGACTGTCGTATGCGACGTCGCTCGAACAACTACACGAGGCGATGGAGCGCATCGGGAAAGTATTCGCGGCGAACTGAAGCGCAAGCCAACGCGCCAACGCGCCGGAAAGCAAAAAACCCATCGAAGCGATTCGATGGGTTTTTTGTTGGCTGCAATCGCGATGCTCAACCCGCGATGCTCAACCCGCGATGCTGGAGCCGCGATGCGCAGGCGCCGCCGATCTCGCTCAGGCAGCCGTGCTGTCGTCGGCTTCGAGCGGCTTGGCCGCAGCCGCCTTGCCCGTCGGCGTGGCGGCTGCCGGCGCCGGCGAGGCTTGCGTCGTGTCGTCGGCCTTGTCCGCCGCGACCGGCTTCGTCACCGGTTTGGCCGAGCTCACGATCACCGGCGCCTGCGGCGCATTGGGCGAAACCTTGCGCCCCATGGCCACGCTGCGCAGACGATCACGCTCGGCGAGCACCTTGGCGCCATAGCCGCCATCCCCCGCGCTGGTCGAGCCGACATACAGGCGCAGGCCGCCGGCGAGCGAACCGCCGCGCGCGATGCATTCCTTCAGGATCAGGGCGCCGACCTTGATGTTCGCGAGCGGATGCAGCGCTGCCTCCGGACCGCCGAAATATTCCAGCTTGTCCTGATGGACCTTCGACATCACCTGCATGAGCCCCTGGGCGCCCACCGTGCTTTCCGCATACGGATTGAAGCCCGATTCGATGGCCATCACGGCCAGCAGCAGCAGCGGATCGAGGCCCACTTCCTTGCCGGTCGAATACGCTGCGCGGACGAGATTGCCCGTGACATCGCCCGCGACCCGATAGCGGCGGGCCAGATAGTCGGCCACGGCGATCTGCTCGCGGGTGTCCAGCGCCTTGGTGGCTCGCGCATCGGCGGCTACGCGCTGGTTCGGGATATACGCGGCAAGCACGGCAGCGGACGGCACATGCTGTGCGGCCTGCGCCATCATCGCCGAATCGGACGGGGAACCCTTTGCAACGACGTTGCCGTTGGCGCCCGGGCCGGCGGTCGCGTCGGCCGAACCGGTGGCTGCCTCGAGCAGCGGACCGACGCGCGACGCCAGATCGGCGCGCCAGGCCGGTCGGGCCCACAACGCCAGCGTGCCGACCACGGCCACCAGACCGACCGCGCTGGACGCATACAGTCCAGCACGACCGCCGTGCCATGCGAGGCGACGCCAATCGCGGCGAGCCGCGGCTACCGTCGCCGCGCCGCGCGCACGAAGCGCTCCGACAGCGGCCAGTAGCCAGGGTGATAAACCAGACTTCTTCATACTACGTACTCCGGTTACGCCGTCACCACGGGGTGGCCCCGCGGCGTAAGGAAACGAGCCGGTATGCCCGCCAGGCATCCCGTGAAGCGCTCATTTACGGCATATGGACAAGGCGGCGCATCGTGTTGTCATGGACGATGCCGGTACCGCCGCAGCGCGCCGACCTGTTCAGGTCCCCGGCGCTGACGAGCTATCGCTCGCGCTGCTTCCTAAAACACTGGTTTCCCGACCTCGGTGAGAAAACCAGCCACTGAAAATCCACGTCGATGTTGTAGTTGTCGCTAAGCTCACGCGGGTCGGCCTACCCGTCGTCAAAGCCGCCTTTCTGGATTCAACGGGCGGATTGTAGCAGTCACATATAAACCGTCAATACTATAAATACTAAAAATAATTACTAAAAGTAATTTGTAACGGCGGTTTTGCCGTGACGTTCGTCCGCCTCGACCGGTAAAATGCCCTGCCTCACCCCGCGTTTACAGGGTGTCACCCGGACAAAACACGATTCAAACGCCCGTTTTCATCGGGCGTTTGAAAACTGTAAAAAATTTTTGGTAACGGTTTGTTTCATGAAATATCTCGATCTTCGTGACTTCACCGCGCAACTGGAGCGATCCGGGCAGCTTCGTCGCGTAGACGTGCCAGTCTCGCCGGTGCTCGAGATGACGGCGCTTGCCGACCGCGTGCTCAAAGCGGCCGGTCCCGCCCTCCGGTTCGAGCGTCCGACAGGCTACGACATGCCGGTACTGGCCAACTTGTTTGGCACCCCTGAACGAGTGGCGCTCGGCATGGGCATCGACAAAGGCGAGGACGCACTGGCCTCGCTGCGCGACATCGGCCGGCTTCTCTCGACACTCAAGGAACCGGAGCCGCCGCGCGGCCTGAAGGACGCCGGCAAGCTGCTGGGCATGGCGAAGGCCATCTGGGACATGGCGCCCAGGGAAGTCGGCTCGCCGGTGTGCCAGGAGATCGTCTGGGAGGGCGAGGACGTGGATCTCGCACGCCTGCCGGTTCAGACGTGCTGGCCCGGCGACGCCGCCCCGCTCATCACCTGGGGCCTCGTCATCACGAAGGGTCCGCATCGCAAGCGCCAGAACCTGGGCATTTACCGCCAGCAGGTCATCGGCCGCAACCAGGTGATCATGCGCTGGCTCGCGCATCGCGGCGGTGCGCTCGATTTCCGCGAATTCGCGCAGACCCACCCCGGCAAGCCGTTCCCGATCGCCGTCGCGCTCGGGGCGGACCCGGCGACCATGCTGGGCGCGGTCACACCGGTGCCCGACACGCTGTCCGAATACCAGTTCGCAGGCCTTTTGCGCGGCAGCCGCACGGAACTGGCCAAGTGCCTCACGCCGGGATTGGAGTCGCTGCGCGTGCCCGCGCGGGCAGAGATCGTGCTCGAGGGCTTCATTTACCCGTCCGAGCAGCCGCCCGTCGTGCCCGAGGGCGCACCGCCGCCCCCCAGCCGGGGCGCGACGGCCGGCTACGCCCATGCGCTGGAAGGTCCTTACGGTGATCACACTGGCTATTACAACGAGCAGGAGTGGTTCCCGGTCTTCACGATCGAGCGCATCACGCTGCGGCGCAACGCGCTCTACCATTCGACCTACACGGGCAAGCCGCCCGACGAGCCCGCCGTCCTTGGCGTGGCGCTCAACGAAGTGTTCGTGCCGCTGCTGCAAAAGCAGTTCCCCGAGATCACCGACTTCTACCTGCCCCCGGAAGGCTGCAGCTACCGGATGGCGATCGTGCAGATGAAGAAGGCCTATCCCGGCCATGCCAAGCGCGTGATGTTCGGCGTGTGGAGCTTCCTGCGCCAATTCATGTATACGAAGTTCATCGTGGTGGTCGACGAAGACGTCAACATCCGCGACTGGAAGGAAGTCATCTGGGCGATCACCACGCGAGTGGACCCGACCCGCGACACCACGCTCGTCGAGCGCACGCCGATCGACTATCTCGATTTCGCGTCTCCCGAGGCCGGCCTGGGCTCGAAGATGGGGATCGACGCAACGAACAAGTGGCCGGGCGAAACTTCGCGCGAATGGGGACGTCCCATCGAAATGACCGCCGACGTCGACGCGCGCATGGCCAGGCTCTATCAGGATCTCGGCCTGTAAAACCGGCCCGGCCACCCGCGGGGGCCGGGCAGCGAACGCCGGCGGCCGTAGCGGCTGCCGGCGTTTTTCATTTCACGTCGCCCGCAGCGACATCGAGCCTCTGCGCCCATAAGAGAGGCCGACGCCGGTATCGGCCGGCGCCCGACACGCGACAGACTGCCGTATCCGATTCACCCGTTCCTGTCGTTTGTAGCGTCCGCATCGCCTGTATTGTCTGTATCGCTCGTATCGTTCATATCCGTTGCCGCCCCCGTGCGGCCCGGGCTCAGCGGTCCGCGCCGCCCGGTCATCGAGAGGAGAGTCGATCGTGTCAACCACCCGTTCGTCGCAGCGTTCCCAGGGCCGTTCCGCCAAGGCGCCCAAGGCCCATCCCGCGCTGGCCAAGCTGAAAGATCCCGAACTGCTCAAGTCCGACGCCTACATCGACGGCGACTGGACGAAGGCCGACTCGCAAGCCACGTTCGCCGTACATGACCCCGCCACCGACGCCGAGATCGCCCAGGTGGCCGACCTCGGCGCCAAGGAAGCCGAACGTGCGCTGGTGGCCGCCGAGGCGGCCTTGCCCGAATGGCGCGCCAGGACTGGCAAGGAGCGTGCGCGCATCATGCGCCACTGGTACGACCTGATCATGCAGGCCCAGGACGACCTGGGCGCCATCATGACCGCCGAGCAGGGCAAGCCGCTCGCCGAAGCCAAAGGCGAAGTCGCTTACGGCGCCTCGTTCATCGAATGGTTCGCCGAGGAGGCCAAGCGCGTGGACGGCGACGTGCTCGCGTCTCCCGAGGGCGGCAAGCGCATGTTCGTGCTCAAGCAGCCGATCGGCGTGTGCGCGTCGATCACGCCGTGGAATTTCCCGATCGCGATGATCACGCGCAAGATCGCCCCCGCCATCGCCGCGGGCTGCACGATCGTGGTCAAGCCGGCCCGCCTCACACCGCTCTGCGCGCTCGCACTCGCGGAGCTGGCCTCGCGCGCGGGCCTGCCCAAGGGCGTGTTCAATGTGGTGACGTCGAAAAACTCCTCCGACGTGGGCGACGTGCTCACCTCCAGCCCGCGCGTGCGCCATTTGTCGTTTACCGGCTCGACGCCGGTCGGCGCCAGGCTCATGGAGCAGTGCGCGCCCACCATCAAGAAAGTCGCGCTGGAGCTGGGCGGGCTCGCGCCGTTCCTGGTTTTCGACGACGCCGATGTGGACGCCGCCGTCCAGGGCTGCATCGCCTCCAAATTCCGCAATGCCGGCCAGACCTGCGTCTGTGCGAACCGCATCTATGCGCAGGACGGCGTCTACGACGCCTTCGTCGAGAAATTGACCGCCGCCGTGGGCGAGCTGCGCGTGGGCAACGGCTTCGAGCCGGGCGTCGTGGTCGGTCCGCTGATCGAAGACGCCGCCGTGCAGAAGGTCGAGCGCCACGTGCAAGATGCCGTCGCCAAGGGCGGGCGCGTGACGGTCGGTGGCAAGGTGCTGCACGGACGCTTCTTCGAGCCGACCGTGGTGGCCGACGCCAGCGCGGACATGCTCGTCGCGCAGGAAGAGACGTTCGGCCCGCTCGCGCCGGTCTTTCGCTTCAAGGACGAAGCAGAAGGCGTGCGCCTCGCCAACGCCACCGACTTCGGCCTGGCCTCGTACTTCTTCGCGCGCGACGTCGGCCGCGTCTGGCGCGTGGCCGAGGGCATCGAAGCCGGCATGGTCGGCATCAATACCGGCCTCATCTCGAACGAGGTCGCACCGTTTGGCGGCGTCAAACATTCCGGGCTCGGGCGCGAAGGCTCCAGATACGGCATCGACGAGTATCTCGAACTGAAATACCTGTGCCTTGCCGGGGCATGAAACCGCATGGAACCGCATGGAACCGCAGGGGAACCTTTGATCTGACCCTTTAACGGTTCGTCATAGGCGTGTGTCGCCCTGCGCGAGCCGCGCCTTTGCTGGTTCGGGCGTGTTTTGACCGCTTGTCGCCGATCCGCAAGCCAATGCAAAAGTGTTACAAAGTCCCACAGACGCCGTCTGGCTCGGGTAGAATCGCGCTTTTTTCGCGAACGGCGACTCCGACCCCAATTCGGATGATGTCCCTCATCCGGACGCCGCAGCGTCGGAACCGCGTCGAAATTCGCGAGAAACCCATCAACGAAGTCGCACCGGTGAGCGCCGCCCCCGCGCCGTCATGCTCGCGCAGACGGCGACCGGCCAGCCGGTAGTTTGTCCGCCCTCGCGCAGGGCCGCTCCGCTCCGGGCGGGGCCGGCACCTGCCCCCCCGGGCGTGGAGAAGACAATCAATGGATAACCACCCGTCCCTCATGCGCAACATCGGGCCGTTCGCCCTGATGCTGACCGGCCTTGGCTCGATCATCGGCTCCGGCTGGCTGTTCGGTGCCTGGAAAGCCGCCAAGATCGCCGGCCCCGCCGCCCTGCTCGCCTGGGTCATCGGCGCCGTTGTGATTCTGGCCATCGCCCTGACCTACGCCGAACTGGGCGCCATGTTTCCCGAGTCGGGCGGCATGGTGCGCTACTCGCGCTATTCGCACGGCAGCCTCGTGGGCTTCATTGCCGCGTGGGCCAACTGGATCGCCATCGTGTCGGTCATTCCGATCGAGGCCGAGGCGTCGATCCAGTACATGAGCACCTGGCCCTACGCCTGGACCCACGGCCTTTTCGTCGACGGCACGCTTACCACGAGCGGCCTCACGCTCTCGGCGCTGCTCGTGATCGTCTACTTCATGCTGAACTACTGGGGCGTGAAGCTCTTCGCCCGCGCGAACACGGCCATCACGCTGTTCAAGTTCGCCATTCCGGCCCTGACCGTGGCCGGCCTGATCATTGCGGGCTTTCATCCGGGCAACTTCAATCTCGCCGAGCACGGAGGCTTCGCGCCGAACGGCATGTCGGCCGTGCTGACCGCGGTCGCCACGTCGGGCATCGTGTTCGCGTTCAACGGCTTCCAGAGTCCGGTGAATCTGGCCGGCGAAGCGCGCGACCCGGGCCGCAGCATTCCGTTCGCGGTGGTCGGCTCGATCCTGCTCGCGACCGTCATCTACCTGCTGCTGCAGGTGGCCTACATTGGCGCCCTCTCGCCCGAGCAACTCGCCGGCGGCTGGCACATGGTGAGCTTCAGCTCCCCGTTCGCGGAACTGGCGATCGCACTGGGCCTGAACTGGCTCGCTATCGTGCTGTACTTCGACGCCTTCCTGAGCCCGAGCGGCACCGGCACCACCTACATGGCGACCACGAGCCGCATGATCTACGCGATGGAGCGCAACCGCACGCTGCCCTCGATCTTCGGTCGCGTGCACCCGCTCTACGGCGTGCCGCGTCAGGCCATGTGGTTCAACCTGGCCGTATCGTTCCTGTTCATGTTCTTCTTCCGCGGATGGGACTCGCTCGCCGCCGTGATCTCGGTCGCCACCGTCATTTCGTATCTGACGGGTCCGATCAGCGTGATGGCGCTGCGCCATTCGGCGCCGGACATGCACCGTCCGCTGCGCCTGCCGGGTCTGTCCGTGATCGCCCCCATCGCGTTCGTGTGCGCGTCGCTGATCCTGTACTGGGCGCGCTGGCCGCTCACCGGCCAGATCATCGTGCTCGTGATCGTCGCCCTGCCGGTGTACTTCTACTATCAGGCGAAGGACAAGTGGGCCGGCTTCGGCCGCGATCTGAAGGCTTCGTGGTGGCTGATCGGCTACCTGCCGGCCATGGCGCTGTGCTCGTATGTCGGCAGCCAGGAATTCGGCGGCACGGGCCTGCTGCCATACGGCTGGGACATGGGCGTGGTCGCCGTGCTCTCGCTCGCGTTCTATCACTGGGGCGTGAAGGCCGGGTGGCGCACGCCGTACCTGTCGGAAGAACGCGAACAGGACGCGGCCAGCATGGAAGGCATGCCCGCGCTGTCGCACTGAGCTCGCAGACACTCGACGACAAGCCCGCCGCCCGGCGGGCTTTTTCATTGCGCACGCCGGACCATATCCCCATATCGCGGTATCGACGCCTCACCGATGGGCGCGACGGCGTTCGATGAACAGGCTGTTGCCCAGCGCGCGCTTGGCCATCTTCTTCGCGTCGGCCGCCGCGGCGGAGACTTCCACGTGCGACGGAAAGCTCTCCGGCGTGACGGCCACCACACCGATCGACAGACTCGTGATCGGATGGAAAATGACCATGCCGCGGCGGTCCTCCGCCTCGAAGCCGCCCGCCGCGATCTGGTCGGGATGGAAATACTCCGTCACCGCCTCGCCGAAACGGGCGAGCGCCTCGCGGCAGCGCGCTTCCCAGTCGGGGCTGCGAAACAGGATGAGAAAGTCGTCGCCGCCAATGTGCCCGAGGAAGTCGCACTCCGGATTGCGCACGGCCATGAGCACGCGCGCGACGAGCTGAATCAGATCATCGCCCCGCCGGTAGCCGAACACGTCGTTGAACGGCTTGAAGTTGTCCAGATCGACATAGCAGGCGTGAAACGACTGGCGCTCGCCGATCATGCGGTCCATGTAATCGTCGATCGGCACGTTGCCCGGCAGCAGCGTGAGCGGATTGGCGTAGCGCGCCGCATCGAGCTGCATGTCGGTGATATGGCGCATGAGCGCATGGCCTTGCGCCACGCCGAAATACCGCCCCTGGTCGGTCACGATGAAGCCGGCCGCGATCTGGCGGCTCGCGCCTTCGGCGATCATGCGGCTCAGGTCCTCCAGCCGCGCGCCCTTGTCGAACGTGAGCGGGCGCGGCTCCATCACGGCCGAGCACGGCTTGCGCCCGTACAGCTCGCGCGTGAACGGCCGCGCGAAGCGTCCGATGAGCGACGCCCGGCCGATCAGTCCCACGGGCCGGTCCCGCTCCACGACCGGCAGCACCTCGAGCGCCGGATCGCTCTCGAAGCGCGCCACCACGTCTTCGCTGCGCGTGTCCGGCGAGACAGGCGCGACAAACGAGGCAATGCGCTCGAGCGTAACATTGCCGGCCCCGAGCTGGCTCGGTTGCTGGTGCACGTAAGCGCGCCGCTCGTTCACGACTTCCCTGACGTTCGCGGTAACCGCGCGCTGCGGCTGCGCCTGCGGACGCGCAATGAAATACCCCTGCCCGAGAAAGATGCCGAGGTCGCGCACGACCTGCAGTTCCTCGGCGTGCTCGATGCCCTCGGCGATCACGCGCGTGCCGCTCGTCTCGGCGATCTGCCGCATCGAGCGCACGAACTGCAGCTTGACGGTATCGGTGTCGATGCCGTCGACGAAATGCCGGTCGATCTTCACGTAATCGGGGCGCAGCTCGGACCACAGCCGCAGGCTGGCGTAGCCCTCGCCCATGTCGTCGAGCGCCACCTCGAAGCCCAGCGCGCGATAGGCCGTGAGCGACGCGCGCGTGCTGGCCAGATCGAGTGTCGGCGCGTGTTCCGTGAGTTCGAGCACCACGCGCTCGGGCGCGAGCCGCAACGACTGGAGCATGGCGAACGTTTCGTCCAGGCCGAGCGACTCGATCACGCCGCCGCCGGGCTGCGCGCGCGTGACCGGACCGATGTTCAGAAACAGCCGCTCCGGCAGGTCCTGCTCGACGAAGCCGCGCAGCACGGCACGCCGGCAGGCGAGTTCGAGCGGCCCGCAAAGGCCGTGGCGGCGCGCGGCGGCAAAGAGCGCCATGGGCGAATGGATCGACGTTCCCGCCGGACCGCGCACCAGTCCTTCGTAGCCCGCCACCTCGGACGTCCGAAAGTCGAGAATCGGCTGAAAGACACAGCTCAGGCCAATGCCCTCGCAAAGCTGCGCGAGGATCGCGCTCTCATCGTCATCGCCGTGGCCGGCATGACGAGCCTGGTCGGCACCGGAAACGCCGGCGGTCGGTGCGGCAAAGCGCTCCGGACGGATGACGACAGACGGGGGAGGATTCAAGAGGTACTCCGAAAGTCGATGCGGTGCGCCGCCATCGAGCCAACAGCATTGCGACGTGCGGGCCGATGTCGGGCGCGCTCAGACGCACCGCGGGCGAGCCGCATGCTCCGCGCATGTCTCACCCTTTCCCCGTGTTTCGCGTGCGGTCGCGGCTCGCGCCCATATCCGCATATCATTGACGACGCCCGCGGGCGCCCTCCTTTTTAGTTGCCGTTCAGGCTATCGCCGTTCCTTGACAAATCCGTGACAGTGTCGGAATTGCCACACGCGCGCGAGCGGCGCGAATGCCCGGTGTCGCACCACGCGGGAATACGACGCGGGAATACCACGCAGAAATAGCAGACGAAGACAGCGGCGTTCGGACGAAAAAAAACGGCAACGCCACAAAGCGTTGCCGTTTTCATGGGCGCCTCGGTAAGGCGTCACCGGCTCCTTACCATGCCGTGACGACCGAGCCGCCGAACTTCTGCTCGATGAACGCCTTGACTTCCGGCGAGTGATAGGCCTTGATCAGCTTGGCCACCCAGGGCTTGTTCCTGTCGGCCGTGCGGATTGCCAGCACGTTGGCATACGGGCCGTTGGCGTCCTCGATGGCGATCGAATCCTTCTTCGGATTCAGACCGGCTTCCATCGCGAAGTTGGTGTTGATGACGGCCACCGTCACGTCGTCGAGCGAGCGCGGCAGTTGCGCGGCGTCGAGTTCCACGAACTTCAGCTTCTTCGGGTTCTCGACGACGTCGATCGGCGTGGCCTTCAGACCGGCGTCGGCGCGCAGCTTGATCAGGCCATTCTTCTGCAGCAGGAGCAGCGCGCGCCCGCCGTTGGTCGGGTCGTTCGGCAGCGACACCTTGTCGCCCGTCTTGAGCTCGGCCAGCGACTTGATCTTCTTGGAGTAGACGCCCATCGGGAAGATCACGGTCTTGGCGATCGACTCGAGCTTGTAGCCGCGGTCCTTCACCTGCGCGTCGAGGTATGGCTGGTGCTGGTAGCTGTTCACGTCGAGATCGCCCGACGAGAGCGCCGCGTTCGGCTGCACGTAGTCGCTGAACTCGATGACCTTGATGTTGAGCCCTTCCTTGGCGGCGACCTTCTTCACTTCATCGAAGATCTGGGCGTGCGGGCCGCCCGTCACGCCGACCTTCAGGTTGACGGTGTCCGCGGCGAATGCGGGCGCGGCCAACTGCGTGGCGAAAACCGTTGCGGCGCCGACACCGGCGAGCAGCTTGAAAATCGAACGACGTTGCATAGAAAACCTCGCGTGTGAGTTGGGTGCCGGCTCGCCGGCGACGGTGTTATTCGAAACGTTATTTGTGGCTCAGACGGCGCACCAGCCAGTCGCCGAACGTCTGCACGAGCTGCACGAAGACGATCAGGATCAGCACCACGGTGACCATGACCTCGGGCAAGAAGCGCTGGTACCCGTAGCGGATGCCCAGATCGCCCAGGCCGCCTCCGCCGATCGCGCCGGCCATGGCCGAGTAGCCCACCAGGCTCACGAACGTGATGGTGAGACCGGCCACGATGCCCGGCAGCGCCTCGGGCAGCAGCACCTTCATCACGATCTGGCCGGTCGTCGCGCCCATCGATTGCGCCGCCTCGATCAGGCCGCGATCGACTTCGCGCAGCGCGGTCTCCACCAGGCGCGCGACGAACGGCGCGGCCGCGATGGTGAGCGGCACCACGGCCGCCATCGTGCCGATGGACGAGCCCACCACCAGTCGCGTGAACGGGATCACGGCAACCAGCAAGATGATGAACGGCGTCGAGCGCACCGCGTTGACCACGATGCCGATGATGCGATTGGTCGGCAGGTTCTGCAGCACGCCATTGCGGTCGGTCAGATAGAGCAGTACGCCGAGCGGCACACCGACCACGGCGCCGATGAAGCCCGAGATCCCGACCATGATCAGCGTCTCCCAGAACGACGAGACGAACAGATCGAACATTTCACTCCACATGGCTGAGCTCCTCAACGACGACGCCTTGGCTGGCGAGGAACGCCATGGCTTCGGCCACACGGGCCGGGGTGCCGCCCGCCATCACGGCAAGCGAGCCGAACGCCTGGCCCTGAATCTCGTCGATCTGGCCATGCAGGATGTTGAAGTCGAGCTCGTAGCGGCGAATCGCCTCGGAGAGCAACGGCTGATCCACGCCCGCGCCCGAGAACGCCAGACGATACAGATGATCGTGGCCGTTGCCGATGCGCGAGGCCACGCGCTCGCGCACGCCGGCGGGCAGCTCCTGCGAAATCACGTCGCCGATGAGGGCGCGCGTGACTTCGTGGCGCGGACGCAGGAACACGTCGATCACGCGGCCCTGCTCGACCACGCGGCCGGCGTCGAGCACCGCCACGCGATCGCACACCTGCTTGATCACTTCCATCTGGTGCGTGATCAGCACGACGGTCAGTCCCAGCTCACGGTTGATGCGCTTGAGCAGATCGAGAATCGAGCGCGTGGTCTCGGGATCGAGCGCGGACGTCGCTTCGTCGGAGAGCAGCACCTGCGGCTCGCTGGCAAGCGCCCGCGCAATCCCCACGCGCTGCTTCTGGCCGCCGGAGATCTGCGACGGGTAGCGGTCCTTCTGCGCCGTCAGCCCGACGAGTTCGAGCAGCGGCAGCACCTTCGCGCGAATCTCGGCCGCCGGTGTGCCGGCCAGCTCGAGCGGCAGCGCCACATTGTCGTAGACGGTGCGCGAGTTCAGCAGGTTGAAGTGCTGGAAGATCATGCCGATACGACGACGCGCCTGGCGCAGCGCGTCGGTCGACATTGCCGTGAGGTCCTGGCCGTCGACGCGCACGGTGCCGTCGCTCGGGCGGTTGAGCAGATTGATCACGCGCACGAGCGTGCTCTTGCCGGCGCCGCTTCGGCCGATGATGCCGAAGACTTCGCCGCGCTCGATCGACAGGCTGATGTTGGAGAGCGCGTCGATCGGCCCCTTGGGCCCAGCAAATCGCTGGGTGATGTTCTGGAGTTCGATCATGCAAAAAAATGGCAGCCCCACTGCCGAAAATTACTCGCAGTGCCGCCGCCTGGACTCGGTATTTAGCACAAAGGCGACATTCTAGCCCATGCACCTAAATAGTTGAAAATAATAAAATTTGATCTCTTTATATTGGAATTCACCTGAAATGCGGCAAGCGGGTTGTCGATACGCGGGAAAGCCGCGCGGCGTGCCGCAATGCAACAAGAATCGCGCAAACGGCGCGGCTCACGCCCTCTCCAACGAGAAAACGTGAGTTGATTTCACTACGCAGGGGTGGATTCCCATTTCATGGGAACGACGGGAAACTGCGCCGCCCCGGCCCGCCTCAGGCCTGGCGGCTGGACGCGAAGTCGTCGAGCACCTCGATGACCCGGTCGAATTCGAGGGATTTGTCGAAGAAATACTGCACGCCCAGTTGCTGGCAGCGTTTGCGATACGTCGCGAGCGCATAGTTCGTGAGGACGACCGCCATGACGTTGGGCAGCATGCCGGCGTCATGCAGATAGGACAGCACGTCCATGCCGGAGCCGCGCCGCAACTGAATGTCGACGATCACGGCGTCGAACGAGTCCTCCTTGAGCGTGCGGACCGCCTCGTCGGCCGTCTCCGCCACACCTGTCACCTGAAGCATTCCCGTGGATCCGAGCGCTTCGGACAGACTCTCGCGAATGACCGCCGAGTCTTCGATCAGCAGCACTTTCAAGGGCAATCGGGACCCCGTGAGCGCGGCCGCTTTCCCGGTTGGCATGACAACCTCTCCGTCAACTGATCAGACCGTTCTTGAGCGCGTAGAGCGTCAGATCGGCATTGGTTTTCAAATGCATCTTTTCCAGCACGCGCGCGCGGTACGTGCTGACGGTCTTCACCGAGAGGTGCAGCTCGTCGGCGATCTCCGTGGGGGTACGGCCCTGCGCGAGCTTGCAGAACACCTGAAATTCGCGCTCCGAGAGTTGCTCGTGCATCGGCTCGTCGACCGGCTGGTCGAGCTTCTGCGCGAGCAGGTCGGCCGTCACTTCGCTTACGTAGCGGTGGCCGCGCGCCACCGTGCGGATCGCCCGAATGATCTCCTCGGGTGCGGCGTCCTTCATCAGGTAACCGTCGGCGCCGGCGCGCAGCAGGTTGACCGCGTACTGAGCCTCGGGATATGTCGACAAGAACAGCACGCCCTGCTCGGGGCGCAATTGCTTGATGACGCGAAGCGTGTCGATTCCGTTCTTGTCAGGCATGGCGATATCCAGCAGCACGACATCAAAGGCCGTCTCGCGCACGGCGCGGATCACTTCGTCGCCGCTCGCCGCCTCGCCCAGCACTTCCATGTCCGATTCGTCCGCGATGAACTGTTTGAAGCCGGTGCGAACGATCGCGTGGTCGTCGGCGATCAGAATTTTTATTGTCAGTGACATCTAAGCTCCAGAAACTTTCCCCCTCGGCCGGCTGGCCGAATCTATCTGGCGTGTGCGCGCGCAGCATGGGCGTCACTCCCGGTCGAGCAGGTCACGCATGTCGTCGGCGTGCTCTTCCTCGACGGCCAGGATTTCCTCGAGCATGCGCCGCGTCGTGGTATCCCGGTCGCCCAAATAATGAATCATCTCGCGATAACTCTCAATCGCGATGCGTTCGGCGACGAGATCTTCCCGGATCATGTCGCGCAGGTTCTGGCCGGGCACGTATTCGGCATGGCTGCGCGAGGACAGGCTGTCGGGCGAGAAGTCGGGCTCGCCGCCCAGTTGCACGATACGCGCCGCGATGCGATCCGCGTGTTCCTGCTCCTGCGCCGCGTGCTCGGCGAATTCCGCGGCGACCGGCTCGGCGTGAATGCCGGTGGCCATGAAATGGTGGCGCTTGTAGCGCAGCACGCACACCAGCTCGGTGGCGAGCGCTTCATTGAGCATCTGGACGACCGCGTCGCGATCGGCCCGGTAGTCCTCCGTGACGGCACCGTCGTCGAGGTGCTCGCGTGCACGCTCGCGCAAGGCGCGAACGTCGATCTGGAAGTCCTCGCCCGCTGGCTTGCTGTGCCCATTACCCGTCATCGCGTGCTTGCCGGTGTCGACCGACTGCGAGGCATGGTGCTTGGCGTGCTTGGCGGTATGCATGTGCGATTCCTCCTTCCTGTCAGTATTGGCGGGAACGGGGACGCCCGATGCCGGCGCCCCCGACGGCAACGTGCGGGCGGCTATCGCCGGAACACCCCGAAGAGCAGCGTGACCAGAAAGATCACGAGGAAGATGAAGAACAGGATCTTCGCGATCTCGGCCGCGCCCGCGGCGATTCCCGTAAAACCGAAAACCGCGGCGATCAACGCGATCACGAAAAACACGACGGCATAGTGAAGCATCGCAACCTCCTTGATTGTGGACGGGCTTCGGGCGACACGCACACCGCGCCGCCCCGGTCACTGCGGCGCACGGCGCGCGGCCGCGCCCCGCGGCGCGCCGTCTAGTCGACGATCTTCTTGGCGACGGTCAAGCCAAGCAGCAGGAAGATCACGAACAACACCAGGAACAGCACGAACAGGATCTTCGCGATCCCGGCCGCACCGGCGGCGATCCCGGTGAAGCCCAACAGGCCCGCCACGATCGAGATCAGTGCAAACAACAAAGCCCACTTCAACATAGCGTTCTCCTTGGTCGATTCAATTCCCGGAGACTTTCTTCGCTCCCCACGTCTCGCTCGCCCTGCGCGCGGAGCTTGCGCGAACGGCCCGCAATCCATCGGGTGCTGAATGTATGGTAGAAAAACGGGCTTTCCGGAACTGCCCGGGCGCTTCTGGTTTTTGCGTAGGAATTGGCTGACAATTCCCGTGTGCAGGCGATTTTCGACTTATGATCAAAGCGAAATGACGCAGTCTGCGGATATGCGCGGATTGGTATTGTCTTCGCCCAACCCTTCTCGACACGCCCTCATGCCTCGATTGTTTACGTCCTGGTTACGTCGTCGCAGCTGGATCATCGCCATGATCGCCGCGATCGTCATCACGGTCGGCAGCCTGGTCGGGCTGGAGTCGGCACACCGGCGTCTCGCCTCCACCTACGAATCGGCGCTGCAGGCCATGACGGCGGCCAACGAGCTCAACGAAATCATGGCGCGCACGTCGACCGTGGTTTCGAGCCAGCGCGGCTATCTGCTCACCAAGGATCCCCTCTATCTCGACCCCTATCTGTCGGCGGTACGGCGCATTCGCGACCTCTCGGCGCTGGTCATCCAGCATTACGAAGACGTGCATGACACGCAGGCCACGAAAGACTTCGCCGCGGTGATGACACTGTTCTCCAATCGGATCGCCACGATGGAGGCCGCGCGTGCCGGCGTGATCGCCGGCACGATGACGCTCGAGCAGGCGCTCTCGCCCGACTACCTCGGCATCGGCGCGATGGAGCGCGTGCAAAACGGCATCACCGATCTCTACAACCGAGAACTCGCGCGCGCGCGCGTGGCGCAGGACGACGGCCGCTTCGATCAAGTGATCTCGGCCGTGAGCGCCGGCGCGCTCTCGGTGCTCACCATTGTGCTGTTCATCCTGCTGTTTCGCACGCTCGGGCGGCAGATGCGCCAGGAGCAGCTCGCACGCGACCAACTGCACGAGCAGCAGGCGCATCTGGACCGGCTCGTGCGCGAGCGCACCGAGCAGCTCGACGAGCTCGCCACCCACCTGCAAAACGTGAGCGAGGATGAGAAGACGCGTCTTTCGCGGGAACTCCACGACGAGCTCGGCGCGATTCTCACCGCGTGCAAGATGGACGTCACCTGGGCGCACCACAAGCTCCGCAGCAGCGATCCGGTCGTGGCGGAGAAGCTCGCGCGCGCGCAACGCAATCTCGATTCGGGCATCCAGATCAAGCGGCGCATCATCGAGAACCTGCGCCCGACGGTGCTGATCAACTTCGGCCTCGTCACCGCGCTGCGCTCGCTCGCCGAAGAGACCGCCGACCAGCAGCACTGGGAGCTCGATCTCGATCTGCCGGAAGACGACTTCGCGTTGCCCGAGTCCACCGCCATCGTGCTGTTCCGCGTGGCGCAGGAGGCGCTCACCAATGCCGCGAAGTACGCGCGGGCGACGGCCGTGCGCGTCGCGCTCGCGTGCGACGATCAGCGCGTGCGGCTCGAAGTGATCGACAACGGCATCGGGCTCACGCCGGATCAGTTCAACAAACCCAAGACGCACGGACTGTTCGGCATGCGCCAGCGCGTCTCGGCCAAGGGCGGACGCATCGACATTCATTCGTTGCCGCAGCGGCTGGGCACGGAGATCCAGGTCGTGCTGCCGCTGTGCAACCCGGCCGACGCCCCCGAGATCGCCACGGAAGTCACTGAAAGTACCGCCCCCGCCGTACACGGCCCCGCACGCCCCGAGGCGCATGAGACGGCCGCCGCAGCGCCGGCCGACGACTCGAGCGCCGACGTGGCCGAGCACGAGCGCCCCGCCTGAAACCCGCTGCTCGTGGGAATACGCCGACAGCGCAACCCGATTCCGCCTACGCCGCGACGGTGATGTGGCTGACAGCGCGGGCATTTCGCACTCCCTAACATGGAATCACCCGCCGTCCTGCGGGCGCGGCAACAACGCGCGAGGCACCGCGCGCGACATCGCCGCCGCGCGAGAATCCCATCTACCCAATATTGAGGAGTGGTCATGAACTCGGATCTGATCAAGGGCAAGTGGAACCAACTCAAGGGCGAAGTCAAGAAGCAATGGGGCAACCTGACCGACGACGATCTGCTGAAGATCGAAGGCAATCGCGACAAGTTCGTCGGCGTGATCCAGGAGCGCTACGGCAAGGCGAAGGCCGACGCCGAGCGCGAAGTGGACACCTGGAACGACCAGCACAAGCTCTGGTAAGCCCCGAGCCGCCGGCCCGCCCGGCGGCGGGCGCTGCCCCCGCGCAGCGCATTGCCGCCACGCGCCTGTGACGACCTCACCTCTCAAAGGAGAAATCCAAATGAAACGACTGATCGCCATTGCACTGCTGAGCGGCTTCGCGCTGGGTCTGGCCGGCTGCAACACCGTCCATGGCGCCGGCAAGGACGTCGAGCGCGGCGGCGAAGCCATCCAGGGCGCCGCAGATCGCAACAAATGACGGTAATTTCATTGCCCCCCACGATCCGCGATGCCCCGGCATCGCTTCCCACGATCGCCAGCCGATAGGAGGACATTGAGATGTCACGACTTGCCTTGAACCTGCTTACCTGCGCCTGCCTCGCGACGGGAGCTGCCGGCCTGCTGGGGACCGCCTCGGCCAACGCGGCCGACGCCGCTGCCAAGGACCGTTACGACGCCGCGCAGAAGTCGGCCGAAGCCGACTACAAGGCCGCCGCCGCGCGCTGCGACGACCTGAAGGACAACGCGAAAAAGGTATGCATCGAGGACGCCAAGGGCAACGAGAAGATCGCCAAGGCCAACGCCGAGGCGGATTACAGGCAAACCCCCAAAGCGCGCTACGACGCAGCTATCGCCAAGGCCGACGCCGACTACCGCGTCGCCAAGCTGCGCTGCGACGACAAGAAGGGCAATGACAAGGACGTGTGCCTGAAGGACGCCGAGGCCGCCAAGACGAAGGCCTACGGCGACGCCCAGGTCATGCGCACGAGCCGTGAATCCTCCAAGGACACGCGCGCCGCGCGCCAGGACGCGAACGACGATGCGAACAAGGCCCGATACAAGGCCGCACTCGAACGGTGCGATTCGCTCTCGGGCGACAGCAAGGACACCTGCGTGGCCGACGCCAAGGCCCGCTTCAACCAATAAGGCGCAAGCCGCTTCAACCAGCGAGTCAGGCGCAAGCTTTTAGCGGGGAGGAGAAGGCGCCCGCGCTCCCGGTCCCGGACCGGGCGGGCGCCGGCAGCAGGCGGATGTCGCGCGAGGCGGCATCCGCCGCTGTTTTTACGCCACACGCCAAGGCAGGGCCAGGCACGCCTTGTAAATGAATGTAACAAGTGCGGGAGGCGCCGGCCCGCCCTGGCCTCCCGCCGCGCCCGATCGTGTCAACCGAAACGAACGCAAATCGTTGATTATGAATAGAATAGGGGCCTGATTCACACGTTTGGCGGCCGCTTTTCTACGCCCGAACGTTCCCCACTGTCCGGGACCGCGCATACTTTGCAACAATTGCGCCACGCTCGCGATTCGGAACTTCAGTACAGTTAAGCCAAGGAATCTGACGAACCAGGGTGCCGGCGGGCACCGGGCGCGTCGGCCGGCATGGTGCCGGTCCGGGCGCTGTCATCAGTACGCTGCCAAGTCGCAGGAGAAATGTCATGAAAACCAAGTTTGCCGCCCTTGCCGTCGCCGGGATCGCGCTCGCGGCGGGTGCGATCGGGACGGCGCAGGCGCACGTCTCCGTCGGTATCGGCATTGGCGTGCCGCTGATCGCACCGGCACCGGTCTATGCGCCCGCGCCGGTCTACGTGGCGCCGCCTGCGCCGGTCTATGTGGCGCCGCCGCCCGTGTACGTGGCGCCGGCCCCGGCCTACTACGGCCCGCCGCCGGTGTATTACGGCCGCCCGTACTATGGCCGCTACGGCCACGGCTACTGGCGCCACGGCCGCTGGTACGCCTATTGATCGACGCCCGCGGCGCGCGCCGTGCCGCGCCGTGCTGGAAAACGAACGCGCCGCCGACATCGCTGTCGGCGGCGCGTTTTCATTGGGCCGAACCGGGGCGCAGGCCGACTACCGGGCTACCCGGTAAGCAATCCGGAAGCCGCCCCAGTGACGGCCATTCACATAGATCGGCGCGGAAGCGTCCTTCATCACCACGAACTGGCCGCCGCCCATGTCGCGACGATAGGTTTGCAGCAGCAGCGGTTTGGTGTTGCGCCCGGCCGCCGCGCCGGTGCGGTCGTTGAAGAGCCGGCGGTTGCGGCAGTTGGCGGCGTTCCACACCGGGTCGTTGGTCGGCGTCTGCGAAAACTTGCGGTTATGCGTGGGCAAATAGCCGTTCTCGTCCACGGCCGCGCAGAACGCGATGCGGTCGTTGAGCGCGAGCAAGGGCTCCTGGATGGCAGGCAGCGTCTCGTCGGTAAAGCGCGTGAAGCTCGCCATCAATTGCTGCGGGTTCGAGCCGGGAATCGGCTGATAACGGCGGTCGAACAACTCCTGCTCGGTGATCCTGCCCTTGGCGAGCGCCGCCTCGAAAGCCTCGCCAACCTGCTTGGCCGCACGGCGCACCGCGCGAATGAACGGCGTGTCCTCGGTTTCCACGTCCGCCTCGGCGATCAGGCCGATCAATTGCTCCGAGACCGACAGCAGACCGTTGATGCGCTCGCGCGCGCTCTCCACGTGCTCGGCCGAATGCGCCACGCCGTCGGCCATTTCGTCGACGTGCGCGGCGAGCGTGCCGCACTCGTGCTCGATGGCCTCGCTCGCCTGCGCGATCTGGCCCGCCTGCCGATCGAACGTGTCGAGCGCGGTGCCGGCGGTCTCGATCACGCTCGCAATCGCGCGCGTACCCTCGCGCGCGTCGTTCGCGCGCGAGACGTTCGCGTTGCTCTCGCGCATGAGGCGCTCGGTGCGCTCCGCGAGTGCGCTAAGCGTCTGTTCGATCTGCTGCGTTGCCTCGGCCGTCTTGCTGGCGAGTTGTTTGACTTCGGTGGCCACCACGGCGAAGCTGCGTCCGGCCTGGCCCGCGCGCGCCGCTTCGATGGCGGCGTTCAGCGCGAGCAGATTGGTCTGGCGGGCGATCACCGAGATGCCCTCGGCCACCTTGCCCACATGTGCGAGCGCCTCGCGCAGACCGCCGATTTCCTCGGCCATGCCGGACACGCCTTCGACGAGGCCATGAATGGAGGCAAGTGATGCGTCGGCCGTGCTGCGCGAGGCGGCAATCTCGGCGCTGGCGCGATCGGCCACGTCGCGGGCCTCGCGAGCGGCCGCGGCGATGCGCTGGTTCCCTTCGCTGGTGTCGGCAGCGGCGCGACGCAGTTCCTGGAAGACCTCGGCCTGCCGCTTCGTCCGGACGGCGATTTCGTCGACGTTACCGGCAATGTCGCACAGCTCGATGCCGAGCGTGCCGGCGCTCCTGGCCACCTCGTTCATGATGTTGACGGTCTGCGCAGCACCCCGATTGCGCGTGAAAAGCCCCATCGTCAGTCTCCTCGCATCTCTGATCTGCTTGTTATGACGAGTGCGCGAGCTTCGCAGGGCCATCGCCTCCAAAGCCTTGAGCTTGCCCGCGAAAATGCCGCTCGGGCGCTCGCGCCACACGCTGGTGTGTCGAAAAGTATAACGGGAGAAAAAACGGGCGACTTGAGGGTTTCCTCGCCCCTTCCGACGTTATCGGGGCACCCTCTCACGCGGGGCTTACGTTGGACTTACGCTCGAATCCGATCGGGAGTACACCGGATTTACATGGAACCCACGGCGGCGCTCGCCGGGCTTGGCGCGCAACTGCCCGCGCCGCGCAGCGCCTTGGCGAGCGCCTCGCCCACGGCAATGGCCAGTGCGCCGGCATCGCGCCGGCGCAACAAGGCGACTTCGCTGTGCGCGTTCGCGTCCTCCAGTGCCACGCGCCGCACGTCGGCCTGCACGAGCGCCGCCAGACTCTCGGGCACGATGGCTACGCCGAAGCCCGCGGCCACGAGATTGACGAGCGTGACCTTGCGCGAGGTCGCCATCGCCGCCGTCGGAAAGAATCCGTGTTGCTGACACAGCTGGGCCACCCGGTAGCTCAGGCCGCCACGCTCGCGATGCGGCAGCGAGACGAACGGCTCCGAAGCGAGCGCCGCCACACTGACCGAGGTCTGCCGCGCCAGCGCATGCCCCGGCGGCACGACCAACAGCAGCCGCTCGCGTGCCATCGTCTCGCAAACGAGCGACGGCGCAGGACGCAGCACGGGCAGCCGCACCAGCCCGAGGTCGATGCGCCCGGCCTCGACTTCGTCCTGCTGTTGTTCGGACGACAGCGTCGAGATGTCGACGCTCACACCGGGGTTGGCCTGCAGGTGCGCGCGAAGGGCGGCAGCCAGCGCTCCGGCAAACGGCACGGAACTGGAGTGCGCAAGGCGCACCGTGCCCTGCTCGCCGCGCGCGACGCTGCGGGTGAGCGCGACCGAGCTTTCGAGTTCGGTGAGCACGCGCCGCGCCTCGTCGACGAACGTGCGCCCGGCCGGCGTGAGCGTCACGCCCTTCGACGAGCGCTCGAGCAGCACGGCCTGCAATTCCCGTTCAAGCTCCGAGATCTGCCGGCTCAGCGCCGACTGGGCGACGAACAGACGCTCGGCCGCCGCGCTGAATCCACCCGCGTCGACGACTTCGAGGAAATACCGCAACTGCCGCAGCGACACCATGACCATGCCGTTTCGAGATCGAACACCGCCACATTCTATATTGGCGCCGCGCCCGCCGGCCGCCCTATGCTGACGGCAGCCCCGCACGCCATGCGGCTTGCGGCTCCTCCGTCCTTCCTGCCTTGCTACGGTAGCTCGCCATGCCCGTCTCGCTGTCCGCTCCGCTCGTCGACACATTCATCAGCGCACTGCCCGCCGCCGGCGACTGGCTGCTGATGAGCGCCGCCGTCATCGTCGCCTATGTGATCTTCGGCATCGCCGGTTTCGGCACCGCGCTGGTTGCAAGCCCCGTGCTCGCCTGTGCGATGCCGGTCGCCCAGATCGTGCCAATGCTCGCGCTGCTCGACTTCGGCGCCGCCTCCGGCAGCGTCTTGCGCAACGTGCGCGAGGCCGACACCGGCGAGCTGCGTCGCCTGTTGCCGGCAATCATCGTGGGCAGCGTGGCCGGCGCGACCTTGCTGCTGCATCTGCGGCCGGACGTCCTGTTGCGTGCGTTGGCTTGGTTCATCTGCGCTTACGCGGTGTTCTCACTCGTCGGGCCGCGCGCGAAATCCCGCCTCTCGCAGGCGTGGGCGATTCCGTTCGGCGCGGCCGGCGGCATGCTCGGCGCCATGTTCGGCAGCGGCGGCTTCCTCTATGCGATCTACCTGACGAGCCGACTCGAACGCGTGGAGGCGATGCGCGTCACGCAAGCCACGCTCATCGGCCTGAGCACCCTCGTGCGCGCGGCCATGTTCCTGCTCGCCGGGGTCTATGCCAGTCTGCCGATGCTGATGAACGCCGTCTCGCTGATCCCGGCGATGGCGGCCGGCATGTGGCTGGGCAGGCACATCACGCTGCGCCTGTCGCGCCAGCAGTTCGTGAAGGCGGTGAATCTCGTGGTGCTGGCCGCCGGGCTCGCGCTGCTGCTGCGCGGTCGCTAGGGCCGGAGCGCATGAGGGCACGGCGGCACCTCGGCACCATGACGGTCGCCGCGCGGCCTCACAACGGGTATGCTGACGACCGTCATTGCCCTGTGCGCCCTGTCATGCCCCTGCCCGCCCTTGTCGTCTTCGGCGAAGCCCTCACCGATCTGATTCGCCAGCCCGATGGCGACGGCCGCCAGTGGGTGAGCCGCGCCGGCGGCGCCTGCTGGAACGTTGCACGCGTATGCGCCGCGATGGGCGTGCCTACGGGCTTCGGCGGCGCGATCAGCACGCACGCGCCGTTCGGCGCCGAACTGCTCGCGCTCTCGCACGAGGCCGGACTCGATGCGCGCTACCGGCAGGCCGTGGACGCGCCCGCGCTCGTCGCCGTCGTGCATCGCCACGATCCACCGGCGTATTTTTTTCTGGGCGAGGGGGCGGCCGACCTTGCGTTCGATCCGGCAGCGCTCCCGCACGGCTGGGAGGCTGCGGCGCGCATCGCGCATTTCGGCTGTATCAGCCTGGTTCGCGAGCCGCTGGCCTCGCGGCTCATCGGGCTGGCCGAGGCGCTGCACGCGCGCGGCGTTGCGATCAGCTTCGATCCGAATCTGCGCAACCTCATGGGGCCTGGCTACTTCGCGACCTTTGTGCGGATGGCCCGGCTTGCCCGCTGGCTCAAGCTTTCGGTGGAGGACCTGCGCGCGCTCTTTGCCGGCCGCGCGGACGCCGACGCACTCGTCGAAGTGCACCGCATCGCACCGCGCGCCAGCGTGCTGTTGACCGATGGCGAGCGTGGCATGCAACTGCGCCTGCCCGATGGCATCACGCTCGATCAACCCGCTTACCGGGTCGAAGTGGCCGACACTGTCGGCGCGGGCGACGCCGCGATCGGCGGCTGGCTCGCGAGCCTGTCGCGCGAGCCGCGGGCGAGCGTGGCCGAGCATCTGCGCCGCGCCGCGGCAGCGGCCGCACTCGCATGCACGCGCACGGGCGCCCACGCTCCGCGGTGGCATGACGTGCAAACGCTGATTGCCTCGCAGCGGCCCGCGCGCTGACGCCGCCCGCTGCCTTGCCACCCGCTGCCACTCGTTGTCACCCGTTGCGCCCCGTTGCCGGCGTCTGTCCGGCGTCTGTCGCGCCCGCGGCGCGCCAATTATCCGAATAATCGCTATGATGAGAGCCAACCATCACCTTAGCCGATGCATTCGACATGACTCCGGATCAATTGCTGACGTTCGCGACGGTGGCCGAGTTGGGCAACATCAGTCACGCGGCGCAGGCGCTGCACCTCTCGCAGCCCGCGGTTTCGGGCCAACTGCGGCTGCTGCAGGAGTCGTTCGGCGAGCCGCTGTACCGCCGCGACGGGCGCGGCATCCGGCTCACCCCCGTAGGCGAGCAGGTCGCCGTATACGCGAATAAACTGCGCCAGGACTATCGCCAGGCGCTGGCGCTGCGCGACAGCTTGCGGGGCATGGAAACGGGTGCGCTGCGTATCGGCGCGAGCACCACGCCGGCAAGCTATCTGTTGCCCTACGTGATTGCCGCGTTCCACCAGCGCTATCCGGCCGTGGCGCTGCATATCATCGACGGCAACACCAGCGAGATCGTGGCGCAGCTCGAGCGGCTCGACGTCGCTTTCATCGAGGGCGCGGTGCCGCCCGGCCTGTCGCCGGAGGTCGCCGTGCGTCCGTGGCGCGACGACGAGATCGTCGCCATCGCGCGGGCCGATCATCCGCTCGCACAGCAGCCGGAAGGCGCGTCGTTGCAGCGCATCGCGGACTATCCGCTGATCCTGCGTGAGCCGGGTTCGGGCGTGCGCGCCCTCGTGGCGCGGGCGTTTTCGGTCGCGGGACTCACGCCGCGCGTGGCGCTGGAGCTCGCCGGGGTGGAGAGTATCAAGGAAGCGGTGCGGGCCGGCATGGGGGTGGGCTTCGTGTCGGCCATGTCGATGCGCCACGAAGACGCCGCGCTGGCGGCCGTGCGCATCGACCCGCCGCACGGCCTCAAGCGGCTGCTGACCGCGCTCGTGCCGCATGCCGACGCACTGTCGCGCCCGACCGAGCGCTTTCTCGAGCAGTGTTTCCGGGGCGACGCCGCCGATCCGGCGACCGTGCGGTGACACGCGCGGGCGACCCCATCGAACGCCCCGCGGCACTCGTCGCACGGCCCACCGGACCGGCGCGTCAGGCCGATCTCCTACGGCCTCATTTGAAATCCCACGCCATCTGCTCGGCAACCGGGGTCGCCTCGGACGAGCGCACGCACACTTCCAGGTAATCGGTCACGGGCGTGGGCGCGCGCACGCCCTCGTCGAGCAGGCGCCGATTGTCGAACACGTAGTCGAGCGCCGCGAACGCGCCGTAGCGGCGCAGCGCCTTGGCCATGAGCCGGCCGTTGCCGTGCCCGAGCTGATGCGCGAGTGCGGGCGTAAGCCGCTCGATGTCCTGCTCGCCGATGCGGCGAAAACGCTCGCCAAGCGGCGGTACGCCGCGCGCCTTCGCGAGCGCCGCCTCGATCTCGCCGACCGTGCGCGCGCTCGCCGCGCCCGCCGACACGTGATACAGGTCGTGCCGCAGATGCGGCAAAAACGCAAGATCGATGAGCGCGTCAGCGCAGAAATCCACAGGCACCACGTCGAGACGATCGTCCAGCGCGCACGTGAACGCACCCAGCAACTGCACCATGCGAAACATCCAGAAGATGCTGCCGGACGGCTCGCAGCCCAGCCGCGTGTGCCCCACGACGATCGATGGCCGCGCGATCACCAGCGGCAGCCCGGGCCATTCGCGCCGCAGGCGCCGCTCCGCTTCCGCCTTGGAAGCCGTGTACGGCACCAGTTGGTGTTCGGCACGGGCGAGCTCGTGCGATTCGCCGACGACGCCGGCGACGCCCGCCCACTCGTCGCCGCATGCCATGGCAGTGCCCACGTGAACGAACCGTTCGAGCACCGGCGACGCCGCCACGGCGCGCGCGAGGGCCAGCGTGCCGGCGACGTTGACCGATTCGAGCTGGGGGTGCGGTGAAAAACTGGCGATGGCGCCGGCGTGAATGACATGGGTTACCCGCCGCATGCGGGCATCGTCCTCGAAGCTCGCAGGCTGTGCGAGGTCGCCGCAGACGATATTCGCCTCGGTGAGCGTGAGCCGATGCACGGGCGGCACGCGAAAGCGGTCCATCGCTGCGCGCACGCGCGCCAGTCCGTCGCCGGTCGTGCGCGCACGCACGAGGAGTAGCAACGACGGGCCGAACCCGTCCTTGAGGAGCTGGGCGACGACGGCGCCGCCGACAAAACCGGTGCTGCCGGTCACAAGAATTCGCATGGCAATGGCCTCGCTATACATCAGGGTGCCGCTGATGCATCCGCTGCATCGGACACATCGAACGAGAAGAAACGGCGCGCGGCGAACGCGCTCGTCAGAACGTGTAGTTGAGCGTCGCCGCCGCCTGGTAGTTGGTCTTGTTGAACACGATCGGGCTCTTCGAGGCGTTGCCGGTATAGCGCATGACGCCGCCGGCCACCGTGGTGCTCCAGTGCTTGGTGAACCTGTGGGTCCAGTTCGCGGTGAGGCTCACGCCGTAGAGGCCGCCGCCGGGCGCGTACTGCCGGAAGCCCGAATTCAGGCTCTGGTCGGCCGTCACGCCGAAATACGTCTGCGCATACTTGCCGCTCGCGAAGTGCGCCGTGGCACCCAGGCCCACGGAGTCGGTCGGCGTCTTGTAGACGATGCCGTCCACGGCCAGGCGGTAGACGTTGCCCCGATCGCGGTGGGACAGCGGAATGTCGGTGGCCACGCTCACCACGGCCACGTCGCCGATCGCATAGCCGGCCTGCAGCGTGGTGAGCACCGAGCCCTTGACGTCGCCCATGCCGCGCAGTTTGTCCGAGCCAGTGTCGAGGCTCTTCTTGCGGTCCTTGCGGCCTTCGTCGTAAGACAGCGCGGCCGAAACGAAGAACCCGGCGGGCAATGTCAGGCGGTAGCCGACGCCGCCCAGGCCGACGAACACGCCGAACGGCGTTTGCAGCGCAAGGTTGAGCGCGGGCGTGACGCGGTACTCGTCGCTGCCCATATAGCGGGGGGAGTAGCCCACACCGCCGCCGATCGTGAACTCGTAGCCGCTCTCCGGCTTGTTCGCGGGCAGGCTCTGGTCGGGCTGGATGCCGCTGTAGCGCGCCGGATCGACGGCATGCGCCTGCGAGGCGGCGCCGGCCAGCGCGAGCCCGGCGGCGCCCGCAGCGGCGAAGCGGGACAGGGGGCGGCAGTGGCGACGATGGTGACGGCTTTTCATGGCACTCCTACAAGATCCGTTGAACTTCTGTCTTTTCCGGGAAAGGGAAACCTGCGCAGGGACGGCAAGTTGAGCGCATGGTAGGCGCGAAGCGCCGCCTTGGCTGTTATTCGATTTAGGAGCTTTGTGAACAAATGTTTTCATTTGTTCGCAGGTTTGAAACGCCCGCCCGGCAGGGTTTCGGGGCAGTAGAATGCGCCTCACGGGAGTGCCGCCGCGATGGCGGCACGGCACATAACAGGAAAGGAATACGGCCATGTACCGTGTCTTACTGGTCGAAGACGATGCGCGCCTGGCCGCGCTGGTCACGGAATATCTGCACGCGTACCGCTTCGAAGTGATGGTGGTGGCCAACGGGGCCCGGGCGCTCGAACGTTTTCGCGCGTTTGCGCCGGATATCGTGATCCTCGATCTCATGCTGCCCGGCATGGACGGCATGGAGATCTGCCGCCAGCTGCGCGCGCTCAGCACCACGCCCATCCTCATTCTCACCGCGCGGGAGGACACCTACGACCAGGTCGCGGGCCTCGAAGTCGGCGCCGACGACTACGTGGTCAAACCGGTCGAGCCGCGACTGCTGCTCGCGCGTTTGCGCGCGCTGCTGCGTCGATCGCTGCCGCCGGCCGAGCCGGTGGTCGAGGGCGAGGACGCACTCACGTTCGGCCAACTGCGTATCGTGCCGCGCGATCGCACCGTGTTCTGGCGCGGCGCCCCCGTCGAGCTCAAGTCCAACGAATTCAGCCTGCTGCTGATTCTGGCGCGCGGCGCGGGCCGCGTCGTGACCCGCGACGAGATCCTGCAACAGTTGCGGGGTATCGAATTCGACGGCATCGACCGCACGGTCGATGTCGGCATCTATCGGTTGCGCAAGCGCTTCGAAGACACGGACGGCGAGCCGCAACGCATCAAGACCGTGTGGGGACGGGGCTATCTGTTCAGCCCGTCCGCGTGGGAGAGTTGAATCATGTTTCGCATTCTTCTGAAGCTCTATGCCCTGGTCGGCGTCTCGGTGGTCGCGGCCATCCTGTTGATCACGCACACCTTCGGCACCGTCTTCTACGACACCATGAACCGCGCCGCGCAAGCCCAGCTCGGCGGCTATGCCTGGCTGGTCAACCGCGCTCTGGGCCAGATCCCGGAGGCCGACTGGCCGGCATTCGTGGCCGAGTTCGGCGCCCGCGGCAACGACACGCTCGAGATCAGGCCGCTCAAGGATTTCCCGCTGCCGCGCGAGTCCGTGCGCAAAGACCTCGAGGCCGGGCTGCCCGTAGCCAACGATACCGACGGCGATCACTACGCCATGCGGCTTCGCGACTCGCAATGGGTGCTCACCTCCACGACCGGCACCGACCTGAGCCTCAAGCAGATCAACTACCTGGCCTATGCACTGCTCGCGCTACTCATGCTGATCGCGGTGCTCACTTGGGTGCGCTGGTACTGGACCGACGTGCAGGCGCTCAATCGCGCCGCGCGCCGCTTCGGCGAGGGTGACTTCAGCGCGCGCGCGCGCGTGTCGCGTTTCTCGAACCTCAGTGCGCTCGTGCGCGTCTTCAACACGATGGCCGACCGCATCGAGCACTCCATCAAGACGCAGAAGGACATGATCAACGCGGTCTCGCATGAACTTCGCACCCCCATCGCGCGCCTCGACTTCGGGCTGGAAATCCTGCAGCAGCGGCGTCACCTGCCCGACGGCGAGGAGCGGATCAACGCGCTCAAGGGCGACATTCGCGAGCTCGACGAACTGGTCACCGAACTGCTCTCGCTCGCGCGGCTCGACCAGATCACTGCGCCGCCCACGCGCCATACCGTATCGTTGCGCCTGATGTTCGACAGCCTTGCCGCGAATTGCACCGAAGTGCTGGCGGCGCGCTCGATCACGCTCGACATTGCCGCCGAACCCGGCGCGGACTGCGTGCAGGTCGAGCCGAAGCTGCTCGCGCGCGCCGTACAGAACCTGCTCAACAACGCCATGCGCCACACCACGCGGCGCATCGTCTGCGGTGCGAAAACGTGCGAAAGCGGCGAGATCATGATTTACGTCGACGACGACGGCGAAGGCGTGCCGCCGCCCGAACGCACGCGCATCTTCGAGCCGTTCCACCGGCTCGACAGCAGCCGCAACCGGGCCACCGGCGGCTTCGGCCTGGGGCTCGCCATCGTGCGCCGCATCGCGCTGCTGCACGGCGCCCGCGTGGGCGTCGACACCTCGCCGCTCGGCGGCGCGCGCTTCACCATTACCCTGCCCGGCACCCCCGCCGCGTAGCGCCAGGGCGCGCCACATGGCTTTCTGACGGCGAACGGCCGGCGTCCACGCGCCGGCCGTTCGCGTTTGCAGCGCCTTCTCCCGCGGGTGGAGACCTCGCCGTGTTCCGCGCCGCCCGGCCCTCACGGCACGTCCGCCCTGGTCCTCGCCCCCAACCCTCGCCCCCGACCATCGCTCTCCCCCCCGCTCTCACCACCGCCCTCACCCGATATTTCGGATGGCGATCGATTGTCATGCTCGCGACATGTTGGGCGCCTACATTGGCGGCTCAATTTAATCCCAAAGAGGACCCTGTAATGAAACCCAACTTCCGCATCGCGGCGGCGGGGTGCTGCCTGGCGCTCGCCGGCGGCCTGCCCATGCCCGCTCTGGCCCAGTCCAACGTTCAGCTCTACGGGCTGATCGATTCGGGCGTCGAATTCCTCACCAATGCCGACAAGAACAGCGCCGGCAACACCGTCAGCCTCTCGCGCGTCACCTCGGGCAACCTCGCCGGCTCGCGCTGGGGCCTGAAAGGCACCGAAGACCTCGGCGGCGGCAACAAGGCGCTGTTCCTGATCGAAAACGGCTTCAACCTCGGCAACGGGCAGTCGCTGCAAGGTGGGCGCGAATTCGGCCGTCTGGCCTACGTGGGGCTGTCGAACCAGTCCATCGGCACGTTCACCATCGGCCGTCAGGGCGGCGTGTTCCTCGACTGGGTGAGCAAGTTCAATCCGCTGAACAACGCCGTGTACGCCATCAAGATGCAGGACACGGCGTTCTCCGACCGGCTCGACAACAGCCTGCGCTACACCGGCAAGTTCGGTGGGTTCGAGGCGATGATCCAGTACTCGAAGGGCTATGACGACGTGAGCTTCGGCAGCGCAACGCCGGGCGACAACCGCCGCGCGCAAGTCGTCGACGCCGGCATTCGCTACGCCAGCGGCCCGCTGTCGTTCGTGCTCGCCTACGACCAGAAGAACGGAGGCTCGGTGCTGCCTAATGCGGCCATGACCGCGAAGGTCGGCGGCTATGAAGGCAACGTCGATCGCCGCATTGCGGCGGCCGCACAGGTCTCGCTGCAACGCGTGGACCTGTACGCCGGCTATCGCTACCTGAATGCGAAGGCGATCCACCTCTCGGCGCTGAACAGGAGCCCGGTCGAAGCCTCGAGCTACTACTGGCTCGGCACGACATGGCACGCCACGCCGGCGCTCGACCTGTCGGCGACGGCGATGTACCAGGACTTCTACGGGACCAACCGCGATCCGCTGTCGTTCCAGGTGAGCGCCGATTACAACTTCTCGAAACGCACCGACGTCTACGTGAATCTCGGTTACGTCGTGAACCGCAACGGCTCCGATCTCGGCCTGAACGGTTTCGGCGCCAACGTCGTTGCCGGCAAGAACCAGTTCGGCACGATGGCCGGCATCAAGCACACGTTCTGATGACAGGCGACACTCACGCGCTTCGGCGCGTCGCGCCGACGGCGCAATCGAACGACGTGCCGGAAGCGGCGTTGCCGGCCGCATCGGCGGGCGCATCGGCGAGCGCATCGGCGGGCGCGTCGAATGGGACGTCGAATGGGACGTCGAATGGGGCTCCGAATGGGACGTCGAATGGGGCTCCGAATGGGGCCCCGAATGGGGCGTCAGCGGGTGTCGCCGTCTCGGTGCGCGCACTGCACCAGCACTTCGGTGCGGTGCGCGTGCTCGACGGCGTCGATCTCGACGTGCCGGCAGGCACGACCACCGCGCTGCTCGGCCCGTCGGGCTGCGGCAAGAGCACGCTGCTCAGGCTGCTCGCCGGCCTGCTTGCGCCAACCGCGGGCGAGATTCGCTTCGACGACACGCTCGTCGCAAGCGACACCGTCTGCCTCGCGCCGGAGCGCCGAACGCTGGGCATGGTGTTCCAGGACTACGCGCTGTGGCCCCACATGACGGTTGCCGCCAACGTGGCGTTCCCGCTCGAGATGCGCGGCCACATCAGTCGTGCACAGCGCGCCGAGCGCGTGGAAGCGGCGCTCGCGCTCGTCGGCCTGGCCGGTTTCGGCGCGCGCCGCCCGCAGTCGCTCTCCGGCGGTCAGCAACAGCGTGTTGCACTCGCGCGCGCGATCGTCGCGGCGCCACGCCTGCTGCTCTTTGACGAACCGCTATCGAACCTCGACCGCGATCTGCGCACGCGTTTGTGCGCCGACATCGGCGCGCTGCTCTCGCGCCTTGGCACCACGGCCGTCTACGTGACGCACGATCGTGAGGAAGCCGAGGCGCTGGCCGACCAGATCGTGATCCTCGCCCACGGGCGCGTTGACAAACGTATTACGAGGTAGCCCATAATGCTCCACCGCAAAATTATCGCGACACTCACCATGGCCTTTGCTGCAAGCGTCGGCGTGCAACATGCGCATGCGCTGACCGTCTACACCGCCGGCCCCGGCAACCTGAGCAAGAAGCTCGCCGCAGGTTTCGAGAAGAAGACCGGTATCAAGGTCGACGTGTTTCAGGCCACGACGGGCAAGGTGATGGCCCGCATCGAAGCCGAGCAGGCCAACCCGCGCGCCGACGTGCTCATCTCGGCCTCGTGGGACACCGCTCAGGATCTGGAAAAGCGCGGCTGGCTCGCGCCGTTCCAGAGCGCCAATGCCGCGCGCGTGCCGGCACCGTTCAAAACCACGCACTACGTTGCGCAAGGCTTGTCCGCGCTCGGCATCGTGTGGAACGCCAAGTCCGGCACGCCCGAGCCGCACGACTGGCGCGACCTCACCCAGCCGAGCTATCGCAATCTCGTCACCATGCCGGACCCCGCGCTCTCGGGTGCGTCGGCTGATCTGCTGCTCGGTTTGCAGGCGCGTCTGGGCGGCGAGGCGTGGAAGCTCTTCGACGAGCTCAAGCGCAACGGCATGGTCGTCTCCGGTCCGAATGCGCAAGCGCTCAACCCGGTGCTCCAAGGCGCCAAGGCGGCCGTGTTCGGCGCGGTCGATTACGTCGCGTATGCGGCGGCGGCGAACGGCGAAGCGGTGAAGGTGATCTTCCCGACCAGCGGCACGGTCATCGCGCCGCGCCCGATGATGATCCTCAACACCTCCAGGCAGCAGAACGAGGCGCGCCAGTTCATCGACTACGTGCTCTCGGAAGAAGGACAGCAGATGGTCGCCGAGGCGTGGCTCATTCCCGCGCGCGAGGACATCGCCATCAAACGCGCATCGTTCAAGGACCTGCGTCTGCTGCCGCAAGGCGACGCCCGGTCGTCGGGTGCGTCGCGCGCCGAAGTCCTGGCTCGCTTCGCCAGACTCAACGGCCAGCACTGACGGTGAAATCGCTTCGACTACTGCCGGCGGCGACGCTCGCGGCGCTCGCCGTCGTGGTGGCGTTGCCGCTCGCGTTCGTTGTGCTGCAGGCGGTGTTTCCGCACCTGGCGCAAGGCTCGCTCGACGCGTTGCGCGCGCCGTTCTCCGCCGTGTGGCCCACGCTCTCGCACGCCAGCACGTGGCCGTTGGTGACCAACACCTTGCGACTGGGACTCTCGGTCGCGCTCGGCACCGCGCTCGTGGGCGGCGCGCTGGGCGCGGTGCGCGGGCTGTTCCACGTGCCGGGCGCGCGGCTCTGGGATCTGTGCTTTCTGTTGCCGTTTCTCGTGCCGCCATACCTCGCGGCGCTGGGCTGGATGCTCCTGCTGCAAACGGGCGGCTACGCTCAGCAACTCGCCGGGCTCGATGCCGGACGCTTCCTCTTCTCGCTGCCGGGCCTCGTCTTCGTGATGACGCTTAACATCTTCCCGGTCGTGTACTTCGCCGTGTCGCGCGCGCTGGCCACCACCGGCGCGCGGCTCGCTGACGTGGCCCGGGTACATGGGGCGTCGGCGTGGCGGGCGTTTGCGCGCGTGAGCCTGCCGCTGGCGCTGCCCGCGTTCGCGGCCAGCCTGCTGCTGGCGTTCACGATGGCGATCGAGGAGTTCGGTGCGCCGGCCGCGCTCGGTGCGCGCGCGGGCTTCGACGTGCTGGTCACGGCCATCGAGGGCCGCTTCGCCGATTGGCCGATCGACTTGCCGGGCGCGTCCCTGCTGTCGATGGTGCTCGCCGCGATCGCGCTCCTCGCGTTCGTGCTGCAGCATCGGCTCGCCGCTGGCAAGGACTTCGAGACGCAGACGGGCAAGCCGATCGCCTCGCCGCCGCGCGCGCTGGGACGCTGGCGCGTGCCGGTGTTGTGCGGCTTCGGAGGGGTGGCGCTCGTCGCGACCGTGGCGCCGCTCTTCTCGATTCTCGCGACGGCATTCTCGGGCACGCTCTCCGGGGGGCTTTCGCTGACCAACCTCACGACGGCGCACTTCGCGGCGCTGCTCGGCCAGGGCGCGGAAGGGCTCGATGCGCTGGCAACGAGCCTGTCGCTCGCGCTGGGCACGTCGCTCGTCACCGGGGTGCTGGGATTTCTGTGCGCGTGGTGCGTCGTGAAGTCGACGATGCGCGGGCGCCTGGCGATCGACGGCCTGTCGCTCATGCCGCACGCGTTGCCGGGCGTCGTCGTGGGGGTGGGGCTGATCCTCGCGTGGAACCTGCCGTTCTGGCCCGTCACGCCATACAACACCTGGGGCATTCTGCTGCTGTCGTATAGCTGCCTGCTGCTGCCCTACCCGGTGCGTTACACGAGCGCGGCGCTGCGTCAGACGGCGGCCTCGCTCGAGGCGGCCGCGCGCGTGCATGGCGCGTCCTCCGGCGTTGCCCTGCGGCGCATTACGCTGCCGCTCGTGATGCCGGCGCTCGGCGCATCGCTCATGATCGTGTTCGCGATCGCATCGCGCGAGCTCGTCACGTCGCTGTTGCTCGCCCCGAGCGGCGTGCAGACGGTATCGATCTTCGTGTGGCGACAGTTCGAGCAGGGTTCCATCGGGCAGGGCATGGCGATGGGCGTGGTGTCGATGGCGGTGAGCGGCACGCTGCTCGCGCTGGCCTCGAAGCTGACCGGCCGGGCGGCGAACGGCTAGCCGGCGGCAGACATCGGCGAGGTCCGCCGGCCGGCCCCGCGCTGCCGCAGCACTGTATTGCTGTATCGCCGGCGCTGTACCGCTGAATCCGGCGTCGACGTTGCGCCGCCGGGCCGCAGTCGGGACCACAGTCGGGGCCGCACCCGGGCGGCCTGCGGTGCGGCACCGGCTCAGAACGGCATGCGCACCAGTTCCTCGACGGCGCCGACAACCTTGTCGCGCGTCTTCATCAGCATCGAGAACGAGAGTTCGGCCTGCGCACTTGCCAGCATGGCGCCGGTCAGGTCATTGCTGTGCCCCAGGTCGACCGCCATCATGCGCTCGCCCGCTTCGCGCTGCGCGGCATCGACGCCGCGCAGCATGGCACCGAAATCGGGGGCGCCGGACGTGCCGGCGTGCGCGAGATCGGACTCGCTCGCACCGGCCGCCCGGCCCAGCTCGCGTTGTGTCGCGTGCATGCGATGCAACTCGTTGGTCAGCGCTTGTGTCATCGAGACGGGCATTCAGTTCTCCATCGTTGGCCGCGGCGTCCCCCCGTATGGGTTTCGCCTGAAAGACCCCGCACTTTACGCACGCCCACTATCGCCATAAATAGGCATCCCCCCAAAGCGCGACGGGTTGGGGCATTCCCCAACAACAAGGCCCAGCGCGGCCATTAGGATGCGAACTTCCCTGCGCTCACGAGCGCTGCGAACCGTCTCCCACCATAGGAATCCCATGCACGCGCCTACGTCGCCCCCGGATATCCGGGCCCTCGATCCGTGCCGGCTCGGCCAGCCCACGCAACACCTCGATCCGCTCACCGAGCGGTTGCGCGCGCGGCTCGATGTCCAATTGCCGCAGCACGTGCGCCATCGCCATGCTATGGCGTGGCGCGTGGCGGCCATGTCGGTAAGCGCGAACGCGCCCGCGGGCGGCAACCTCATCGTGCAGCGTTTTCGCGTCGCTGATCAATCCATCGACGTGGCGCTCGATGCGGGCCTGCTGCGCGACGCCTTCCGGCTTCGATACGACGCCGACGACTTCGTCGGCCCGCCCGCGCTGCACATCGCACCGCGTGCGGCGACCTACGAGCGCTTCGTCGTGCGGTTCGCGCGGCAGATGCTCGACGCGCTGCGCCAGGCGCTCTCGCCCCAGGCGCCTGCGATGCCGCCGGACGTCGTCGAGAACGTCGACGCCGATCCGCGTCTCACGCCGCCCTCGCTGTGGATCGTCGCGAGCATCACGGATCGCGCGGGCCCTGACGAGCATACCGCCGGCGCGCCGCTGGGCGCTGTCGCGTATCGGCTCGCCGCCGAGGACGCCCGCCAATGGCTGTCGAAGCTCGGCCCCGACGCCGGCGAGCGCGCCGCGCAACGCACCACGCCGCCGTGCGAGCTGGCCGCGATTCCGGTGCGCCTGAGCGCGCACTGGCTCGACGTCGAACTGACGCTGGGCGTCCTGCTCGATGCCAGGGCGGGCGACGTGCTGCCGGTCCGCTTCATGCCGCGCGCTCTCGTATGCATCGACAACGATCCGCTGATGAGCGCCGACATCGTCGAGCGTGAGGCGCATCTGTGCCTCACGCACTTTCAAACCCTTGAATGACCCCGCCATGTCTGCCACTTCCCTCATGTCCGCCGACCTTCCGAACGCATCCGACGCCCACGCGCCGGATGCCGCCGCCATCGATACGCTCCACGACGACCTCGCGACCCTGGGCAGCGCCTCCGACGAGCTCGGCGCCGACTGGCTCGATGACGCCGCTCCCAGCCACGCAAATACTGCCGGCGGCGGCCAGCGCGCGGCCGGCGGCGAGCAGGCCGCCCCCGCCCCGCTCGCCATGCGCGAGACGCTTCGGCGCGTGCCGGTGAAGCTCACGCTCGAAGTGGGCGCCGCGCGCCTCACACTGGGCGAGCTCGCGGCGTTGCGCGCCGACGACGTGCTCAGTCTCGACCGGGCCGCCGGCGCACCGCTCTCGGTGCTGGTCAACGGCGTGCCCGTCGGGCTCGCCGAGGTGGTCGTCTCGGGAACCCAGTACGGACTGAAGATCCTCACTCTCGACGCGATCGAGCTCGATCGGCTCGCGCAATGAACACCACGCGCCATCTCGCGCCCCAGCGGCAACCGCGCAAGCGAGAACGCCGCCTCGTGCCGCGCACCTCCGGGACATTCGTGCTGGCACTGGTCGCGGCCGGCCTGGCGCTGGCCGCGACCGGCGCACGCGCGGACGACGCCGCCGCCCTGATGCAGATTCGCACGCAGGGCGGGAGCACCGACTTCACCGTCAAGACGCAGTTGCTCATCCTGATGACGCTGCTCGGTCTGCTGCCGATGCTGCTCATGGTGATGACCACCTTCGTGCGTTTTGCCATCATCCTCGCGCTGCTGCGTCAAGCGCTGGGACTCCAGCAGGGCCTGCCCTCGCGTGTGCTCACCGGCATGGCGCTGCTGCTCAGCCTGCTCGTGATGCGCCCGGTGGGCGAGACGATCTGGACTCAGGCGGTGGTGCCTTACGACCAAAACCGCATCACGCTCACCGAAGCGCTCGCCGCCGGCGAAGCGCCGCTCTCGCGCTTCATGCTCGCGCAAACGCGCCAGACGTCGCTCGACCTGATGGCGCGGCTCACCGGCGAGACGGACGTTGGCGAGCCGCAGGCGCACAGTTTCCTCGTGAAGGCGTCGGCGTTCCTGCTAAGCGAGCTGAAGACGGCGTTCCAGGTCGGCGCAATGCTGTTCATTCCGTTTCTCGTGATCGACCTGGTGGTCGCGTCCGTGCTCATGGCGATGGGCATGATGATGCTCTCGCCGCTGGTCGTCTCGTTGCCGCTCAAGCTTCTGCTGTTCGTACTGATCGACGGCTGGACGCTCACCGTCAGCACGCTCGTGACGAGCGTTCAGGCGGTCTGAGGAGGCGCAATGCTCACCAGCGACATCGCCATCGACCTCGGGCTCGACGCCCTGCGCCTCGTCATCGTCATCGTGCTCGTGCTGATCGTGCCGAGCCTCGTCACCGGCCTGGTGGTCGCGCTGTTTCAGGCCGCCACGCAGATCAACGAACAGACGCTGTCGTTCCTGCCGCGGCTGATCGTCACGCTGCTCACGCTTGGCCTTGCCGCGCCGTGGCTGGCGGGTTCGCTCACCGACTTCGCCGCCGAGATCTTCGCCCGTGCGGCGTCGCTCGCGGGCTAGCGCCGTCGCGCGCGCCGCAGTCCGGCCATGTCGATTCCGCTGCCATTCCCGTCCCCGCTCCCGATTGCCGCCTGGCCCGGCCTCGAAGGCTGGCTCGCCCAATGGCCCGCGCAGCTCGCGCTGCTCTGGTGGCCGTTCTGCCGCTTTCTCGCCGCGCTCAGCATGCTGCCGCTCGTGGGCGAGGGCGCGGTGCCGGTGCGCTGGCGCATTCTGGCATCGCTGGTGTTGAGCCTGGCCCTGTGGCCGGTCCTCTCGCGCAGCGGCGTGCCGGCCACCGATCCGTTCTCGTTCGCCGGCGTGGCGCTGGCCGCGCAACAGGCACTCATCGGCGCAGGGCTGGGCCTCGCGTTCTTCGTCGTGCGTGCCCTGCTCACGCTCGTCGGATATCTATGCGCGTCACAAATGGGATTGGCCATGGCGGCCATGAACGATCCCATGAACGGGGAGGCAACCGAGCCCGTCTCGCTGCTCATGGTGTGCCTCGGCATGTTGCTGTTCTTCATCGCGGACGGGCATCTCATCGCGCTCGCCGTCGTCGCCCGAAGTTTCGACGTGTGGCCCATAGGCGTGGGCTTGCCGCCCGATGCGCTGGGCGCGCTGCTGCGCTCGCTCGGCTGGACGCTCGCCGCGGCGATGACGTTGGCCCTGCCGGTGGTCCTGACCACGTTCATCGTCCAGTTCGGGCTGGGACTGCTCAACCGGGCCGCCCCGGCATTGAACCTGTTTTCGCTGGGCTTTGCCGTCACGACGCTCGTCGGCCTGGTCGTACTCGCCGCCGTGGTGCCGGCGCTGCCCGCGCATTACCTCTCCCTCACCGAGCGCGTGCTCGACGCGCTCGGGCCCGTTTCACGAAGGCACTGACGCATGGCCGCACACGACACCGGCGACAAGTCGGAAGCCCCATCCGCACAGAAGCTGCGCCGTGCACGCGAGCAGGGGCAAGTGGCGCGCTCGCGCGACACCGCGACGGCTGTCGGCATCGTGGCCAGCGTGGCGGTACTTGCCGCGAGCGCTGCGTCGCAACTCGACGCCTTTCGCTCGCTCTACGCCGCCGCGTTCGCCGATCTGGCGGGCGTCGGCTTCGACGGTGCCTGGACGGCGCTGCTGCCCGCCGCGATGTGGCTGCTCCTGAAGCTCCTCGCCCCGCTCGCCGCGATCCCCTTGTGCATTGCGGCAGCGGCGATGCTTCCCGGCGGACCTGTCCTGAGCGCCTCGCTGCTCAAGCCAAAATGGCAACGCCTCTCGCCGAAGGCGAACCTCGGCCGGCTCACCTCGCCGAAGCACTACGCGCAGGTCGGCACCGCCGTCCTCAAGGTGGCGCTCGTGGCGAGCGTGCTGGTGCTCGTGGTACGCACGCGCTGGGAGGCCCTGCTCGCGCTGCAGGCGGGCGCGCCGCGCGAGGCCATCGCCGTCGGCCTGGATCTGGTGCGCGACGCAGTGCTCGTGCTCGGCGGCGCGTTCGTGGCGTTCGCGCTGCTCGACCTGCCGCTGCAGCGCTTTTTCTTTCTGCGCGATCAGCGCATGACCCGGCAGGAAGTGAAGCAGGAGCACAAACAGACCGAGGGCCGGCCGGAGGTCAAGCAGCGCATCCGCCAGCTTCAGCGCCGCCTGGCCGAGCGCAGCCTGCGCCGCACGGTGCCCACGGCCGATGTCGTGATCGTCAATCCGACGCACTACGCCATTGCCCTCAAGTACGACACGGGCCGGGCGCAAGCGCCCTTCGTCGTGGCGCGCGGTCTGGACGAGACGGCCGCAGTGCTGCGCCGGATCGCCCGCGAGCACGACGTCGACGTCGTGAGCGCCCCGCCGCTGGCCCGGGCGCTGTATCACACAAGCCAGGTCAACCAGCAGATCCCGGCCGCGCTCTACGACGCCGTGGCGGTGGTGCTGGCTTACGTGCTTCAACTGCGCGCCTGGCGCGCGGGCGAACGCGCCACGCAACCCGAGCGACCGGACTCGCCGCGCGTGCCGGCCTCGCTCTCCGATCCACCCTCACCGCCACCGCGCGCCTGATTCCATGTCCCGATTGCTGCTCGATCTGCGGCGCCAGAAATTCCTGACGCCCCTTCTCGTCTTCGCCATCCTCGCGATGGTGATTCTGCCGCTGCCGCCGCTGCTGCTCGATACACTCTTCACGTTCAACATCGTCCTGTCGATGGTCGTGATTCTCGTGAGCCTGTCGGTGCGCCGGCCGCTCGACTTTTCCGTATTCCCCACGGTCATTCTCGCCACGACGCTCATGCGGCTCACGCTGAACGTCGCGTCCACGCGCGTGGTACTGCTCAACGGCAACGAGGGCACGCAGGCCGCCGGACGCGTCATCGAGTCCTTCGGGAACGTGGTGATCGGCGGCAATTTCGTCGTCGGCCTCGTGGTGTTCGTGATTCTGATGATCATCAACTTCGTGGTCGTCACCAAAGGCGCCGAGCGCATCTCGGAGGTATCGGCACGCTTCACGCTCGACGCCCTGCCCGGCAAGCAGATGGCGATCGACGCCGATCTGAACGCCGGTCTCATCAACCAGGAGGCGGCCCAGGCGCGCCGCCGCGAGGTGAGCGCCGAAGCCGATTTCTACGGCGCGATGGACGGCGCGTCGAAATTCGTGCGCGGTGACGCCATCGCGGGCATTCTCATTCTGCTCATCAATCTGATTGGCGGCGTGGCCATCGGCGTGACCATGCACGGCATGAGCGCCGGCGATGCGTTCCGCCAATATTCGCTGCTCACGATCGGCGATGGACTGGTAGCGCAGATTCCGGCGTTGCTGCTCTCGGCGGCCGCGGCGATCATCGTCACGCGCGTGTCCGACGCCGGCGACTTCGAGCAGCAGGTCGGAGACCAATTGCTCGCCTCGCCGGCGGTGCTCGCGAGCGTCGCGGTGCTGATGTTCGTCCTAGCCTTGATTCCCGGCATGCCCACGGCGCCGTTCCTCGCGTTCGCCGCCGTCATGGGATTCGTTGCGTGGCGTGTGAACGGGCGACGCACGCCTGCGGCGGCAGACGACGCCGAAACCCTCGAAGCGGCGCTCTCGGCAAGCGAGCCGCCGGCGCTCACGTGGCAGCAACTGCCGTTCGTCTGTCCGGTGAGTGTGACTCTCGGCTACCAGATCGTGAGTCTCGCCGACAAGCGCGAGGGCGCGCCGCTCCTGCAGCGGCTCCACGGCATGCGCCAGACGCTCTCGCAGACCATGGGGTTCGTCGTACCGGCGGTGCGGCTCGACACGGGCCTCGGGCTCGGTCCGAGCGAGTATGCGATCGACATCGGTGGCGTGCGCGTGGCCGGTGCGACGCTGCCGCACGACCGGTTGATGGCGATTCCCGCGCCGGACTGCTATGGCGAACTCGACGGCATGCCGGCCCTCGATCCGTCGTTCGGCATGCCGGTGGTCTGGATCGAGCCGGAGCAGCGCTCGCACGCGCTCGGACTGGGATATCAGATCGTCGATGCGGCCGGCGTGATCGCCACGCACGTGCAGCAGGCGATGAAGGCGCATCTGGCTGAGCTGTTCACGTACCAGGACGTGACCTCGCTCGGCGAGCGTCTGCGCGAACTGTCGCCGTCGCTGGCCGACGCGCTCGACAAGGCGCTCACGCATCAGCAGCAATTGGCCGTGATCCGCCTGTTGCTGGCCGAGGAAGTGTCGTTGCAGGACATCGACGTGGTGGCCACGGCGCTCGTACACGCGGCGAGCACGACCAAGGATCCGCTCGCGCTCTGCGCGGAGGTGCGCACCGCACTCAAGCGACGCCTGGTGCACGACCTCATCGGCGACGAGTCGACATTGCACGTCTATCAGTTGACGACGGATCTGGAGAATTTGCTGCTGGGTGCTTTCACGGCGGCGCAGCAGGCCGGCAAGACGAGCGCCGACGCCTTCCCGCTCGATCCACAGTTGCTCGAGCAATTGCAATTCCACATGTCGCAGGCGCGCGAGAACCTGAAACAGGCGGGACGCACTCCGGTGTTGCTCGTCATGCCGCAGATCCGGCCGTTGCTCGCGCGCTACGCGCGCATGTTCGCGAGCGGCTTGCATGTACTGTCCTATAACGAAGTGCCGCAGACGAAGGAGATCGAGGTGGCAGGGACGTTGGGCTGAGGCGGCGCCGCACAACGCGGTACTGCGGTACTGCGGTACTGCGACATTGACGGGAAACAAAAAAGAGCCAACGAAAAACTCCGTTGGCTCTCTTCGATCCGGGATCTGCCTGGCCGGTATCCGACCGGCCAGGGCGACGAGAATCAGCGCAGCAGCATCTGGATCATGCCCGGCATTTCGCCGGCCTTCTGCAGCATCTGCAGGTTCACGTTCATCTGCGTCTGCAGTTTGGTCAATTCCGACACGGACTCGGCGAAGTCGACTTCGTTCAGACGCGAGTTGGCTTCGCTGGTGTTCTGCAGCAGCGTCGATTGCACTTCCTCACGGCCGTCGAGGTCCATCATGGCCGCACCGATGCTGGCCTGAACGGTCGCGAGTTTTTCAATGGCTGCCTCGAGATTCTGAATCGCGGTGCCGGCGCTTGCCCCGTCGCCCAGTTGCGTTTGCGCGGTCAGCTTCGATTGCAGCACGTTTCGCACTTCCATGACGAGTTCCGCGCGCTCGATATGAGCGCCGCCCGCCGCGCCAGCGGGTTTCAGGCCTTCCATGGCGTCGCCGAGGCTGCTGGCGAAAGCCGTTTCATCGCCAGGGGTTTTGTTCAGCTCGACAATCAACGCATCCGTGAGCGCTTCCTCCCACGTCTTGGCGCTGTTACCGCCCGAGGCTGCCGTATGAACGGAGGCCAGCATGCCTGCCATTTTCGAATTCGCCTTGAGTGCCGAGATCACCGCGCCGGCGGCAGACGCCGCGTCGGCCGCGCCCATGGCCGCAAACGCCGTCGTCGAGCCGTCGAACGGGCGGGTCTGCCGCGTGCCGAAGTTGCCGGTCGCGTCGCCCACGCTCGCGAAAAGGCCCTGAAGCTCCGCGCTGATGTCCAGCGCCTTGGTCTCGCTGCGGTCCGCGCCGACCTGCAGGTCGATCTGGCCTTGCGCCAGGATGCCTGTCGCGGTGCCGCCGAATTCCATCTTCAGGAGATTCTTGCCGGCGAACGTCGTGTTGTCGAAGATCGCCTTGAGTGCCTGGGCGTTGTTGGTGTACTGCTGCTGGAGCGCGGCCTTTTCGGCATCGCCCTTCAGACCGTCCTTCGCTTGCGTGGCCAGGTCCTTCATCGTGACCAGCAGTTCATTGGCCTTGTCCAGCGCGCCTTGCGCCACGCGTGCGCTCGATTGCGCGTACTTCATGTTGCTGATCGCCGACTTGGTGCCGCTGGCGTGCATGTTCAGCATGGCCGAGATGCGGGCCGCGGCCGGGTCGTTCTTGTACAGGTCGTTCTTCTTGCCAGTGGACAGATCGCGCATGATCGCGCTCAGCTTGCCGCCGGTCGTGCGTTGCGTGTTCAGCGACGACATTTGCGCCACGTTGGTGTGCAGAGTCAACATTGCTCAGGCTCCTTTGTGTTGTGAGCGACGACGGGCCGGGTGGCCCGCCTCACCGTATCAAGGCGTCTGTGCGAAGGATTTGTTAATGCATCACCGCGGTGATTCTTCCCAACTCTCGATGGGTGCGCTCCCCGTCACGGCTTCAGCCGGCCAGCAGCGCGCGGACGTTGGCTCGCGACATGGGCACGCCGTCCGGCATCGCGCGGGCCATTGCAACAAAGGGCGGCAGCTTGCCGAGCCGCGCCGTCCAAGCCGTCGCGCAGGCCATCGCCGCGTCGTAGTCGAGGCCCTGCGCAGCGGCGAAGCCCCGGTCCGCCACTGACTGGCTGACCGACTGCGCCGAAACTCGCGCGGCCTGGCTCGCTTGGGCATGCGCCGCGCGGATCGCGCGCACCATCGAGGCGAGCGCCTGTCGCACCTGCGCGACGGTGTCCCGTCCATCGATCCGCCACGTATGCGGTGCGATGGCATCGGGCGCATCGCGAAGGATCGCCGGGCGCGCGGCGCCGGGAACGCCCGCCCGGACCAATGCGGCGGTGCTCGTGCCCGTGACATCCGCTTCGGCGCCGGTTGCTTGCGGCGGGCTCGCCCCGCCCGTCTGTGCGAGCGCGAACTTCGAGGCGATCGACGGCCAACGCGCACCATCGGCGCGCATGACCCAGATATGCTCGGGCGGGGGGGCTTCCAGCGTAATGCCATAGGCTGCCAGCGCACGTGCCGTGTGACGGCGCAACCCCGCCGCGGACAACGCGTTCGACACATCGATCTCCACACCCGCGCCGCCAGGACCGGTCGGAAAGAGTGTCAGCCGCTCCGGCATCGAAGCGCGCCACTGCTGCGGCGCAACGCCGTCGATGGTGAAACGCCGGGGCGCCGCACCGCGCGCATCGAAGTGCAGACGATCGTCGACGGTTCCGAGACTTTCCCGATCCCGCCCCTGCCACTGCGCGCACAGGCTGGCAAGCGCACGCTGCGCGCGCTCGTGCGACGCCGCGTCGCCATCACGCCAGCGTGCGAGGGTCGCGAGCGCGGCATTGGCCGCGGCGTGGAGCCTGGCAAGCCAGTCGAGCGCCGCGCTGGCACGACTGGCCGCGGCATGGTGCGAAATCAGGTCGGCCGTGCGGGCCGCGCGCCGTTTGTCGAGTCCGTCCGGCCTGTCAAAGGACGCCCGGGCGGGCGACACCGGCCACGACGGCGCCGCAGTGCGTCGCGCCCCACGTGTGCGCCCGGGCGCGTCAGCCGCCGCTACCTGCTTCGGCCGCGCGGCGCCGATCCCGGGCTCCGCGCCCGGCCCATGCGGCAAGGACGATGGACGTGCGGCAGCGCGCGCGTCGCCGAGCGCCGGGTTGCCCGGGATATCGCGGATAGCCTCAACCATGAACCGTCTCCGACGAACTCAGCCAGTGAAAACGCATCGTGCCGGCATCAGACGACCTCGAAGAACGAAAGCTCGCCCACCCGGATGTGCGCCTGTCGCGCGGTCGAAACGGCGGTAAGCAGCGTCACCCAGGCCGTCATGGCCTCGGCGGCGTCCTGCCCCTCGAGCGCGAGGCGGGTCTTCGCCAGCACCTCGCCTTTCAATGCATGTTCCGTCTTCAACGCCTCGAGCCGCCGCGCACTGTGGTCGTTCGTGAACTGCACCTCGGCAATCTGCCGGATCTGGGCGTCGAGCGGGTCGACGAGGCCGCGCAGGACAGTCGTCGCATCGGCAGGCGCGGCGTGTGTCAGGTCGGCGGCCGCCGCCGCGAGCCGGTTGAGCAGGTCGGGCACGCCCTGCCAAACGCGCGGGGGATTGGCCTGATACACCCCCTCGCCGATCTCCACGGCCAACGGTGGACGGGCAGTGCCGCTCAGTACGAAGTCGGCGACGCCGGCGCCCGGCGCCGCCGCGTCGTGCACGGGCGCGCCGCTCCCGGCGAATACGTAGCTGCCGTCCGGGCGCCGCGCGTTGAACGCATCGGCAAGGCCGCGCATGAGCTCGCGAATCCGGGTGGCACTCGCCTGCGCGTCGCCCACCTGCAGGGCGTCGGCCTTCATCGACACCTCGCTCCTGAACGCGCTCAACCGGTCGAACGCGCTTCGCAGGCTCGCGCCGGCGTGCCGGAGGTCGGCGTCGAGACCGGCGATGAGTTTCGTGCGGCGCGCGATGGCCTGCTGCTCGCGGTCGATGCGCGCGATGCGCTCGAAATCGACCGGGTCGTCGGACGCGCGCAATACGCGCTTTTGCGCCCGGGACTGTTCCGTCGCGCGGTCGAGCCGTTCCTTCATCTCGCGCAGGACGTACTCGCGTTCGAAGCGGCTGAGGTGGGTCACTTGCATGATGTCTTCCTTTGACGCGCGCCGCTCAGACCATCGCGAGCGTGGCGTCGAACAGTTCGTTGGCGACCGAGGCCACACGCGCGTTGGCTCGGTACAGCTTCATGTACGCCATGAGCGATCCTCCGGCCTCGGTCTCGTCCACGCCGGCCTGCTTCTGAAATTGCGTGCGCGCGGACACGAGCACGGCTTCCGCGGAGCCGGCGCTTGCGGCGATCTCGCTCGCGCGACGGCCGGTTTCGCCCGCCAGGGCACTCATTGCCTCGACGAGCGTGACGCCGGAGCGCCCGGACAGCGCGACGCTCGCATCGAGCGCGCCCCTCAGACGACGCAGCGTCGTGCCGTTTCCCTGGGCGCTGTCGACGCGCAGCGCCAGGTCCTCCGCGCGCCCGATGGTGCGTTGCATCCTGGGCACACCATCCGCACCGCTCGTGAGCGAGAGCAACGGCGTGCCGGCAAAAGGCCCCGTCGCCCTGTCGGCATGCGCGCGGTTGAGCTGCTCGGCCACGGTGCGGGCGACTTCAGTCACCTCCCCGATGCGCCGGTCGAGCTCACGCGTGAGGAAGCGATCGAGCCCGCCCAGCCGGCCGCCAAGGCCCTCGGCCGGCACGCTCACGCGCGACGCGCCCGCACTCAGCGTGTAACCGCCATCCGCCTGCGCCTCGAGCTGCGCGGCACGCCCGCCCAGCACGAGCGGCTGCCCACCGCGCGTGAGCACGTGGTACGCACCGCTCGCGTCCTCGTGCACGTCGAGGTCGAGCAGCGCGGCCAGTTCGCCGAGCGCCTGATCGCGCTGATCCTCGATGGCGAGCCGTCCGGCCGCATCCGGGGCAAGACGATGCAGGCGATTCAGTTCCGCCACGCTGGCCGTGAGCCGGTTTACCTTTTCCGCCTCGCCCGCCCGGACCGAGTTCAGGTCGCCGCGCAGGCGCGCCAGCGACGCGAACATCGCGCTGGTCCGCTCCGCCACGCGCCCCAACGCCGCGAAGACCTCGTCGGCGTGTACGTCGCCTCCCGTGGTCTGCGCTTCGTGATCGAGCGCCTTGATGAAGTCTCGCAAGCCCAGCGGATCGCTGGCCACGTCGCTGCCGCCCAGTTGGGTGAGCAACGCCTCGGCGTGCGGTTTCTGCACCTCGAGCTCGCTCGCGTTCGACACCGCGCGCCATAGCCGTTCGCGTTGCGCCAGGCCCGCTGCGCGCGCCGCGTCGCCGGCCTGCGCCGTACCATCGGCGCGCGAAGTCACGCGAACTTCGCGACGCGTGTACGCCGGGTTTCCCATCTGCGAGATGTTGAGCGCCTCGTTGTCGAGTAGCGACTGTGCAGTTTTCACGCCTTGCGTGGCGATATTGAGCATATTCATCGTAAGTGGCCTGTTCCGTTCCGGTGATGTCAGCGCTGCGCCATCTGCCGCACGATGGTGTCGGCAATGCCGAACGCACGGCGTGCGGCGAGCGCCTGCGCCACTTGCGTGTCGGCCCATTCGTGCAGGCCGTCCGCCGCGCGCTCGCGCCTGCCGAGCCCGCCGGCGCCCTCGCCGTCGTCCCTGAGGGCCTGTGTGGCGCGGCGCATCTCGCCCAGCAGCCGGGCGATGAAGATCGCCTCGAACTGCTCGGCGGCCGCCTCGAGCTCCGCACCGGGGCGCGGAATCGGTGCGCCCGCACCGTACTCAGGCGACCCGGACGCGGAAATTGGCAAGTGATAGGGTGTCATGGGGGGTGTCATGGCGAGTGTCATGGCGAGTGTCATGGGGTCCTCCGGTCGATCAAATGACGTGCAGCTCGCCGTCGAGCGCGCCTGCCTCGTCGAGCGCCTGCAAGATCGCGATGACGTCGTCCGGTGTCGCGCCGGAGCGCCGCAGACTGTCGACGATGGTCTGCAGGTCCACGCCGGCCGGCCACACGTGGATGTCCGCGCCGTCCTCCTCGACGTCGATGCGCGATCGCGGCGCAAGCGCGGTCCGCCCGCGCGAGAACGGCGCCGGCTGCGACAGCATCGGCGACTCGCTCACCGTCACGCGCAGCGAGCCATGCGATACGGCTACCGGGCGCACGGTCACGCCCCGCGAGATCACGACGGTCCCCGAGCGCGCGTTGATCACCGCGCGCGGCACACGGCTCACACCGGGCACCGGCAGCGAGTGGATATCCGCGAGAAAACGCACGCGCGCGTCGGCGTCGTCGGGCGCGACCACTTCGATCGTGCTGCCGTTCCTGGCCTGCGCGGTGCGCTCGCCGAAGCGCGCATTGATGGCGTCCGCGATGTTCGCCGCGAGTTGAAAGTCGGGACGTTTCAGGCTCAGACGCATGGCGCCGCCCTCGCCCACCGGCATGGGAATCTCCTGCTCGATGGTCGCGCCGTTGGGAATGCGCCCTGCCGTGGGGGTGTTCTTCTGAACGCGCGACCCGCTGCGCCCCTCGGCCTGCATGGCGCTCACCACGAGATTGCCTTGCGCGAGCGCATACGTCTGGCCGTCCACCGCACGCAATTGCGTGAGCAGCAGCGTGCCGCCTCGCAAACTGCGTGCGTCGCCCATCGACGACACCGTGACGTCGATGGTCTGCCCTCGCAGGAAACCGGACGGGTATGTCGCGCTTACCATGACCGCGGCGACATTGCGCGAGCGCAGTCGCACGTTATCCGGCATGCTCACGCCGAATTGCTTGAGCAGATTGGCCAGCGACTGACTCGAATGCCGCGAGCGCGGGCCGTCGCCGGTGCCGGCGAGCCCGACGACGAGGCCATAGCCCACGAGCTGGTTGTCGCGCACGCCTTCGACGTTGACGTAGTTGCGCACCGTCTGCGCATGCGCGAGCGGCGCGCCAAGCGTGCCGAGGAGCACAATGGCGACGAGCGCGGCGGCCGCCACGGCGGGCAGCCCCCGCGACATCGACATCGACATCGACATCGACATCGACATCGACATCGACATCAGCGAGGATAGCCGCCCCGCACGGACCGGGCGCGCGAGCGCGCCGAGCATTCTGAACATGACGATGTCCTCAGAGCGGCGCGAACTGGCTGTTGAAAAAGCGCGTCAGCCAGCCGGGGTTGTTGCTGTCGGCCAGTGCGCCGGTACCGAAGTACTGGATGCGCGCATTGGCCACGCGCAGCGACGACACGCGATTGGTCGTGTCGATGTCGCCGGCACGCACGTAACCGGCCACGCGCACCGTCTCCTCGCCCTGGTTCAGGAACAGCCGCTTCTCGCCGCGCACATGCAGCAGGCCGCCGGGCAGCACGCGATGCACGACCACCGTGATGGCACCGCGCAACGTGTTCTGTGCGGAGCTCGAAGTGTCGCCGCGAAATCTCCGGCTCGCGCCGAGCGACGTATCTCCGACGAGCGGCCGCCCCATGAGCGTGGCGTCGTCGACGGACATCTCGCTGCGCTTGTCCATGCGCGTGCCCGCACGCTTGCTCGCCTGCGTCTGTTCCTGCAGCACGATGGTGAGTACGTCGCCCGCGCGAAAGGCGCGCTGGTCCGAGGTGAGCGACAGCGCGTGCCCGGGCGAGAACAGACCGCCCGCCTGTCCGGCCGACGACATCTCGGCCGTGCTCGGCAAGTCGTCGCTTTCTTCGAGCGTGGGCGGCACGAACCCCGCGCAGCCGGCCAGCGCGAGCGCCAGCGCTGCCGGCGCCCACCGCACCAGCGCCGTCTGGCGCGTGCGCAAGCCCGCCATGCGATGACGCGGGAGGACATCGCGCACACGACCGCCATTTCCGTGCGTCATTGCCGTATTCCCCCGTTATCGCGCGACTTGCGCGAGGCTTTGCATCATGTTGTCGGCCGCCGACAGCACCTTGGTGCTCATCTCGTAGGCGCGCTGCGCCGTGATCATGTTCACCATCTCTTCGACCGCGACGACGTTCGAACCTTCGAGCGCCTTCTGTCGCAGCAGACCGAGGTTTTCCTCGCCCGGGCTGCCTTCGATGGCGGGGCCGCTCGCGCTCGTGCGCGCAAACAGGTTGCCGCCGAGCGGCTGCAGGCCGGACGGGTTCACGAAGTCGGCCAGCAACAGGCGGCCGAGTGAGGTGGGTTCGGTGTCGCCCGCCTCCACCGCGCTCACTTCGCCGTCCGCGCTGATCGTCACGTCGCGGGCGCCGGGCGGCACCACGATGTCGCCGACGAGCGGATGACCGGCCTGCGTCACGAGACGCCCCTCCACGTCAAGGCGCAGATTGCCGGCACGCGTGTACGCGGTTTCGCCGTCGGGCATTTCGACCTGGAGGAAGCCACGCCCCGTGATGGCGACGTCGAGCTCGTTGTGCGTGTCCTTTTCCGCGCCGTTGGTGAACTGCTTCTGCGTGCCGGCCAGCCGCACGCCCGTGCCGAAGTACGTACCGCCGGGCAGCGTCCTGTCGGCCTGGGTGCGCGCGCCGGCTGGACGCACAGCGCGATAGAACGTGTCCTCGAACGCGAGCCGGTCGCGTTTGAAGCCCGTGGTGTTGACGTTCGCCAGGTTGTTGGCGATGGCCTGCAATTGCGCGTCCTGCGCATGGACCGCCGTGCGGGCGATGAGAAGTGCGGGATTCATCGGATGTCAGGAAAAGAGAGTTTTTGAAGTCGGGGCGTCGGACGATTCTCGAGTGTGGACCACATACAGACATACGCGGCCTCCTACAGACATCTCAAAGGCCTCTCATGTGGCGCCCCATACGGTCCGCGATGCGGGCCATGCCGCGCTGCACCGGTATCAGGCGCGCATGAGACGGTTGCCTCCTTCGGCGAGTTCGTCGGCGACCTTTAGCACGCGCATCTGCATCTCGAAGTCGCGGCTTGCGTTCATGCTCTGCACCATGGCGCCGACGGCCGAGACGTTGCTCGCCTCCAGATGCGCGCCGCGCAGCGTCACGCCGTCGCCCGGCAACGTGTCGCCGTCGGCCACGAGCACGCCGCCGCCCACGCCGCGCATGGCACCCGGCATGGCAAGCACGCGCCGCAGGCGCGCGACGGGCACGAGTTCGCTGTCGCCGTCGAACGCCACGGCGAGCGTGCCGTCCGCGTCGATATCGACTTCCCGATGCGGGGGCACGACTACCGGCCCGCCGTCGCCCAGTACCGCCCGTCCGTGCAATCGCAACGTGCCGTCGCCGTCGAGCGTGAGCGATCCGCCGCGCGAATAGACGACGTCCACGCCGTCGCCCGGAAGTGCCGCGAGCGCGAGATAGCCCTGGCCGTCGATGGCGACATCGAGCGCCCGACCCGTCGCCTCGAGCACACCGGGCGTGGTGTCGATGCCGGCCCGCGCCTGCATGGCGAAGTGGCGCGAGGGCAGTCCCGCGCCGGGCAGTTCGCCCGCCTGCGCGACCGCCAGCTTGGCGCGAAAGCCCGTGGTCGTCGCGTTGGCGAGGTTGTGCGCCACGACCTGTTGCGCGTCCTGGGCGCGCTGGGCTCCGGACATCGCCGTATAGATGAGGGCGTCCATGGCGTCAGATCGATTGCATGAGGTTGCGCATCATCTCGTTCTGCGTGGAGATGACCTTGGTGTTCGCCTGGTAATTGCGCTGCGCGGACATCAGGTCCACGAGCTGGTCCGTCACGTTCACGTTGGACCCTTCGAGCGACTTCCCCACGAGCACGCCGGTGGCGCCCTCGCCGGGACGGCGCAGTTGCGCGAGACCCGACGTGCCGGTTTCGCGCCAGACAGTGCCGTCCGCCGGCGCCAGGCCGCCGACGTTGGCGAATTCCCCAAGCGCGAGCTGGTACTGCGTCTGGGTCGTGCCGTTGCTGTACTCCGCGACCACCGAGCCATCCTGCTCGATGCGCGCGCGGACGAACTCGCCGGCCTCGCGGCCGCCGACTTCGGTCGCGTTGGCGGCGAAGGCGCCCAACTGATGCGTCATGCCGCTGAAGTCGAGTTCGGGCAGCGTGCCGGCGTTAGCCGATGTGAACCCCATCGTCGCCGTATCCAGGGTGCCTACCACCGTTTCGTTGCCGCCGTTGACTTCGGAGACCTGCACGACCCCCTGAGTCGCCGTCGAGGAGAAGCGCAGCGTTCTCACCGCGACGTCGCCGTTAGCGTCACGGAACGTCACGGACGCCTCGCCGATTTGCGTAGGCGCCGGGGGCAGCGGGCTGGGCAGCCGCCCCGCAATGGCAATGCTCCGGCTCGGCAGCGCAGGCACCGGACGCTTGTCGATCGTCACGTCCGAGACATTCGACTGGCCACCGGCGAACCCCTGCACGACGCGCCCGGCGCCGTCCACGAGGCGATTGTCCTTGTCCACGCTGAAGTCACCCACGCGCGAGTACACACGTTGGCCGTTCGTCTCCTTGAGCACGAAGAAGCCACCGCCCTGAATCGCCTGATGCAATGGGTCCGCGGACGTGCGAAGGCTGCCGTTCGCGTTCAGCGAATAACGTGTGCCATTGGCGCGTACTCCTCCAGGCTGCGCGCCCGCCATGGCCGACGCGAAACTGGTGGTGCCCGACTTGTAGCCATGGGTACCGACGTTGGAGATGTTTTGCGAAATCGTCTCGAGCGACTGATTGATGGCGTTGATGCCCGACAGGGCGATATCGAAACTCATGCTGAACTCCTTGATTAGCTCGCGTGCGGCGACGCGCCGCCCGATAGTTCCACCAGGCTCGCGGCGTCGATGCGGCTGTCGACGCCCGCGACATCCACGCGCGCCTGTCCGCCGTCCAGGTGCACGCGCGTCAGTTGTCCGGTGACCCGCACCGGCAGCCGCTGGCCATCCGCCTCGGCGTGAATCGCGTAGGTTCCCGCACCGAGCCTGTGCTCGGCAAACCACGCGTCGTCGAGATGGAACGCCGTCTGAGCGTTGGGCGACGGCACGATCGCCTTGCGCACGGACACGCCGCGACTGTCGCGCAGCACGATCTCGGCGCGTCGGGTGTGCTCGGGCAGCTCGACAGCGCCACGGACCGCGCCGCCGTCGGCGCGCACCACGCGCTCCACCGCTACGCTCACTTCACGGCCAACGTGGCCGCCGAGCGCGAACGCCTGCATGCTCGCGAGCGCCTTGGTCTGGTCGAGCACGCGGCGACTCACGTCGTGCATGGCGTCGGTCTGGCTCATCTGGGTGAGCTGCGCGACGAACTGCGCCGGATCGCTCGGATTGAGCGGGTCCTGGTGGCGGATCTGCGCCACCAGCAGCTTCGTGAACATGTCGCGCGTGTCGCTGGCGGCCTCGCCGGGCGCCGGCGCCCCTATCGCCCGGCCCCCCCCCGATTCCCCCGATTCCCCCGATTCCCCCGACTCCCCCGATTCCCGTACCCGTGCGGGCCGCGGCGCGCGCCGCGTCGCCCGCACCGCTGTCGATCATTGGCGTCATCCGCGCTCTCCCAGTCGTAACAGTTCCTGCTGCGCCGCGCGCACGCGGGCCAGCACTTCAAGGTTGGTTTGGAACGCCCGCGAGGCGTCGAGCATGTCGGTCATCTCCTCGATCGCATTCACGTTCGCGTAAAAGACGTTCCCGTCCTCGTCCGCCAGCGGATTGCCCGGCTCGTGCGCCACGCGAGGCAAGTCCTCGCTTTCGTAGATGTCGACGACCTGTACGTGCTGCGCACCTTGCGCCGCGCCCAGTACGGTCGCGAACACCGGCTTGCGCGCGCGATAGGCGGCGTCCGCATCCGCGGCCACGGCACTGGCATTTGCGAGATTGCTCGCGACAGTGTTTAGCCGGATGGTCTGTGCCGCCATCGCGGAGCCGGCGATGGCCGCGATCTCCCGGAAGCTCATCGTCAACGGCCTCCCTCGATGATCTTGTGCAAGCCGGCGAGGCGCCGGTTCAGAAACGACAGGCTGGCTTGCCAGTCCGACAGGTTCTGCGCGAAGAGCGCCTGCTCGACGCCAAGCTCGACGGTGTTGCCGTCGGCGCGCGTCTGCATCGGCACGCGATAGCGCAAGGCGTCGGCCGGCCCGGCGGCGCCGAGCGCGTCTGCGCGCGCGCCGGCCTCGAGATGCCAGCGCACCTGTTCGGCGAAATCAAGGTCGCGCGCCTGATAGCCGGGCGTCGCCTCGTTCGCGAGATTCGCCGCCAGCACGCGAGTGCGCGCCTCACGCGCCTGCAGGGTGGCCGCATGAACGCCGACCGCCTGGGAAAAGAATGTTTGCAAGATTTCGCCTCCGTGGGTGGCTGATGACATGACCGTCCCATTGTCGGCGCAGCTATCGGAAATCGACGCAAAATCGCGGGAAATTGACAATTTTCCCAAGCGCCCCGAAGCGTTTTGGGCGATTTGCTCGACGCATGGGTGCAGGCGGCTGGCGGAAATCGCAATGCGACGTGGCCCTGCCATGGTGACGTGCCGACGTCGAGGTGCATTGGCCATGGACACGACTGCCGCGCGGCAGACCGTGGACGCGTTACCGTTGCGGCGCGTAGGTGGCGGCCATAGGGGAGAGAACGACGTCGAGCGCCTGCAGCCTCGCACCGATGTCGCGCAGATTGCGCGCGTTGATCGTCTTGCAGCGCGCCGCGATCGTCTGAAGCGACGTCCAGCGCGATGCAAACGTCTCGTAGGCTTCGGGGGCGTCGGTTGCCAGCCAGCGCATCACGGGCGCCATCGTGTTCGCGGACGTTGCGCCGAACGCCTGCTCGAGGCATTGCACCCGCCGACGCGCGCGCGTGCGCAGCCGGCTCACCAGTTGCAGCGCCGCCTCGTGCGTTCGGGCCAGCGCATCGAGATGCTCGCCGGCGAGCGCGCGATGCAACGCGTCGAGCACCGCGATCAGGCGCCGATAGTCCGCAAGATCGGCGTCGACGTCGGCCACGAGGCGCGCGACGCAGGCGCGGCGGCGTTCGTGTTCGGCGGCGCTCAACGCACCATCCCGTGACGATCGAGAATGCAGTCGGCCACGCGCTCGCCATCGAACGGCAAATCGCCATTGGCCAGCATCGCCTTCAGGCGCGCGACCTTGACGGCGTCGACGCGCGGTACCGATTCGATGGCGGCGCGCGCGTTCATCAGCCATTCTCCGGCGCCCTGCGGCGCCGTGCGCGCCGGCCGGCCCGCCAGCGCCGCCGAGGACATGGAAGGCCGCGGCGCCTCGGCCGCCGTGCGGCGCACGGGCGCGCCGTCGATGGGCGCGATGGATGAAATCGAGTCGATCTTGGTCATGAGCAGTTCCACGGATCAGGGTTCACTAGAACCAGGCGACGGACCGGCGCCGCTTGTTATTGATCCGGCCCCTGTGAACTTGTATCAAGCTGCATAGCGAACAGGGCCGTGCTCGAAATACTTGCGAATTCGTTCGGGCTGGCGTTGCACGC
>NZ_NJGW02000017.1:0-105546 GCF_002216225.1 Pandoraea sp. CB10b_02
TCGCTCTCAAAGTAGGCTGACAAGTTAATTGCTTAACTTACCTTTTACTATGTGAGCCTCAATAAATTTAAAGCTTATCTGCCGAAGCAGACGCACCATCCATCGAGTGCCCACACTTATCGGTTGTTCAATTTTTAAAGATCAATCGCGTCTGACTTCGCTTCGTCGCCAACAACTTGCCGCGCCGTTGCTTCGTTTTTCGCGTCGCTGCATCAGCAGCAGAGAAGTGAGATTATGTCGCAGCTTCTCGTCGTCGTCAACAGTTTTTTCGCACCTCCCGCTCGCCGCCGTAGCGACTCGCCCGCTCAAAACCGCCAACCACCGGGGCCTCTCGGCCCCCTCCCGCCCCATCGCTTCGCTGCTTGCGCCGCGTCGCCGTCGTTGCGAGAGACGAGATATTAGTGAAAACCCCGAAGCCGTGCAAGGCCTTTGTGAAAATAATTTGAAAAGACGCGAAAGCAGGCAAAAAAAGCCCGCCTCAAGGGCGGGCCGAGTTCCACGGGACAGGACACATGGAGGAGACGGGTTCACTGTATCCGCGCATCCCCCGACGACGCAACCAACGAAATCGCATATGCTTCCCAAAAGCTTGCCCATATGGAAAGGTCAGGCGGACGCGATGGCGTCTGATGGCGTCTTCTTCTCAGCAATTCCTCTCTATATATAGGGCGTCCGGGATGGTCCCTTCAACGTACATTTCGCCTCGCTCACGCCCGCCCGCTCCGCCTTCGGCCAGCGCCGACGCGCCATCACGGTCCGCCCCCACCACCCCCACCACCCCCGCCGACCCCAGCTCGCACCGCGCCCATCGGTCCGGGTTTCACCGATGGATCGGCATCGCCGCCCTCGCGTTTGCCGTTGCGGCCTGCACATCGGTGCGGCCACCGGCGGAACCGTCGCAGTGGACGTCCCACACGCCCGCCAACACCCCGGGCGCGCTGGCGAGCGCCCTCGCGCCCGCGATCCGTGCGCACGACAAGCAGTCCGGCTTTCAACTGCTGGCCACCGGCTCCGCGGCATTCACCACGCGCATCGCTCTCGTACAGGCGGCGCAGCACAGCCTCGACGTCCAGTACTACAGCGCCGGCGAGGACCTCACCGGCCGCCTGCTGCTCCAGGCCCTGCTCGATGCCGCGGATCGAGGCGTGCGCATTCGCATGCTGGTCGACGACATCAACCGCCGCCACACGGACCCCGCGTTCGCCGTGCTCGACCAGCACCGCAACATCGAGATCCGCGTGTTCAACCCCTTCGGCACGCGAGACACCACGTTGCTCGAGCGAGCCGGCAACCTGCTCACCCGCTTCGACCAGCTCAACCGCCGCATGCACAACAAGGCGCTTGTGGCCGACAACCAGGTGGCCATCATTGGCGGCCGGAATCTGGGAGACGAATACTTCGACGCCAACCCGGATCTCTCCTTTCGCGACTTCGATCTGCTGTGCGCCGGACCGGTGGTCGATGCCGTCTCGCGCAGCTTCGATCATTTCTGGACGAGCCCCCAGGCCTACTCGCTCAAGCAGGTCCAGTCGAAGATCGACGACGAGACGCTCGCCGCCACGCGCGACGCGCTCGCACAGCACTGGCGCGACGCCGACGCCCTGCCCGCCGGTCGCGAGGCGCTGCATCAGCCGCCGCTGGCCGACGGGCTGCGCACCGGCAAGGTGCCGCTCTTCTGGGCGCCGGCCGAGCTCGCGGCCGACACGCCGGACAAACTCGACGCCCCCGCCGGCCAGACGCAAAGCGCGCCCGGTGAAAAGCTGCGCCAGCTCGCGGCAAACGCGCAAAGCGAGTTCCTGATCATCTCCCCGTACTTCGTGCCGATGGACGGCGGCGTCCGATTCCTGTCGAAGCTCGCCCAACGCGGCGTCAAAGTGCGCGTGCTGACGAACTCGCTGGCGGCGACGGACGTCGTACCGGTCCACGCCGGCTACGCGCGCTACCGCCCCGCGCTGCTCAGGGCCGGCATCGAGCTCTACGAATTCAAACCGATTCGCAGCGACACCGATGCCCCCTCCCCGCGGCGCGTGCAATTCGGCGGCTCCTCGCGTGCGAGCCTTCACGGCAAGGCCTACGTGATCGACCGGCGCGACGTCGTTCTGGGCTCATTCAACCTCGACCCGCGCTCGGTGCGTCTGAACACGGAACTGGCGATCGTCATCCACAGTCCCGACTTCGCCGACCGCATGGCGCGCATCTTCGATCGGGCCACATCGCCGCGCACCAGTTTCCGGGTGGTGCTCGCGCCGCCGGACGCAACGCCGCCCACGCCCATCCCGCCGACCATGCCGGCGTTGCGCTGGGTGGGCGAGGAGAACGGGCAGCCGCGCACGTTCGACGTCGAGCCCTACGCGTCGTTCTGGCGCAATTCGGTGGCGGGCGCCTTCACCCTGCTGCCGAGCGACGACCTGCTCTGAGCACACATGCACGAGCTCCCGCGCGCGCCCGTCAAAATTCGAACGTCGCCAGGAGCGTGGCCGAACGCGCGTCGCCCACAGCCACGAAGTACTGGCTGGCGCTCGACGGGTAATACGTCTTGTTGAACACGTTCTTGACGTTGAACTGCAAGTGCACCGGTCGGCGCCCGATCTTCGTATCGTAGGTGGCGAACACGTCGGCGACGAAGTACGCCGGCAGCGTGAAGCTGTTGGCCGAATCCCCCGGACGCGCGCCGACATAGCGCCCGACCGCCCCGAGCCGCAGGTGGCCGCCACCGAAGCCCCCGCCCAGCACGGGCCCCCAGTCGTAGACGCCCGCGAGCGAGGCCGTATGGCGCGCCACGTTCGCCAGCGTGTTACCGGCGTAGAGCGGATCGTCGGTGGTCTTCGCGTCGATGAACGCGTAGCTGGCGATCACATTCCACCGCTGCCCGATACGGCCCGACACATCGAGCTCGACGCCCCGCGAACGCGCCGCCCCGGAGGTCCGCCAGTCGATCAGTTTGGTCGCGTCGTTGAATTGGGAGACGAGCACGTTGCGCTTGTCGATGTTGAACAGGGCCAGCGTGCCGCTCAGCCCTTCGGGCATGTCGAGCTTTGCGCCGAGTTCGTAGGACTTCGCATGCTCCGGTGCGACGTTCGAGTCGATCACCACTGCGCTGGCCAACGGCGCGATGGTGGACGTCGGCTTGAGCGACTCCGAATAGCTGCCGTACAGCGACAGGTGCTCGGTCGCCTTGTAGACGACACCGGCGCGCGGCAACCACTTCGCATCCGACAGATTCGTGTTGGCCTGAAACGGTCGGCCCTTGCCCGCGATCTGGCTGTAGGTCAGCCACCGCACGCCTCCCACGACGATCCACCGATCCGTCACATGAACGGCGTCCTGAAAGAACAGCGACGCGTCGTGCAGCGTATCGGTCTGATCGCTGTCGCTCGCCGATACGGTGCTCGGGATCACCTCACAGCCGTACACCGGGTTCAGATAGAAGAACGTGCACTTCGACGCCTGACGAATCAGGTCGCGCCGATAGATCCGCCGATACTCCCAGTCGCCGCCGAACTGCACGTCGTGCCGCATGCCGGCCACTTGCACCTTCCCGTCGAGATAGGCAATACCGTAGCTGTCGGTGCTGTCCGAGCCGCGCGTGCCGTCGTTGCTGCGCGAAATGATGCCGGTCTTCGTGTTGATGCCATTCACGCGCAACTGCGTCGCGTCGTATGTCTCGTTGTTGTAGCTGTAGCCGAGATGCGCTTTCCAGGCCGCATCGAATTGATGATCCACGGTGAGCTGCGCCAGATGCGACTGCCCCGCCATTTCGTTGTGCACGTCGTCAAGACGCTCTCGCGCCGGGACGGCGAGCGGCTTGTTCGTCGTCGGATCGATGACGGTGCCGCGATCGAACGGCGTGAGGAAGTTGCGATACTCGTAGGAGAGCACGACCTGCGTGTCGCGGCCGTAATAGGCGAGCGCGGGCGCGACGAGCGTCTCGCGCTGCGAGCCGAAGTTGCGCCAGTACTGTTGATTGTTCTGGTCGACGACGAGCCGGTACGCCAGCCCGGTCTCGCCGACGGGCCCGGTGGTGTCGAGTGTTTCCTGCGCCCCGTTCTTGCCGTGCCCATACGTCGTGCCCGCCACGCTGAGCGCCGTATACCGCTCGAGCATGGGGCGTTTGCTCACCACGTTGACGACCCCGCCGGGGTCCATGATCCCGTAGAGCAGCGACGTCGGCCCCTTGAGCACTTCGACGGCGTCCGCGTTGGCGTTCAGCCCGCGCCCCTGCACGAGCGGCATGCCGTTGTGCATGATCGAGCCGTCGCGGTTGCCTCCGAAACCCCGCTTGAGCAACGTGTCCTGCGTACCCGCGAGCGTGTTGCCCTGCACGATGCCGCTCACATTGATCAACGCGTCGTCCAGCGTGCGCGCGCGTTGGTCGGCTAGCACCTGTTGCGGCACCACGTTGATCGCTTGCGGGATGTCAAGCACCGGCGCGTCGGAGCGCGAGACATTGGCTTGCGCCGGCATCCGATAGCCGTCGGCCCAGGGCTGCGCCTGCGCGTGCGTCATCGGCAGCGCGATGTCGCCTGCCGCCGCGCTGCCGATCGCGCCCCCGGCCACCGGCTCCGGCTGCGGCTGCGGCTGCGGCACGAGCGTGTAGCCCGCGCCTTGCGGCGACGCGACGAGCCCGGTGCCCGCGAGCACCCGGCCGAAGGCGGCCGGCACGTCGAGGCGCCCCTGGACGCCGGGGCTGCGTTTGCCTGACGTCAACGACGGCGTGTACGTCAGCAGAATGCCGGCCTCGCGACCGAAACGCGCGAGCACGGCGTCGAGCGCGCCTGCCGGAATGTCGTAAGCGCGCGCAGCGGCGCCTGCCGCCGCCGTTGCGGGCATTGCCGGCCCGGCAGCGCCCGGCGTCTGCGCGATCGCGTTCGCACCGGGCAGCGCCGCGGCGAACGCAACGCCCACCGCCGCGTACATGGCGCGACGGCGAAGCCCCGGCGGCGGCGCCTCGGCCTGGTGGCGGCCACGCGAACCGGCGGGGCGAACGGGAACGGGACAAACGTCGGGGAGTACGACAGCCATGGTGAGCGATCTCGAGCGGGCGATGAAAGAGGGGTTTCACTTGCCCTGTCACGCGAGCACGCCAAAACAGCTCACCTTTCCGGCAAAAAAGACGCAACGCCCGCCGGGTCAGCCTCGCGGCCCGACCGTCACCCAATAGCGAGTGAGCGACGAAACGCGAACGGGCAGCGCGTGCGGCAGCATGGCGAGGATGGCGTCCGTGTCCGCCAGCGGATACGTCCCGGACACGCGCAGCGCCGCGACTGCCGGATCGCACCGCACATAGCCGCGCCGGTAGCGCGCGAGCTCGGCAAGAAACGCATCGAGCCGCATGTCGGCGGCGACGAACATGCCATCGGCCCAGGCGCCATCGCCGTCGGCAAGCGGCGCGACGGCGCTCGCCCGCTGCGCCGTGAAGCGCGTCTGCTCGCCGGCCCGCACGGTGCGCGGGATCTCGCCGGGCCCCGCTGCCGCGGGCGTGACGCGCACTGCGCCGTCGAACACCTGCACCTGCGTGACGCCGCCCGCCTGCTGACGCACGGCAAAGCGCGTGCCCATCGGCATGAGCGTGCCCTGCGCGGTGGCGACCACCAGCGCGCGCGGCAGGGCATGCCTCGCGTCCTTGCCCGTCGTCACCATGATTTCGCCGTCGACGAGCGTGATGCGCCGCACGCCGCCGTCCATCGACCATCGCACGGCGCTGCGGGTATTGAGTACCAACGTCGTGCCGTCGGCCAGACGCCATGTGCCGCGCTCGCCCGCCCCGGTATGCGCGTCCGCCCGCAAGCCTTGCATGATCGACGTATCGCTCGCGAGCCACGCCCCGCCGCCCACGAACGCCGCGCCGACCATGGCCTTGAGCGCATGACGGCGCCCGCGCGAGCGCGGCGCCCAAAGTACCGAGTGCGCCGAGCGCACCGCGGTGGCGCCCAGCGTGTCCGAGACCTGCCGCATGCGCAGATCCGCACCTTCGATGTGGCGCCATGCCCGCTCGTGCTCCGGATGCGCCTCGCGCCACCGCGCGCAAGCCGCGCGCAGGGCGTCCGTGGCATCGCCGCCATGCAGCGTGATCCACCACTCGGCGGCTTGCCGCGCCACGTCGGCGTCGAAACCGCCAACGGCCGTTGCTCGTTGCGTCATCGTGCGCCCATCGCAAAGAAGCACTGCGTTGCGGCCCGCACGAGATGGCGCTTCACGGTAGCCAGCGAAATGCCGAGTCGCGCGGCAATCTCGGCATGCGTGAGTCCGTCGAGCTGCGCGAGAAGGAACGCCCGTTTGACAAGTGGCGGCAGACCGTCGAGACAGCGATCGATCTCGACCAGCGTCTCGAGCACGACGGCGCGCGCCTCGGGCGATGACTCGCAACCCTCGGGCTCGCGCGCCAGTGCCTCGAGATAGGCGCGCTCGATCGCTTCGCGCCGCCAGTGGTTGTACAGCACGCGTTGGGCGACGGTGGTGAGGAAGGCGCGCGGCGAGGCCAGCAGCCGAGGCGGATCACGCTCGAGCAGGCGCACGAACGTGTCGTGGACAAGATCGGCCGCGCGGTGCGAGCAGCCGGTCTTGCGATGCAGCCAGCCATGAAGCCAGCCATGATGGTCGTTGTAGAGTCCGTGCAGCGTGTCGTCGGCGGGCATGCGCCCCTCCTGTCCCCGGCCGGGTGTGGCCGGAAGGCTGGACACCCGCTTTGCAAATGAGAATCGTTCGCAGTATAGCAAACGACACCCAAAGAACGGCGTCCCGTCGTGCCGCCATCGCCGCCGGCGCCTCAGTAATACGTGTCGTCGAGCAGCATGTCCTCGAAGAACGCGCCGAAGCGCCGCTGCGGATCAAGCAAATGAATTTCCAGAATCCAGCGCATGGCCGACGGCGTCGCTTCGAAGTCGGCCAGCGTGCCGGTGTGAATCGCGGCATGCGGGAAGTCCGATACGCGATGACCGGGCAGCTCGAAGTTCAGCGTCCAGCCCATGCGTTGCGCGACCTCGTCGGCATACGCGTAGAGCGCGTGACCCGACGCGCCGTCGCGCAGCCACTTGGCGCGCACGTCGTGGAACAACGCTTCGGCGTCGCGCGCGCAACGCGCGTATCCGGCGTGCTCGCCCACGACGAAGCTCGCGCCGCCGTCACCCTCCCACGCGTCGAAGCGCGGCGCAATGTCGATGAAGAACAGATCGTTCTCGGCGAGCACCACGCCCGGCTCGGACGGCTGGCGCATCGGCTTGAGCGTGTTCCTGCCAAAGCGAACGCGCGTGGGGTGCCAGCTCAATTCGAGGCCGGCCGCCGCAAGGGTGCGCCTGGCCATCGCCACGGCGTCTTCCTCGCACATGCCCGGTCGCACCTGCGCGGCAATGTTGCGAATGGCTTCGCGGGTCTTGTTGCGCGCGAGCAGCATGCCGTCGACGGAAAATGCCGGGCCGACCCGCTCCGCGAGCGAGGCCGCATCGGGGTAGCGGACGCTGGCCGTGGCCGGCGCCCGGGACGAAGCGCCCGCCGCCGTGGCGGGCGCACCGGTCGCACGCGAAGTGGCGGGATGGGCGGGATGGGCGTGACGGGCGTGAGGGGCGTCATGAGCGGCATGAATGGCCTCGGTGGGGCCGGCAATGGCGGCGCCGGCGGAGCGGTTTGCGTGATCGGACATGGGGGCTCCTGTTCGGGATGGCGTTCGGGGGCATCGCGGCGACGCATTCGAACGTCCTCATGGCGCCGCCGCCGATGTCACCGATTGTCGAAGCGCCGTCCCGGCCGGTGGCGCAAGGCAGGCGGCCCGATTGCGCCAAACGGCGGCATCTTCGCGCCAGCGGGCGACCGCACCCGTGCGCGCGCGCCGCTTTCTGCCAAAATGCGGCCCATGTCTGCCAGCGCTTTCAAGCCATGATCCGGAACGTCGCCCTGCTGGTTTTCCCCGGCGTGCAATCGCTCGACGTAAGCGGCCCGCTCGATGTCTTCGCGGAGGCGAATCGCTTCCTGTTGCCCGGCGATCACTATCAGACGGAAGTCGTCGGCAGCGTGCACGGCGCCATCGCATGCTCGAATGGGATGACGCTGCTGCCGCGCCGTCACTATCAGGATGTGGGCGGCCATCTCGACTTGCTGCTGGTCGCGGGCGGCCCGTCGTTGCTGATGGACGATCTCGGCCCGAACGTCGCCCGATGGTTGCGCAACGCCGTGCCGCGCGCCCGCCGCTACGGCTCGATCTGCAATGGCGCGCTCGTGCTCGCGGCCGCCGGGCTGCTCGACGGCAAACGTGTGACGACGCACTGGAACGATGTCGACGTGCTTGCCGAACGCGCCCCTGCGGCCCGCATCGAGGCCGATCGTCTGTTCGTGCAGGACGGCAATCTGTACACGTCGGCGGGCGTTACGGCGGGGATCGATCTGTCGCTGCATCTGCTCGCGCAGGACCACGGCCCGCAAGTGGCGCTCAACGTGGCCAAGCGTCTGGTCGTCTTCACCCAGCGCGCCGGCGGCCAGTCGCAGTTCAGTCCATACCTCACGCCCTACGCCGAGCCGAGTTCCCCGGTGGCGCAGGTCCAGCAGTACGTGCTGGAGCATCTCGCCGAGCCGCTGTCGGTCGGCGACCTGGCGGCCGTCGCGAAGATGAGCGTGCGCAACTTCTCGCGGGTATTCGCGCGCGACGCCGGCGTGACGCCGGCCGAGTTCGTGAGCGCCGCGCGCGTCGACGCCGCGCGCGTCATGCTGGAAAACGGCAGCGCCCCCCTCAAGACGATCGCGTGGCAATGCGGCTTCGGCGACGCCCACAACATGCGCAAGGTGTTCCAGCGCCGCTTCGGCGTCTCACCGCAGCGATACCGCGAGCACTTCAGTCAGCCGCGGGACTGACCCCCGCGCGGCGCCGGCAGTCGCCCGGCAGTGACGAGACGTGATGGACGGGCTCACGCGCGTTGGGTCTTCGATCGCGGTCGCGGCGCACGCGCCGTGCTCCCCGTCTTCCAGTTGCCGCGACTCAAGGCTTCCACCACGGACGCTACGAACTGACGAAACCATCGTATGCCTTCGTCCGCGTCGAACGCCTGATGCCAATGAATCGTGGACTCGGCCTCGGGCGCCTCAATCGGCAACGGGTAAATCGCAAACTTCCCGGACGCGTTCAGAATCTGCGCCACTCCCCTGGGCAGCGTGGCCACCCAATCGGTCCGCTCCAGGATTTCCGGCACGATCGTGAAATGCGGCACGCTAATGGCCAGGCGCCGCTGCAGCCCGCCGCCGCTCAGCGTCTCCTCGATCACGAGATGGCTCGAATCCGTGGACGTCACCGCGATGTGCGACATGGCAAGAAACTGCTCCCGGGAGAGCACCCGGGCGGGCAGGCCGGGGCGCTTGCGCGTCATGCATGCATACGTCTCGCGAAACATCACGATGTGGTTCGTCATGCCCTTTAGCGTAGGCAGATTGCCGATCGCAAAGTCGAGCTGACCGAGCCGGAGCCGCTCTTCCACCACACTGGCGTCCACCTGCTCGACCGACAGACGCACGTTCGGCGCAGCGTGCTGGAGCGCTTCGCACAATCGCGGCAGGAACACCTGAACGCCGATGTCGCTCATCGAAAGCCTGAACTTTCGCGTGCTCGTGCGCGCGTCAAACACCTTGTCGTGGTTGAGGACCTCCTGAATGGACACCATCGCGCGGCCCAAAGGCAGCGCAAGCCGCTCCGCGGTCGGCGTCGGCAACATGCCGTCGCTCGCGCGCACGAACAACGGGTCGTCAAAGAGCGCACGCAGGCGCGACAACGCATAGCTCGTCGCGGGTTGCGACAGACCAATGCGCTCTCCGGCGCGCGTAATGTTGCGCTCTTCGAAGACCGCGTGAAACACCCGAAGCAGGTTCAGGTCGACGTCATTGATATCCATGGCACTTATGGTAATGATATTTACGATGCATTTGACGGATATGTTACCCATTTCTAGACTCCTTCACATTCATCGAAGGGGTATCGAGACATGGGATGTATTGAAACGATCGTCGCGCAGGCCAATGCCGCGACGCAGGCGCAAGGCGCGAGACATACACTGCCGGCACTTCTGTGTGCGCGCGCTGCGAGAAATCCCGGCGCGCCGCTGTTCTCCGACCGCAAGACGACATTGACCGGCGCAGACGCCATCTCGATTGCCGCGCGCCGCGCCGGCACGCTCGCGGCGCGCGGCATCGGGCGCGGAGACCACGTTGCGCTGCTGTGCGGAAACCGCGTGGAATTCATCGAAATGGTGCTCGGCTGCGCGTGGCTCGGTGCCGTGGCCGTCCCCATCAACACGGCCTCACGCGGGTTTCAGCTCGCGCACATCCTGCGCAACAGCGGCGCGCGACTTCTCATCGCCGAGGCCTCGTTGGCCGATTCGGTCAACGCGCTCGATGTCGATGACTTGCGCTTGGAGGAGATCTGGCTCATCGACGATCCAATGCCGGGCGCGCTCGCCCCGGCCTGGCCCACGCGGCCGGTGCCGCCCCTGGGGGACGCGATCCCGGCGGCAGCGCTGAGCGACGGCGATCCGTTCGCGATTCTTTACACGTCGGGCACCTCCGGCGTCTCGAAGGGCGTCGTATGCCCGCACGCTCAGTTCTACTGGTGGGGCCGGAATACCGGCGGCGATCTCGGCATCGTCAAGGGCGACGTTCTCTACACCTGTTTGCCCCTGTTTCACACCAACGCGCTCAATACGTTCTTCCAGGCCCTGATTCTCGACGCCATGCAGGTCGTCGACCGCCGCTTCTCCGCGAGCGGATTCTTCGACTCGCTGGTCGACACCGGCGCTACGGTCACTTACGTGCTCGGGGCGATGGTGCCGATCCTGCTCGGTCGCCCGGCGTGCGCCAACGAGCGACAACACAACGTGCGCGTGGCGCTCGCTCCCGGCGTGCCCGCGAACTTCCATCGGGAGTTCACGCAGCGCTGCGGCATTGCGCTGATCGACGGATTCGGTTCCACCGAGACCAACAGTGTGATCGGCGGCGACGTGAGCGCGCAGCGCGCGGGCTTCATGGGCCGCCTCGCCGCAGGTTTCGAGGCGCGTGTCGTCGATGAAAACGACATGCCCGTGCCCGACGGCGAACCCGGGGAACTGATCCTGCGCGCCAACGAGCCGTTTGCCTTTGCCAGCGGCTATCACGGCATGCCCGACAAGACCGTCGAAGCGTGGCGCAATCTTTGGTTCCACACCGGCGATCGCGTCATACGAAGCGAGGACGGCTATTTCCGCTTTGTCGATCGGCTCAAGGACGCCATCCGACGCCGCGGGGAAAACGTCTCCTCCTTCGAAGTCGAACAGGTCCTGCTCAGTCATCCGAGTGTCGAAACCGCGGCCGTCTTTGCCGTGCAGTCGGCGCTCGCGGAGGACGAGGTGATGGCAGCGGTCGTGCCGTGCGCCGGCCACACCATCGATCCTCTCGAGCTGATTCGCTACTGCGAACCGAGACTGCCCTACTTTGCGGTGCCCCGCTTCCTCGACATCGTGCCGGACCTGCCGAAAACCGAGAACGGAAAGATTCAGAAATTCAAGCTGCGCGAACGCGGCGTGAGCGCGTCGACGTGGGATCTCGACTCATCGGGATACCGCCTCAGACGCTCGTGATCGCCCGGATTTCCCACCCCGACGGCGCCGTGCACCCACATCGGCCAACGATACGGCGCGCACGTCCCCATACGCGTGCATCGACAGGTGCACCAGGAGGAGCTTCAGATGGCAAGCACGCAAACGTATAGCGGCCCGGAATCAGGCGGGACGGTGGCCAACATGGACGACCGATCGCTTCGGCGCATTGTGTTCGCTTCGGTGATCGGCAATGCACTGGAGTGGTACGACTTCTTTCTGTACAGCACCGCCGCGGCGCTGGTCTTCGGCGATCTGTTCTTTCCAAAGGGGACCGACCCGCTTCTCGGCACCCTGGCAGCATTCGCCGGCTTTGCCATCGGCTTTGCCGCCCGGCCGCTGGGCGGCGTGCTCTTCGGCCACATCGGCGACAAGTTCGGGCGCAAGGGCGCGCTGGTCTGGACGCTTTCCATCATGGGAGGAGCCACGTTCCTGATCGGCCTGCTGCCCACCTACGCGCAGGCGGGCTTCTGGTCGCCGGTGATGCTCATCGTGCTGCGCATTCTGCAAGGCATTGCGGCCGGCGGTGAGTGGGGAGGCGGCGTGTTGATGATCAGCGAGTCCGCGCCTGCGGACAAACGCGGCTACTACGCGTCGTGGAGCCAGATCGGCGTGGGCGGCGGCTTCGTGCTCTCCGCCGCCGTTTTCTACGCCGTGCAAATGCTGCCGAAGGACGCATTCATGGCCTGGGGCTGGCGCATCCCGTTCGTGCTCTCCATCGTCATCTTCGGCGTGGGTGTGTACATCCGGTCGCGCCTGCCGGAAAGCACGGAGTTTTCGAAGGCGGAAGCGGCCGGCAAGACCGTGCGTGCGCCGCTGCTCGACGTCATTCGCAAACACCCCAGGGAAATTCTGATGGCCATGGGACTGCGCGTGGCCGAGAACGGCGGCTCGTACATTGTCGTTGCGTTCGCGCTGGTCTACGGGAAATTCATCGGCGTGCCCAACGAGATCATGCTCGGCGGCCTGATCGTATCGATGATCGCCGAACTGTTCACGATTCCCTTGTGGGGCCGACTGTCCGACCGCTGGGGCCGAAAGCCGGTGTATATGACCGGCGCGCTGGGCTTCGTACTGATGGCGTTCCCCTTTTTCTGGCTGCTCGACACCCATACCCCCGCGCTGATCTGGCTCGCGTTCATGATTGGCAACGCGGTATGCCACGGCGCGATGATCGGCACCCAACCCAGCTTGATGGGCGAATTGTTCAGCACCGAAGTGCGCTATTCGGGCATGGCGCTCGGGCACGAGGTCGCATCGGTGTTTGCCGGCGGCCTGTCGCCGCTGATCGCGACCGCCCTGCTGTCTCATTACCACGCCGCCTGGCCAATTGCGCTGCTGATGATGTTCCTCGGTTCCGTCACAGTCGTCTCCCTGCTGTTCACGCGGGAAACCACGCGCCGAAGCCAGCGGCAGGGGCATTGATATGACACACCGTGATTTCAGCGGCGTGCTGATTGCCGCCGGCGCCGAGGTTCCGTATCGACGACGCGCCCCGGAAACCTCCACCGGCGATCTGCTCGCCGACGCGTTCTCCCGGGTGCTCGCCCAGTCGGGCTTCTCCGCCAAGGACGTCGATGGCCTGGGCGTTGCCGCATTCACCCTCGCCCCCGACCATGCCGTGGACATGGCATGGCGGCTGGGACTGAGCCCGCGCTGGTGCATGGACGACTGCCATGGCGGCGCAAGCGCCATCAACATGCTCCAGCACGCGGCGCGGGCGATCCAGTGCGGGGACGCGAACGTCGTCGCGCTGCTCTGCGGCGACCGCTTTGAAACGTCCGACTTCAGGCAACTGGTCGATCACTACAACCTGACGACGCGCAATTTGCTCAGACCGCTGGAGACGGGCGGGCCCAATGCCGTGTTCGCGATGCTCACGCAGCGCCACGCCCGCCGGTTCGATCTGAGCCCGCGCGACTACGGCGCATTGTGCGTGGCGCAGCGTGCATGGGCAGCGCAAAACCCCAATGCCGTGTACCGCGACCCGATGACGCTCGCGGACTACCTGGAAGCACCGCTCGTCGCGGATCCATTGAGACGCCTCGACTGTGTGCCGGTGGTCTGCGGCGCCAACGCCATCATCGTCGCACGCGCCAACTTGGTCCGCGGTACGCGCAGTGTGCGTATTCGCGCGCTGCAGAGCCTTTACAACACGGACCATCAGGCCGGCGACGGGCTGACGACGCCCCTGGCCGTCGTGGCGCCGGCCCTTTGGCAGCAGGCGGGCGTCGCGCCGAGCGACATGGACGTGATCTCGGTGTACGACGACTACCCGGTCATGGCGCTGATTCAGCTTGCCGAGCTCGGCTTCGCGCCCGACGGCGACATACGCGCCCTGCTCGCACGCATTGCCGCGCGTGAGCTCAACGTCAACACATCGGGAGGCCAATTGTCCGCGGGACAGGCGGGGGCCGCGGGCGGGATGCACGGGCTCGTCGAAGCTATCACGCAGTTGCAGCACGGCGGCGGCGAGCGCCAGGTGGCCGGCGCGCGACTTGCCGTCGTGAGCGGCTACGGCATGGTCGAGTATCGCTACGGCATGTGCGGCAATGCCGTGGTGCTCGAAGGCGTTACGGGACAAGCGGGACAAGTGAGAGAAGCGGAAGAAGCGGGAGAAGCAGGAGAAGCGTCATGACGTTGTCGGCATTTCAGTGCACTGCGTGCAATCACACGCTCTTTCCCGCGCGCTACTTCTGCCCGAACTGCGGCGGCGCCGATTGGCAAAGCGTGCCGCTCGGCGTGGGGACCGTCGCGGAGACTACCGTTGTACGCCAACGCGTCGGCCTGCCCAACGCGGCGCCCTTGCATCTCGCGAGCGTCCTGAGCGTGGCCGGCCCGGTCGTCATTGCGCGCTCGGCCGCCGCGCTCCATGCGGGTGACGTGGTCCGTCTGACGGTCGATTCCGCCGGCGCCATCGTGGCCGAGCGCACCTGACCCCCGAAACTGCGAGGACATGACATGCAAGTCGAAGGATCCGTGGCCTTTGTCTCCGGCGCCAATCGCGGCGTTGGCGCCTGTTTCGTGCAAACGCTGCTCGCGCAGGGCGCGCGCAAGGTCTATGCCGGCGCGCGCGATGTCGCGCTGTTGCCGCGGAACGACGAGCGCGTCGTACCGGTAACGCTGGATGTCACGCGTGCCGCCGACGTCGCGCGCGCCGCAAACCTTGCCGGCGACGTCAATTTGCTGATCAACAACGCCGGCATCAACCGGATCGTGCCGCCGTTCCGGGCAGGCCACCTGGAGGCCGCCCATGCGGAAATGGCAGTGAACTACTTCGGGACGCTGAACATGACGCTGGCATTCGCCCCGGCGCTCAAGCGCAATGGCGGCGCGCTCGTCAATGTTCTGTCGATTCTGGCCCGCGCCACATTGCCGGCGATGACGTCACTGAGCGCCTCCAAGGCCGCCGCCCTGCGCATGACCGAGGGCATGCGCGCCGAACTTCGCGCGCACGGCGTGCGCGTGCTCGCCGTCATGCCCGGCGCGATTGACACCGATATGTCGCGAGACGTGGGCGACATGCCCAAGCTCGCGCCCTCCGAAGTGGTGCTCGCCACACTGGCCGCGCTCGTCGACGGCACCGAGGATGTCTATGTCGGCGACATGGCCAAGGCTATCGCCTCGGGCCTCGCCACGGACAGGAGCGCAGTGCTGCGACAACTGGCCGGCAGCGGCTGACCGGTCGACCCGATTCATCGATTTGGACTCGCCGAATCGATTTCACCTATCGAAAGGAGAACCTCATGGCAGGACAAACCATCGAAATCGCGGCCGGGAACGGGAAGTCGTTTTCGGCCTACCTCGCGACCCCGAAGCAGGGCAAGGGACCGGGCCTGATCCTGTTGCAGGAAATCTTCGGCATCAACGCTTTCATGAAGGAGATGGCCGACCGGTTCGCGCAGGAAGGTTATGTGGTCGTGGTGCCCGATCTGTTCTGGCGCATGGCCCCGGGCACCGTGCTCGGCTACGGCGAAGAAGATTTCGCACGCGCCCTCGATTTCAATGAACGCCTAGACCTCGGCAAAGCCGTCGAAGATATCGGCGCGACCCTCAAGGCGCTGCGCGCCGTGCCGCAGCAAATCGGAAAGATCGGCGCGGTCGGCTACTGCCTGGGCGGGAAACTGGCCATGCTGGCCGCGGCAGCGACGGATATCGACTGCGCCGTGAGCTATTACGGCGTGGGCCTGGAAGCTTTCCTGAACGAAGTGCCGCAGATCCGCTGCCCCATGGTCTTTCACTTCGCCGAGAACGATGCCCTCTCGCCGCCACCGGTGCGCGAGACCGTCATCGCCGCGCTGTCGGAGAACCCGCAGATCGAGCACTATGTCTATGCGGACTGCGATCACGCGTTCGCGACACCCGAGCGCGAGCACTACAACAAGCCCGCGTCGATCATGGCGTATTCGCGCACCATCGCCCTGCTTCGCAAGGTGCTGGGCCCCGTGTATGACCTCAATGCCCTGTGGGAACTGCATTGCTATCACGAGTTCGAGTCACGCGACGTCGACGCGATCATGCCCACCATGGTCAATGCGCCTTACGTGAACCACATCCCGACAATGACCGGCGGCGTGGGGCACGACGAGCTCAAGCGGTTCTACAAGTACCACTTCGTGCACGCGAACCCCGCCGATACGCGCTTCATTCCGATTTCGCGAACCATCGGCGCCGACCGTATCGTCGACGAGTTCATCTTTTGCGCGACGCACGACCGCGAGATCGACTGGATGCTGCCCGGCGTGGAGCCGACAGGCAAATACATCGAAGTGGCCATGCTCGCCGTCATCTGCTTTCGCGGCGACAAGCTGTACAACGAGCATATCTATTGGGATCAGGCGAGCGTACTGGTGCAGATCGGCCTGCTGGACCCGGCGGGCCTGCCGGTCGCCGGCATCGAAGCGTCGCGCAAGCTTCTCGACGAGAGCTTGCCAAGCAACACATTGATGCGTAACTGGTCGTCCAGCGAAGGAAAGCCGATCTGAAACGCCAGGAACTCGCGTGCGCGGGACATCCATTCGAGCGTCGATTAGTACTACTTACGTATAGATCCATGCTTTCCCGCCATCGCCTGGCGGCGTCATGCCCCCCAACTCGATAACGATACGGGTGATTCATATGAAACTCAGGTTTGGATGTCTCGCGGCTTTCATGAGTGTTTCGGCGCCCGTGCTGGCGCAGACGTCGTTCACCATCTACGGCGTCATTTCCGACGGCATCGGCTACTTCAGCAACCAGTCGGGTAGTTCGGCCGTCCAGCTCGTGAGCGGGGCGAATCAGAACAACCGGCTGGGGTTCCGCGTCAACGAGGACCTTGGCGGCGGGTGGTCCACCATCGCCACGTTGGAAAATGGGTTCGACATCAATCAGGGCAAGTTCGGCCAGGGTGGCCGGATGTTCGGACGGCAGGCGTTTGTGGGGCTGTCGAGCAGGACATACGGCACGCTCACGGCGGGCCGGCAATACGACGTGTTGTGGGACTACCTGGATCGCATCGAACCACAGTCCATGGGGCCGGGCCTGGCAACGAGCATCGGCAGCAACGACAACATCGAAGGCAACTTCCGCTATAGCAATTCCGTCAAGTACAGGAGTCCGGAATGGAACGGCCTCGAGTTCGAATCAATGTATGCGTTCAGCAACAAGGCGGGCGCCTTCCAGCAAAACCGGGCCTTTAGCGCCGGCGTCAATTACGTCTGGGGTAGTCAGCGATATGCCGTGACCTACCTGACTATCGACCGGCCCGGCACGGCGAACCCGTCGGGCGCCGTGAGCGACGATTACTCGGGCGGGGCATTCCAGCTGTTTCACACCAGTCCGGTGAATGCCAGCGTCGGCGTGGAGCGGCAGCGCGTGGTGGCCGGCGGCGCGCAGTACGCGTTCGGCAAGACGCACGTCGGTGGCATCGTGTCCGATGTCCGGTACACGTACCTCGACGGCACCCGCCTGTATATCAACAATTTCGACCTCACCGTCGTCCATCACGTCACCCCGGCGCTCGCGTTGTCGGCCGCTTACGTCTATTCGCTGGGCCGTTACGGCGGCATCGACGCAACATCGCACTGGAATCAGGGACAACTGAGCGCCGACTACTTCCTGTCGAAGCGGACCGATATTTACGCCTACGTTAATTACGTGAAGGCGTCGGGCTCGCTCGCCACGGCCGTCTTGTTCCTCGCCTCCGCGCCGTCGAGCAACAAGCAGCAGACCGCCGTGGTCGCGGGAATTCGACACCGGTTCTGAGCGGCGACGAATGGGCTTGTCCCTGGAATCGGCGGACATACCGACACCACGTCAACTCGAGGCGCGCCGACCGACTGCGCGCCATCAACAGGCAACCTATGGAAACGACACCGAATTTATCTGACAGGCCTGCGCAGCCGATGACCTTCGGGATGAAGGTCGGAAACGCAACGGTGACCGTCGTGGTGGAGTCTTGCGCCCCCCTGCTCGCGCTAAGCGAGATTTTCCCCGATGCGACCGACAGCATGCTTGCCGAGATCCGCACGGGTGAGAACGACGCGTGGTTCGACAAGCTCACCGACAGACTCGTGGTGGCCATTCAGGGGTTCGTCGTGCGCAGCGAAGGCAAGATCATCGTGGTCGATACCTGTGTCGGCGACTGCAAATCACGGGTACGCCACGGGTTCGACCACGCCTCGCTGGGTTGGCTGGACAGGCTCGCTGCCAGCGGGACGCCGCCCGAGTGCGTCGACACGGTCGTCTGCACCCACTTCCATGTCGATCACGTGGGCGGCAATACACGGATGGTGGACGGGCGCTGGCAACCGAGCTTTCCCAACGCGCGTTACCTGTTTGTCGATGCCGAGCTCGATTTCTGGCAAGGCGATGGCGCAGCGCCGGGCATCGCGCGAACGGGCGATTACATGGCCGACAGCATCGCGCCGATCCTCGACGCCGGCCTGGCCGACATCGTCCGGGGCGATCACCGGATCACCGGCGAAGTCCGGCTGATGCCAACGCCAGGACATTCGCCGGGTCACGTGTGTGTCGTGATCGAGAGCGGGGACGATCGTGCGATCCTCAGCGGCGACCTCTTCCACTCGCCGCTGCAATGCCGTCACCCGGCGTTGAGCACGCGGTTCTGCGACGATCCGGCGAAATCGGCCGCAACGCGCACCGCCTTTGTCGAACGCCACGCCAACCAGCCCACGTTGGTGATTCCGGCGCATTTCCCGTTCCCGAGCGCCGGACGTCTGTGTCGCGACGCCCACGGCACCCGCTTCGAGTTCGTCGCGCGCGAAGCGCTCACGCCCGTTCTCACGGACCTCGCCTCGTAGCGGTCCGCCCCGGCGGGCGGGGCTGCGCGGCACACGCCCGCTCGTCAGCGCGGCGTGGACCGCGGTTCGATCATCACGCCGCTTGCTGGCGGCGCAAATCGCTCAACACCTGCCGGATATAGCGTCCTGCGGCCTGGACCCCGGCCATGTCGACGCCCGTTTCGTAGCCTCTGGCATGCAAAGTCGCGAGCAGCTTTTCGGTGGCCAGATTCCCCGACGCGCCCTCGGCATAGGGGCATCCGCCCAGCCCCGCGACAGCGCTGTCAAAGGTGCGAAGCCCCATGTCCAGCGCGAGGCAGACATTCGCTTGCGCCATGCCGCCGGTATCGTGAAAATGACCCGCCAGGCGCTCGCCGGGAATGTCTCTCAGGCAGACCTCGAGCAGCTCGCGCGTGGACTCGGGCGTGCCGCGCCCGATCGTGTCGCCCAGGGAAATCTCGTGGCACCCCATTGCCAACAGCGCTTGCGCAACGTGCAGGACGGCCTCGGGAGCGATATCGCCCTCGTAGGGACACCCCAGCACGCAGGACACATAACCGCGCACCGGCACACCGGCCTCCAGCGCCTTTTGCACCACCGGCCTGAAACGATCCAGGCTCTGCGCGACGCTGCAATTGATATTGCGTTGCGAGAAGGTTTCTGAAGCCGCCCCGAAGACTGCCACCTCGTCACAGCCGGCGGCCCGAGCGGCATCCAGCCCCTGCAGATTGGGGGTCAATGCGCTGTAGCAAACGCCCGGGCGGCGTTCGATCGAGGCCATGACTTCGGCGCTGCCGGCCATTTGCGGCACCCACTTGGGAGATACGAACGAAGCCGCCTCGATAAAGCGCAGGCCGGCGCGGCTGAGCCGATCGATCAATTCGACCTTGGCGCCCAACGGCACCGACAGCTTTTCGTTTTGCAGGCCGTCGCGCGGCCCGACCTCCACGACCTTCACCCGGCGCTCCGACGTATCCGGCATCGCCACCCTCCCTTTCAGAACAGCTTGAGCAGCGCGGGAACGCTGAGTACGGCTGTGTAATAGCCCATGAACTGCACGCCGGTGTTGAACCCGAAGGTACGCGAGAGCAAGCCGCCCATGAGGCCCATGGTCAGGATCACCAACAGCCCCAGCAGACCGCCTTCCCAGACGCTGATCACGATGATCAGGCCGACAAAGGTGGCAATGATGGCTTCGTGGCTGACCTTGCGCGAGACGAACATTGCCGCACGGCGCGCGTAGTTCATCGCAAACGGATAGGACACCACCGCGGCCAGCAATACGGACAGCATGCCGTAGCCGAGAAACTCCCAGTGGCTCAGCAGGTTGTGCAGGTTGTGGGTCTGGCCCGTGGCCGCGTCGACCGTGAAGCGCGGAGGTGCGTTGAACAGCGGCGCAGCGGGGCCCGCGGCCACGGGGCTCAACGGCAAACCGAACGCAATCAGCGGAATCAGCGCTTCGGCGATATACGTGGCTTCCGTCACGCCATTGCGAGTGCTCAGCACCGTGGTCAGACGGTGATAGGCGTGCTTGATGCGCGAGCCCACCAACTCGCCCAGCACCACGGTCATGGCCACGGGGCTGAAGACGAACGTTGCGCTCGAAATGGCGGCAGTCGCCAATGTCCAACGGGTTTGGGTTCGATCCAGCACCTTCAGCGGGTTGGGGAAATAGCCGGACCAGTCTTTGACATCCGGCGCCAGGTTGAACTGGCGAACCTTGTCGCGCAACATGCCTTTGCGACCGGCGGGCGCCATGACGGTGAACAGATCGGCGACCAGCGGGCCGATGGCGATACCGAGGAAGTAGCTGATGCTCAGCTTCGTGTCGAACTTGGCGGTCAGTGCCTGCAGCGCGAGAATCACCACCACGAAAGGCACGAGCAAGGCGACTGCGCCCCAGCGGCCTTTGGAAAAATAGGCGATCAGCACGGCCGCGGCCAGAAAAATCCAGGGGGCGGTCTTGGTGATGACCGAGCCGAACGGTGCGAGCATCACGGCGAACAGCACGGCCAGCGGCACGGCGATGAAGGCCGCGACAATGGCGCCCGAGACCATCTTGCGCAAGGCAATGTGCGGCACGCCGAGCTTGCGCAGCAAGTCCGCGTCCTGCAGCAAGGGCGTAGCGAGCGTATCCCCGGGAATGCCCAGCAGCGCGGTGGGCACGGCGTGCGTCATGTGCTTGGCCACGGCGCCGGCGAGAAAGAAGGTGAACACGCCTGCCGGCGGAACGCCGAGCAACACGACAAGCAGGGTGAGCGGTGCGAGCGTCGTGGTTTCGTCCGTACCGGAAACCAGTCCGATTGCCGCGAAGACGATGGCGCCGATCAGGCCCATGCCAACGGCGACGCCAATTTGTTCAATGAGCAGGGAATCCATGCCGTGTACTCCGCGGGTTATTGGCCATCACGGCTTTGGGTTGCGCCGGGCGTGACGAAGAGCTCGTAGAGCTTGAGCGCCTTGAGCTCTTGCACCACGGCCGGGGGCAGGTCGGACACGGAGCCCAGACCGCCGGGTTGCTGCTCCAGCTCGCGCAGCACTTCGGCGCGCCATTCGGGGTTGCTCGCGACGTCTTCTTCGGTCACCACGCGCTTGGGCGGGAAGATGCGGGCGCAGATGACACCTGCGATCACACAGCCGGCCAGCCCCGCGAGCATGGCATAGGCCTGGGCCAGTGGCCTGGACTCGACGACCGAGTTCAGCCAACGGCTTGCCGCAAAAAACCCGATCACGCTGATGCCGATGCCCATCAGAATGGACCAGCTCAGATGCCTGAGGTCGACGGTATCTCCCCACACCTGCGCGAGTTGCCCGTGCGACGCTTGCCTGTCGGAACGCATGGCCTTGTCTCCTTTGCTCGTTGTTATTTCGTTTCGGATCGGAAGGCCTCGCCCGGCTGTCCCCGGCGAGGCCGAAGATACTTAGCGCCCGGCTCGAATTTCCTTCAGGACTTCCAGTGCACGGTCGGTGCGCACGTCGTGCTCGGCGGCCAGACGCTTGGCAACGACTTCCACCTCTTGCCCGACTGCGCCCGCGAGCAGCGCAATATTGCGGGCGTGAAGCGCCATATGGCCGCGTTGAATACCTTCGGTGGCCAGCGCGCGCAAGGCGCCCAGGTTTTGGGCCAGACCCACGGCCGCGGCAATCTCGCCCAGCTCCTGGGCGGACTTGACGTCCATGATCTTGAGCGCGAGGCGTGCGAGCGGATGCGTCTTGGTGGCGCCGCCGACCAGGCCCACGGGCATGGGCAGCTCGATCGTTCCCACCAGCGCGCCGGTATTGTCCTTTTCCCAGTGCGTGAGCGACGTGTACCGGCCGTTGCGGCTGGCATAGGCGTGGGCTCCGGCTTCCACGGCGCGCCAGTCGTTGCCTGTGGCGACGATGACGGGGTCGATACCGTTCATGATGCCCTTGTTGTGCGTGGCGGCGCGGTAGGGATCGATGGCGGCGAACGTGTAGGCGTCGAGCACGCCTTCGATGATCTCTTCGCCACTACGCTCGCGGGTCGCCAGGGTTTGCGGCGTCAGGCGTACTCGCGCGCGGGCAAGGCGCAGGTCCGCCAGGTTCGAGAGAATGCGCAGGCGCACCGAACCGCCCGTGATTTTTTCCACCAGTGGCGAGACCGATTCGGCCATGGTGTTCACGGTGTTGGCGCCCATGGCGTCGCGCACGTCGACGATCAGGTGCATCACGACCATAGGGCCGCGCGCGGAATCGGGGAAGACATGGACTTCGATGTCCTTGCAGCCGCCGCCCAGACCGATCAGCACTTTGTCCCGGCTGTTGGCTTGCGCGAGGATCTCCTCGCGGGCCTTGAACAATGCCAGTCTTGCACCATAGGGGTCGCGGATGCCCACGATCTGCACCTGGGCGCGCATCAGCGGCAAGGTGCTCGACGTTTCGAAGCCGCCATTCTCACGCGCGAGCTTGGCCATGTACGAAGCGGCGGCAATGATGGAGGGTTCTTCCACTGCCAGCGGAATCAGCACGTCGCGGCCATTGATGCGGAAGTTGCCCGCCACCCCCATCGGCAGCTCGAACGTGCCCACCACGTTCTCGATCATGCCGTCAGCCAGGGAGGCTGGCAGCGCACCGGCCTGCGCCAGCAATGCGCGCTCTTCGTCGCTGAGATTGCATGCGGCGGCGACATGCGCCCAGCGCTGAGCGGGGGTGAGATTTCGGAAATTGGGAAGACGCGAATCGACGGCCATGGAAACTCCTGCTCATCCAGAACTGGATATGAATACGAGGGGACGGTTGGCCGTGAATTTAGTCAAACTGTACCGCTAAATACAGGTACAGTTGGGGAGGACAGTACTGCTGCGACGCAGCATTGGACCCCTCTGGATGCCGACTGGCAACGCATGGTTCGGGAGATTTGAATGGCGGGTGGCGGCAAGCGTCAGGCCCCTATTGCGGAGCGTCTGGCCGATTTGATAGGGCAGCAGATTACCGACGGCGTGTATCGCGCGGGAGACAAGCTCCCGTCGCTGCGCGAGTTGGCGCATTTGCACAATTACGCGAAAAACACCGTGGTATCGGCCTTCGATCTCCTCGTCTCGCGTGGGCTGGTCGAGTCCCGGCGCGGTGCCGGTTTTTATGTCCAGCCCCAGGCGCGCCGCGCTCGGGATGACGACGCGGGGCAGCTCACCCGTGCGATGGACGTGGTCTGGCTGATGCGCGAACAGCTCAAGAGCCAGCCGGACGCCGTCGCGGTCGGCGACGGCTTCCCGCCTGTCGAGTGGCTGGCCGACATGCGCATGGATCGCTATCACCAGAAGGTGGTGCGAACGGGGCTCGGCTCGCTGTTCCGCTATGGCAGCCGCTTCGGTTATGCGCCGCTGCGCGATAGCCTGGTGCGCAAGCTGGGGGTATTTGGCCTTGAAGTGACGCCGCAGCAACTGGTGCTGACCCAAGGCGCGAACGAAGCCATGGATCTGGTGATTCGCTACTTCGTGCCGCACGGCGCGACGGTACTGGTGGACGATCCTGGCTATTACCTGCTGTTCGGCAAGCTCAAGCTCGCCGGGGCGCGCGTGTTGGGCGTCCCGAGGCAGGCCGACAGCCCTGACGTCCAGGCCCTGGAGCAGTTGCTGCTGACCGAGCGCCCGCGCCTGTTCTTTACGCAGTCGCTGGCGCACAACCCGACGGGCTCGGACATCAGCGCCGCCAAGGCGTACCGTGTCCTGCAGCTTGCGGAACGTCACAACCTCCTGCTGGTGGAGAACGACCCCCTGGCCGATTTCAAGCCGACCTCGTCGGTGCGTCTGTCGACGTTGGACCAGCTCGAACGCACGATTTACATCGGCAGCTTTTCCAAGTCGTTTTCTGCGGCGCTTCGCGTGGGATTCATCGCCTGCAGCGAGGGTTTGGCCAGCGATCTGGCCGATTTGCGGTCATTGATTCATGTGAGCGGGTCCGAGTACTGTGAGCGCATGGTCGACGTCATGCTCCGCGAAGGCCATTACGAGCGGCATCTGGTGCGCTTGCGCCAACGTTTGGGCAAGGCCACGGCACAGGCGCTGGAGTGGCTTGACACGCACGGCTGCGAGGTGTTCGCGCGCAACCCGCAGTCGCTTTATCTCTGGGTCGCGTTTCCCGGCAATCCCGACGCCGCGAGTCTGGCCGGACGCTTGCTCGCCCACAAAGTCACCATGGCGCCCGGCCACGTCTTCACCCTGGATTCGAACCGGGTATCGCCCTGGTCGCGCTGCAACGTGGGCGCCATGCTCGATCCCCGCTTCGAGGCGGCCTGGCGGGCCATGCGGCAGGTGCGTTAGCCGCTCGCGGAAAACCGCGGCGGAGGAGGGAGAAGGGAGGACGGAGGAGGGAGAGGGGGAGCGGGGACGGCACCCGCCCGGCCTAATGGAAAACATTTATTGACCGACCGGCCGGTCGGTTTATAATGCCTCCCATATCCCTATCTGCCGCGGAGGCCTCCCTCTATGTATACGCAAGCCATCGATCTGGCCGGCAACAGCGCCAAGGGCACAGGCGCCGTCATCGCCCTCACCGAGGCGGAGCAGCAGCAGCAAGCCCGCTTCGACGCGCGTATCGCCGCCGATCAGAAGATCGAGCCCCAGGACTACATGCCCGCCGAGTACCGCAAGACGCTCGTGCGTCAGATCTCGCAGCATGCGCACTCGGAAGTCGTCGGCATGCTGCCCGAGGGCAACTGGATCTCGCGCGCGCCGAGCCTCAAGCGCAAGGCCATCCTGCTCGCCAAGGTGCAGGACGAAGCCGGCCACGGGCTCTATCTGTATTCCGCGGCCGAGACGCTCGGCACGTCGCGCGATCAGATGATCGACGCACTGCACTCCGGCAAGGCGAAGTACTCGAGCATTTTCAATTACCCCACGCTCACGTGGGCGGACGTCGGTGTCATTGGCTGGCTCGTGGACGGCGCCGCCATCATGAATCAGGTGCCGCTGTGCCGGTGTTCCTACGGCCCCTATGCGCGCGCCATGATCCGCGTGTGCAAGGAAGAGTCGTTCCACCAGCGGCAGGGCTTCGACGCCCTGCTCGCCATGATGAACGGCACGCAGGCCCAGCGCGACATGGTCCAGGAAGCGGTGAACCGCTGGTGGTGGCCGGTGCTGATGATGTTCGGCCCGAGCGACAAGGACTCGATCCACAGCGCGCAGACCATGAAGTGGGGCATCAAGCGCATCTCGAACGACGACCTGCGCCAGAAGTTCGTGGACGCCGCTGTCGAGCAGGCCAAGGTGCTCGGCGTGACCTTCCCCGACCCGGATCTGAAGTGGAACGAAGCGCGCAAGGCGCACGACTACGGCGAGATCGACTGGAGCGAGTTCTGGCGCGTGGTCGGCGGGGAAGGCCCGTGCAACAAGGAACGCCTCGGCACGCGCGTGGCCGCCCACGAAAAGGGAGCCTGGGTGCGCGAAGCCGCCCTCGCCCACGCCGCCAAGCAGCGCCAGCGGGCCGAAAAGCGGGCCGCATGAGCGAGCGGCCGGAGCCGCCGTCACCGGCTTCGGTCGCCAGACCTCACAAGACATCAGGAACGATCATGACGCAAGCAAGCAACAAGGAATGGCCCCTCTGGGAAGTGTTCGTGCGCAGCAAGATGGGCCTCGAGCACAAGCACAGCGGCAGCCTGCACGCCGCCGACGCCGAAATGGCGCTGCGCATGGCGCGCGACGTGTACACGCGCCGCCAGGAAGGCGTGAGCATCTGGGTCGTGCCGTCGGCTGCCATCACGGCGTCGGCACCGGAAGACAAGGCCGAGCTGTTCGATCCGGCCGCCGACAAGATCTACCGTCACCCGACCTTCTACCAACTGCCGGAAGAAGTGAACCACATGTAAGCGGCGGCGCGCCGCCATGCATGGCGCGCCCCCTGTGAGACCCAGAACATGAAACCGACGCAGGAACATCTGTCCTATCTGCTGCGCCTCGCCGACAACGCGCTGATCCTCGGTCAGCGCAACGCGGAGTGGTGCGGTCACGGCCCCGTACTCGAAGAAGACATCGCGCTCACCAACCTGAGCCTCGATCTGATCGGCCAGGCCCGCATGCTGTATCAGCACGCCGCCAGGATCGAAGCCGAACTCACGGGCTTCACCAAGCAGGAGGACGATTACGCCTTCTGGCGCGACGAGTTCGCCTTTCGCAACTGGACGCTCGTCGAGCTGCCGCACTACGGCCCCAGCGCCGGCACCACGGCCGCGGAACGCGACTACGCCGTGACCATCGTGCGCAACTTCCTGTACTCGGCGCTGATGGTGAAAGTCTGGCAGGCGCTCGCCGACTCGGCGGACGCCGAACTGGCCGCCATCGCCGCCAAGTCGGTCAAGGAAGCGAACTATCATCTGCATCACGCGCGCGACTGGCTCGTGCGTTTTGGCGACGGCACCGAGGAATCGCACCGCCGCGCACAGGCCGCGCTCGACTACCTGATGCCGTACATGAACGAAGTGTTCAAGCGCGACCCGCTCGAAGCGGCCGTGGCCGCCGCCGGTACGGGCGTGGCCATGGCCGACCTGAAGGACGCCTGGCACGCCACCGTGAGCGACGCGCTCGCCGAGGCGACGCTCGAGGCTCCGGTCGGCGGCGCGTTCGAGAGCACGGGCAAGTTCGGTCACCACTCCGAGCACATGAGCTATCTGCTCGGCGAGATGCAGGGGCTGGCGCGCCAGCACCCCGGCGCAAGCTGGTAAGCCGCCGCGCTTCATGCACGTCACGCACGAGATGCCGGATATGCCGCGATGTGCCGATACGCTGGATAAGCCACTCATGAATCCGTTCACCGACTTCGCCGACAAGACCATGACCCTGCCGCTGACGCCCCCCGTCGCGCCCGACGTGCTCACGCCGGCCTCGGAGGCGTCGCTGCCGCTCGCGTGGCGAACGCTCGAATCGGTGCCGGATCCGGAGATTCCGGTCGTATCGATTCGCGAGCTCGGCATTCTGCGCGACGTGCGCGTGCTCACGCGCGACGGCGCCGCCGCGTTCGAGATCGTGATCACGCCCACGTACTCGGGTTGCCCGGCCATGCAGCAGATCGCGCAGGACATCGGCGCGGCGATGACGCGCGCCGGCCTCGGCCCGTGGCACATCACCACGGTGCTGGCGCCGGCATGGACCACGGACTGGATCAGCCCCGAGGCGCGCGAGAAGCTGCGCCGCTACGGCATCGCGCCGCCCACGGGCGCGCACGCCGTTGCCGCCGACGCGCCGCGCAAGATCACGTTCTACGGCCGCCCGAAAGACGGCGTGCCGTGCCCGCACTGCGGCTCGACCGAGACCGAAGTCGTCTCCGCCTTCGGCTCGACCGCCTGCAAGGCGCATTACCGTTGCCGCACGTGCCGCGAGCCGTTCGACTACTTCAAGCCCTATTGATTGATCCGACTGATCCCGCCTCGCACGCGGCCAGACCGGCACCGACATGTGCCGGCGCCCGCGACCGGCGGCAAGGAAGCCCACGATGACCACCCCGCAATTCCACTCGCTGACCATTCGCGAAATCCGGCCCGAGACCGCCGACGCCATCTCCGTTGCCTTCACGGTGCCGGACGCGCTGCGCGACGCCTATCGGTTCACGCAAGGCCAGTTCCTCACGCTAAAGACCGAGATCGAGGGCGAAGAAGCACGTCGCTCGTACTCGATCTGCGTTGGCGTCCCCGAATACGAGGCGACGGGCGAGTTGCGCGTGGGCATCAAGCGCGTGCCGGGCGGCAAGTTCTCGAACTTCGCCAACGATCGGTTCAAGCCGGGTCAGCAGATCGACGTGATGACGCCCGACGGACGCTTCTTCACGCGTTTGTCACCCGATCACGCCAAGCATTACGTCGGCTTCGCCGGCGGTTCGGGCATTACCCCGATGCTCGCGCTCATCAAGACGACGCTCGCCGCCGAACCGCAAAGCCGCTTCACGCTGGTCTACGGCAACCGCTCGGTGCCGTCCATCATGTTCGCCGAAGCGCTCGAGGACCTGAAGAACACGTATCTGGGTCGTCTGCGTCTGTATCACGTGCTCTCGGACGAGGCCCAGGAAGTCGAGTTATTCAATGGCCTGCTCGATCGCGAGAAATGCGCCGCGTTTCTCGATACGCTGATCCCGCCGTCGAGCATCGACGAGGCCTTCATCTGCGGTCCCGGCCCGATGATGGACGCCGCCGAGGCCGCGCTGGCGGCGGCCGGCGTCGCCAGGGAAAGGATCCACGTCGAGCGTTTCGGTGTGCCCTCGCCGCAAGCCGGCGTGAAGCCGGTCGTCATCACCGACGACACGCCGATGGCCGAACTGGTCGTGGTGATGGACGGCAAGGAGCGCCGCCTGCGTCAGCCATACGAAGGCCAGAGCATTCTCGACACGGGCCTCGCGGCCGGCCTGTCGCTGCCATACGCCTGTAAGGGCGGCGTATGCTGCACGTGCCGCGCCAAGGTGCTCGAGGGCGAAGTCGCCATGGACAAGAACTACACGCTCGAGGACCACGAAGTCGAGCAAGGCTTCGTGCTGACGTGCCAGGCGCGCCCGCTCACCGAGCGCGTCGTCGTGAGCTACGACGAGCGTTAAGCGGCCGGCCGGCGCAGCGCCGGGCGGGCGTCCCGACATTGACAGGGCGTCTGCCATGCGGTGCGAACGTTACGCCAACGCGGTGGCATCGAACGCGAAATCCGGCCAATGCGCCGATTATTTCGGTCATTGCGGGAGCGTCAACCCGAGGTTGCGGGAATACCGTAAACTACCGGGCATGAATACCATCCATGTCGTCTGTGGCGATATCGCCGCGCAGCAATTGCGCGCGGCGATGGCGCAAGCCCTCCGCGCCGACCCCGTGCTCGTCCTGCGCGACGACCTGGCCATCGGTCCGGTGCGCGAAATCGACGAGAACGAGCGGCAGCGGGCGGCTTTCTGGCAGCGCGTGGCGCCCGCGGCCGGACGCGACTACGCAGGTGAGCTGCGCGAGGAACTGGCGGCACTGCAACGTCTGGCCGAAGGCGACAATGCCGTGGTGTGCTGGCATGGTGACAGCGCCTCGGACCAGTTGATGTTGCGTCGCGTGGCATTCACGCTGCGCGGCACGCCGGCAAGGCTCAACGAGATCGCGCTGCGCGGCGGCGACCTCGCACCGGGCGGCGCGGGGTACGGGCCCGAGCGGCGCACGAGCGTGGGCATGTACGCGCCGGAGATTCTGGCCGAACGTTTTGCCCGCATCGCGCCGATTTCGCTGTTGCGCATCGGCCGTCTGTCGTTGGAATGGCGAGCGCTCAAGCAGGTGAACGCGCAGGTGCGCCGCTGGGTCCACAACACGTTCGAAGGCGCGACGTTCGCGCAGATCGACGAGCAGATCATCACGCTCGCGCCCGTCGCATGGACGCCGATGGCCGCATTTCTCGGCGAGACGATGCCGCGCATCGAAGGCTTTTTTGCAACCGACACTTTTCTGCTGTGGCGCTGCCGCGAACTCGGCGCGGCGGGCCGGCTCGCATTGCGCGGCGACACCACGGCGCCCGCCGCGTGCGATTTACGACTGGAGTAACCCCCGTTTATGGCACGTACCAAAGCGCCCGATCACGAATCGCAGCGCGAACAGATTCTCGATGTCGCGGCCGAGGCATTCGCCCGCGCGAGCTATCCGAGCACCTCGATGTCCGAGCTTGCGGCCGCGTGCGGCACGTCCAAGGCGCGGCTATATCACTACTACGCCAGCAAGGACGCCATTCTGTTCGATCTGCTCGAACGCTACACCAAGCGGCTGATGCTGATCGTGACCGAGGTGGAGGCGCTCGGCCAACGCCGCGGGCTGTCGGAGCGCGAGACGTTTCACGAACTGATCCGGGCGTTTCTCGACGAGTACGAAACGTCGCAGACGCGGCACATCGCGCTGCTCAACGACGTCAAGTTCCTCAACGACGAGCAACGCGAGATCGTGCTCAACCGCCAGCGCGACGTGGTCGCGGCGTTTGCCCGCCAGCTCTGCCGCGCTTTCCCGGATCGCATCGGCAAACACAACCAGACAGCTCTCACGATGATGCTCTTCGGCATGATCAACTGGACCTTCACTTGGCTCAAGCCCGGCGGGCGCATGCGCTATCGCGACTTCGCCAACGAGGTCATCGCCGTGCTCGAACATGGATTGGCGGCACCGCTGCCCGAAGGCAGCGAAGCGGCGAATGCCGAGACGGCGCCGTCACGCCGATGAGTGCGTAAGCACACACTCACAAAGAAAAGGGCGAATCTTCGCCCTTTTTTGTTGCCTCGCAACAACTCTTCGTGGAAGACAACGCGGCCGGATCGCTCGGAAACACGCCGCTCTTCAGTCACTTAGACGTTTCCCTCCAGCGTTCCGGGCCTATATCCTAGGGTTTTTACCTACCCAATGAGGTATAATTCTTTTGCGTCGCACAATTCGGTGCACGCACGAAAGGTTACCGAAGGATTACGCCATGAACGCTCCGAACTCCACGCCCGACGTCGCACGCGCGACGGTTGCCGCCAACGAGCGGTCGAGCGTGCTGATTCGCGAGTTGACGTCCGGCGACGTCCATCGCCTGCAACGCCACTTCCTGGCCCTCGGCGAAGAAGATCGCCTGCTGCGTTTCGGCCAGGCCGTCACCGACGACGTGATCACCCGCTACGTAGCCAGCCTCGACTTCACTCGCGACAGCCTCTTCGGCGTGTACGACGACAACCTCGCGCTGGTTGCCGTCGCGCACGTGGCGCAGTTGCCCGAGGGCAAGAACGGCCGTGTCGCCGAATTCGGCGTATCGGTACTGGAGTCGGCCCGCGGCCGCGGCATCGGCTCGCGTCTGTTCGAGCGCGCCGCGATTCACTGCCGCAACAGGCGCGTAGATACGCTGTACATGCACTGCCTGTCGCGCAACGCCCGCATGATGCGCATCGCGAAGAAGGCCGGTATGCAGATCAATTTCGCTTACGGCGAAGCGGACGGTTACCTCAGCCTGCCGCCGGCCGATACGCAGTCGATGCTCTCGGAAATGATGCAGGAGCAGGTCGCCGCCTTCGACTACGCCATCAAGCGCCAGCTTCGCAGCGCCCGGCGCTGGTTCGGCGCCCTGCTGCCGAACCAGCGCGCCGCCTGAAGGCGGGGCGTCGCACGCGCGCCTCGCGACTTCCCCGTCTCTCAAAGAAAACCCGGCCTTGGCCGGGTTTTTTTGTCCCGTCAGAATGGCGGGCGAGATAGGTGCGCGCCGTCACGCCGCGGCATCAGGGAAGTGGCAGCGCCGTCGTTTCCTTGAGCTGGTCGAGCACGAAGCTGGTCTTGACGTCGACCACGCTCGGGTGGACGAGCAACTGCGACTGCATGAAGTTGGAGAAGTGGGCCATGTCGCGCACGTGCACGCGCAGCAGGTAGTCCATGTCGCCTGCCATCGCGTAGCAGCCGACGACTTCCTGCCAGGTGTCGACCACGTTGCGGAAGTGCTCGTTGACCGAGCCGCCCTGCCCGTCGCCGGGATGACGCTTGTCGAGCCGAACGTTCACGTAGGCGAGCAGGCCCAGGCCGAGGCGCGTGGGTTCGAGCAATGCAACGTAGCCGCGGATCACGCCGGCCTCTTCCAGACGCCGGATGCGCCGCAGGCAGGGACTGGGCGACAGGCGCACCTGTTCGGCGATTTCGAGATTCGACAGCCGGCCGTTACGCTGCAGCAAGGCGAGGATGCGCCGGTCGATCTTGTCCAACTCCAGTTTTGACATATTCCCCCCCAATATTGACGCTTATGCGCAACATTATTGCGCATAAGTTCGTTTGCAAGGAAGTCTTTGTCAAAATAATCGAGTTGCGAGACATTACATCGAAGCCTTCCCACAAAGAAAAGGGCGTCAGCCTTGTCAGGCGACGCCCTGCGTGTCGGGTCGTGAGAGCGGGCGAGACGCGGGAAAGGCCTCGGGGCGTTCCTGCGTTCCGCTGCCGGCGTGGACGGGCCGCGGCTTAGCGGCGCTGAAATTCGCGCGGATCGATCGTGCGCTGGTCGAGCGGGCCTTCGTAACGCTGCGGCTGTTGCGTGGTTCGCTGCTGCGTGATGGGGGTGGGTTGGGCCGTCTTGTCGCGCGCCAGCTCGTCTGCGCGTGCGACGCTCACTTCCAGGGTCAGGAACGAAGCGGAAACCAGCAGGAATTTGGCGATGTTTCGTTGATTCACAGTGACTCCTTCTTACGTATCGCTTATGACTAAACGCTTATTACTAAAACTACTCAATGTGCGTATCCAACGTGTCGGGTAACGCATTAGTAGGCATTCTGCCCGCTCCGTTCCCGCGCGCCCCGAACCGTTACACGTTGTTACCCGCATGTCGGAAGACGCCGACAAACGCTTGATTTTCGACATCCTGGCGACACAATCACGTCATTTTCGGCCGCAATCCGAAAGACGTCGTGCGTCGTGATGCCGCAGGGCCCGCTGCCGCCCCCAGCACGCAGGGTCGAGTCACACGAACACCAGACGAGGGTTTACGCCAGCTATATTACGTTTACGTAAACGTCAGAATCCTCGTTATACTGCGCTCGACCCGCGACTCGTGGGGCGTCGTCCCCGCCGTCAGGCAATGCCGCGACACCGGTGCTACCATGAGTCCGACTGGCATAGCATCATGAAAACAAGGCCCTGCCGTTCGCGTGACGTCACATCGTTGAGCACGCGAGCGAGCGACGGACAAAGGCCGCATTCACCACCGCCGTCCGGCTTCACGAGAGCGGGAGGGCAGGAAGTTTTGGCGATCCCAAAATCAGTGAGAGTGAGGAGCACACCCCATGAACGCCCCCGTCAATCCGAGCTTGCTGGCCGCGCTGGAGTCGGTCACGCTCGACGACAAGTACACGCTCGAGCGCGGCCGCGCTTACATGAGCGGCATTCAGGCACTGGTTCGACTACCGATGCTGCAGCAGGCGCGCGACGCCGCCGCCGGGCTGAACACCGCGGGTTTCATTTCGGGCTATCGCGGCTCGCCGCTGGGCGGCCTGGATCTCTCGCTGTGGAAGGCCAAGCAGCACCTCGCCGGCCATAACATCGTCTTCCAGCCGGGCCTGAACGAAGACCTCGCCGCCACCGCCGTGTGGGGCTCGCAGCAAGTCAACCTGTATCCCGCCAAGTTCGACGGCGTGTTCGCCATGTGGTACGGCAAGGGCCCGGGCGTCGACCGCTCGATGGACGTGCTCAAGCACGCCAACTCGGCCGGCTCGTCGAAGCACGGCGGTGTGCTCGTGCTCGCCGGCGACGACCACGCCGCCAAGTCCTCCACGCTCGCGCACCAGTCGGAACACGTCTTCAAGGCGGCCGGCATTCCGGTGCTGTACCCGTCGAACGTGCAGGAGTATCTCGACTACGGCCTGCACGGCTGGGCGATGAGCCGCTATTCCGGTCTGTGGGTCGCGATGAAGTGCGTGACGGACGTGGTCGAATCGTCGGCCTCGGTAATGATCGATCCGCACAACGTCGACATCCGCTTGCCGGACGACTTCGTCATGCCGCCCGACGGCCTCAACATCCGCTGGCCCGACCCGCCGCTGGTGCAGGAAGCGCGTCTGCTCGACTACAAGTGGTACGCCGGCCTCGCCTACGTGCGCGCCAACAAGCTCGATCGCGTGATGATCGACTCGCCCCACGCGCGCTTCGGCATCATGACCGGCGGCAAGGCCTACCTCGACGTGTGTCAGGCGCTCGCCGACCTCGGGCTCGACGAAGCCACCTGCCAGCGCATCGGCATCCGCCTGTACAAGGTGGGCTGCGTGTGGCCGCTCGAAGCGCAGGGTGCGCGCGCGTTCGCACAGGGTCTTCAGGAAATTCTGGTGGTCGAGGAAAAGCGCCAGATTCTCGAATACGCGATCAAGGAAGAGCTCTACAACTGGCGCGAGGACGTGCGCCCGCGCGTGTACGGCAAGTTCGACGAAAAGGACGGCGCCGGCGGCGAATGGTCGGTGCCCATGGCCAACTGGCTGCTGCCCGCGCACTACGAGCTCTCGCCGGCGCTGATCGCCAAGGCCATCGCCACGCGCCTGGAAAAGTTCGAATTGCCGAGCGACGTGCGCGAGCGCATCGCCGCGCGCCTGCGCGTGATCGACGCCAAGGAACAGGCGCTGGCCAAACCGCGCGTGGCCGCCGAGCGCAAGCCGTGGTTCTGTTCGGGCTGCCCGCACAACACGTCGACCAACGTGCCCGAAGGCTCGCGCGCGATCGCCGGCATTGGCTGTCACTACATGACGGTGTGGATGGATCGCCGCACCGACACCTTCTCGCAAATGGGCGGTGAAGGCGTGCCCTGGATCGGCCAGGCGCCGTTCTCCGCCGACGAGCACATCTTTGCGAATCTCGGCGACGGCACGTATTTCCACTCGGGCCTGCTCGCCATCCGTGCGGCGATCTCGGCCAACGTCAACATCACCTACAAGATCCTGTACAACGACGCGGTCGCCATGACCGGCGGCCAGCCCGTCGACGGCACGCTCACCGTGCCGCAGATCGTGGCGCAGGTTGCGGCCGAAGGGGCGGCGAAGATCGTCATCGTGACCGACGAGCCGCAGAAGTACGAAGGCGTGAAGCTCGTGGGCGACGTGCCTGTCTATCACCGCAACGAACTCGATCGCGTGCAGCGCGAGCTCCGGCTGGTCAAGGGCACCACGATCCTGGTCTACGACCAGACGTGCGCCACCGAAAAGCGCCGCCGCCGCAAGCGCGGCGCCTATCCCGATCCGGCCAGGCGCGTCGTCATCAACGAGGCCGTCTGCGAAGGCTGCGGCGACTGCTCGGTAAAGTCGAACTGCCTGTCGGTCGAGCCGCTCGAGACGGAGTTCGGCACGAAACGCCAGATCAACCAATCGACGTGCAACAAGGACTTCTCGTGCCTGAACGGCTTCTGCCCGAGCTTCGTGACGGTCGAAGGCGGTCAGTTGCGCAAGCCGAAGACCGCGCAGGTCGACAGCAGCGATCTGCCGCCGCTGCCGGAGCCGGCGCTACCTGCCATTACGCGTCCTTACGGCATTCTCGTCACGGGCGTGGGCGGCACCGGCGTGGTGACGATCGGCGGGCTGTTGGGCATGGCCGCACACCTCGAGAACAAGGGCGTGACAACGCTGGACGTGACCGGCCTCGCGCAAAAAGGCGGCGCGGTCACGAGTCACGTGCAGATTGCGCTGCAGCCCGAAGACATTCATGCCACGCGCATCGCCATGGGCGACGCGCGCGTGGTGATCGGCTGCGATGCCATCACCACGGCGAGCGACGACACGCTCTCGCGCGTGCAGCATGGCGTGACGAACATCGTGGTCAACAGCGCCCACACGCCGACGGCGGAGTTCATCCGCAACCCGAACTGGCGTTTCCCCGGTTCGAGCACGGAGAACGACATCCGCGCGGCAGCCGGCGAGAACGTCGACTTCGTCGATGCGAATCACCTCGCGCTGCGCCTGCTCGGCGACACCATCTATACCAACCCGTTCGTGCTCGGCTACGCCTGGCAGAAGGGCTGGGTGCCGCTCTCGCACGCCGCGCTCACGCGTGCGATCGAACTGAACGGCGTGTCGATCGAGAAGAACAAGCAGGCGTTCGAGTGGGGCCGTCGGGCCGCGCACGATCTGGCCAGCGTGCGCAGGCTCGCGGCGCAAAACGAAGCGCCCGAGACGTCCATGACCGGTGGCAAGCTCATTACGCTGCACACGCCGCGGGCGCTCGACACGCTGATCCAGCGCCGCTACGACCAGCTCGTGGCGTACCAGGATCGCGCTTACGCCGAGCGCTTCAAGCACACGGTCGATCGCGTGCGTGCCGCCGAAACGCCGCTCACGCAGGAAGGCGCCCAGATGCCGCTCACCGAGGCGGTCGCGCGGGCGCTCTACAAGCTCATGGCGTACAAGGACGAGTACGAAGTCGCGCGTCTGTATACGGACCCGGCGTTCATGAAGAAGCTCGGCGAGCAGTTCGAAGGCGACTTCACGCTGCGCTTCCATCTCGCACCGCCCTCGCTCGCCGGGCGCGACGACAAGGGGCATCTCGTCAAGAAGGCCTACGGTCCGTGGATGATGAAGGCGTTTCGCGTGCTGGCGAAGCTCAAGGGTTTGCGCGGCGGGGCGTTCGACATCTTCGGCCGCACGCACGAGCGTCGTACCGAGCGTGCGCTGATCGGCGAGTACGAAGCGCTCGTCAATGAACTGGTGACGGGTTTGAACGAGCACAACCTGTCGCTTGCCGTGCAACTGGCCGAGTTGCCGCAGGAAATTCGCGGCTACGGTCACGTGAAGGAGCAGAACCTGGCCGCCACGCGCATCAAGTGGACGAAGCTGCTCGCGCAGTGGCGCGAGGGCGGCTCGCATCGCGCCGCGGCATGACGCTGCGCGCGGCGCTGGACACCGAACGCGGGCGCTGAACGCCGCATGTCATGGAAAAAACCCGCCAGACGCTCACGCGCTGGCGGGTTTTTTCTTTCGCGTCGCCGTCACTTCGCTGTCACTTCGCCATCACCGCGACGCCGGCCCGTCGGCCGGCGGCTTCGCACACGGAACCTCAGCGGCTGACGTTGGCGGCGGCCACCGCCGTCATGTTGATGATCCGGCGCACGGTCGCGGCCGGGGTGAGAATGTGAACCGGCTTGGCGCAGCCCAGCAGGAACGGGCCGACCGTCACGCCTTCGCCGCCCGTCATCTTGAGCAGGTTGTACGTGATGTTCGCGGCTTCCACGTTCGGCATGACGAGCAGGTTCGCTTCGCCCGACAGACGCGAGGCCGGATAAGCCGCGCGACGCACCGCTTCGGACAGCGCGGCGTCGCCGTGCATTTCGCCATCGACTTCCAGCTCCGGCGCACGCTCGGCCAGCAGCGCGGCCGCACGCGCCATGCGCTGCGCCGATGCCGACTTCACGCTGCCGAAGTTCGAATTCGAGAGCAGCGCCACCTTCGGGGCAATGCCGAAGCGCTCGATTTCCTTCGCGGCCAGCACCGTCATCTCCGCGAGCTGCTCCGCGCTCGGCGTCTCGTTCACGTAGGTGTCGCTGATGAACAGATTGCGCTTCTCGAGCATCAACAGGTTCATGGCGGCGTAGTTTTCGACACCGGCGGCGCGGCCAAGCACCTGATCGACCACGTCGAGGTGACGGTGGTACGTATCGATCATGCCGCAGATCATGCCGTCGGCTTCGCCCAGGCGCACGAGAATCGCGCCGATGAGCGTGTTGTCCTTGCGCATGGCCGCCTTGGCGACTTCCGGCGTCACGCCGTGGCGCGCACCGAGGTTGTGATACTCCTGCCAGCAACGTTGATAGCGCGAGTCGTCTTCCGGATTGACGATTTCGAAGTCGACCCCGGGCTTGAGCCTGGAGCCGATCTTCTGCAGCCGCATCTCGACCACCGCCGGACGGCCGATGATGATCGGCTTGGCAATGCGCTCGGCGAGCACGAACTGCGCGGCGCGCAGCACGCGCTCGTCTTCGCCTTCGGCGAACACGATGCGTGCGGCATCGTTGCCGAAGCGCGCACGCGCGGCGGCGAACACCGGGCGCATGATGAAGCCCGTGCGATACACGGTCGTGCCGAGTTGCTCGCGATAGGCGTCCATGTCCTGGATCGGGCGCGTGGCCACGCCCGAATCCATCGCGGCTTGCGCCACGGCCGGCGCGATCTTGATGATCAGGCGCGGATCGAACGGCTTCGGAATAATGTATTCCGGACCGAACTCGAGCGACTGGCCTTCATAGGCGCGCGCGACCTCTTCGCTCTGCTCCTCTTCCTGCGCAAGCTCGGCGATGGCGCGCACGGTGGCGAGCTTCATCTCCTCGGTGATGGTGGTCGCGCCGACATCGAGCGCGCCGCGGAAGATGAACGGGAAGCACAGCACGTTGTTGACCTGGTTCGGATAGTCCGAACGGCCCGTCGCGATGATGCAGTCCGGGCGCGCCGCCTTGGCGACTTCCGGGCGAATTTCCGGCTCCGGGTTGGCCAGCGCCAGAATCAGCGGGCGCGGTCCCATCGTCTTGACCATGTCGGCGGTGAGCACGCCGGCGGTCGAGCAGCCGAGGAACACGTCGGCGCCGTTCGAGGCGTCGGCCAGCGTGCGGGCGTCGGTCGTCACGGCGTAGCGGGCCTTGCTGTCGTCGAGCTTGTCACGCCCCGCATGGATCACGCCCTTCGAATCGAGAACGAGGATGTTCTCCTTCTTCAGGCCCAGGTTCACGAGCAGGTCCAGACACGCGATCGCGGCGGCGCCGGCGCCCGAGCACACGAGCTTGACCTTGGCGATGTCCTTGCCCACGACCTTCAGGCCGTTGAGGATGGCGGCCGAGGCAATGATGGCGGTGCCGTGCTGATCGTCGTGGAAGACGGGAATCTTCATGCGCTCGCGCAGCTTCTTCTCGATGTAGAAGCACTCGGGCGCCTTGATGTCTTCCAGGTTGATGCCGCCGAGCGTCGGCTCGAGCATGGCGATCGCCTCGACGAGCTTGTCCGGATCGTGCTCGGCGAGTTCGATGTCGAACACGTCGATGCCGGCGAACTTCTTGAACAGACAGCCCTTGCCTTCCATCACCGGCTTGGCGGCGAGCGGGCCGATGTTGCCCAGGCCCAGCACGGCCGTGCCGTTCGTGATCACACCGACGAGGTTGCTGCGCGACGTATAGCGGTTCGCGGCGAGCGGATCTTCGGCGATGGCCTCGCAGGCATACGCCACGCCCGGCGAGTAGGCCAGCGACAGATCGATCTGGTTCGACAGCGGCTTGGTCGGCGTCACCGAGATTTTGCCCGGACGCGGATTCTCGTGGTACGCCAGGGCGCTTTGCTTCAGTTGTTCATCCATATCTCGATACCTAAGGACAGGGCGACGGCCAGTCCGTGCCGCACGCAGGCAGCGTGCGGGCAGCATTTCGACTCGGCCGTCTTTTGACGGGATCACGGCGGGGAAGAAGCCTTCCGGGGGGATTCGGCGATTGTGTCGCCGACGGGGTTCTTCGCGGCGCGGCGGCGTGATGACCGACGCTTCCCCGGCCCGGTATGCCGCGCTCTCGCGCGTGGGGCCGTGGGGCTTGCGGTGCGCCGGACGCACCGCAGGACGCAAAGTGTACACCCTGCGCCAAAAGCTTGATGCCGCATGCGCCGCCGGGTGCGCATGCGCTCGCACCGCCCGGCGGCCCGCGCGGCGCGGGCTCGCGCTTATTCCAGTGCCTGGCCGCGGCGCTCCGGAATCAGGAATAGCGTGGCGAGAATGTCGAGCACGTAGATGCCGGCGAGGAAGACGAGCGCGAGCTTGAACGAGTACGCCGCGGCAAGCGCGCCCACGGTGAGCGGGCCGAAGCCGCCAACGGCCCGGCCGATGTTGAACAGCACGTTTTGCGCGGTGGCCCGTGCCGCCGTCGGATACAGCTCGGAGATGAGCGCGCCGTACCCGCCGATCATGCCGTTCACGAAGAGTCCCATGACCGCGCCGCCGACGAGCAGCGCGAACTGCGACTGCAACTGTGCGTAGACGAACACCATCACGACGGCGCCGATCTGGTAGGCGATGAAGGTGGGACGGCGGCCGATGCGATCGGCCAGGCGCCCGAACAGCCAGATGCCGAACGCCATGCCGAGCACCGTCACCGCCGTCCACATGGCCGACTTGGTGAGCGAGTACCCGAACGTCTTCGACAGGTACGACGGCATCCAGATCATCAGCCCGTAGTAGCCGAAGTTCTGCACCGAGCACAGGATCGCCACGCCCAGACTCGCACGCGTGCTCGCGCAGTCCTTGACCAACAGCTTGAGCGGCGCGTGTTCACGCGGCAGCTTTTGCTGTGCGAGAAACATTTCCGGCTCGCCGAGCGTGCGGCGCATGACGAACGACACCACGGCCGGCAGCAGACCGACGGCGAACATGCCGCGCCAGCCGATGACCGGCAGCAGCAGCGGCGTGAGCAACGCGGCGGCGAGCACGCCCGCCTGCCAGCCGAGCCCCACGAACGACGACGCCCGGGCACGGCGCTCCGGTGCACAGGCTTCGGCCGCCAGCGCCATGCCGATGCCGAACTCCCCGCCCAGCCCGATGCCGGCGATCGTGCGGTACGCGAGCAAATCCCAGTAGCCCTGTGCGAGCGCGCACATGCCCGTAAACACCGCGAACACCAGGATCGTCCACGACAACACGCGCACGCGGCCGTAGCGATCGGAGAGCATGCCGAAGACGATGCCACCCACGACCGCGCCGACGAGCGTCCACGTCACGAGCGCGCCGGACTGTGCGCTCGTGAGCGCCAGATCGGCCGCGATGGCCGGCAAGATGAAGCCGAGGATCAACAGATCGAAACCGTCCATGGCATAGCCGATGGCCGAGGCCCACAGGGCACGGTTCGCGTAAGCGTTGTCTTGCGGCGGTACACCGGCGACCGGTGTGGCGGCAAGCGAGGGCGAGGAATCGTTAGGCATGAGCACGTCCGACGGGGGCTGAAATTCGGCGTGAGTGTATGCCTGTCATAAAGGCTCGGCAACTGTCTCTTTTTTTGGACTCATCTGTCGGCGACCGACCTTCATGTGCGCCGTGCGGTCACTCTGTGCGTATTTTGCCGAGCAAAAATATACGCTTAGTGCATAATTGCCCGTGCATCTGCTCAAAGTTGTGGCATAATTCGCGTTCAAGCGCCGGGCTGTCGCCGCAGCACCGCACCGACCGGCCGCCCTGATCGGCCGTTCTGCCGTGGCGCACCCGCGCCGCGGCGTCGCGCCGACTGTCCCATGACTCCTGGCTGTACGCCGCGCGGCGGGCAGCCAAGCAAAGGAACCGCATCATGATTGGCATCGACCGCCAGGCGATTTCCGACATCACCGCCAAGATCCTGCTCGAAGTGGGCGCGGTGCATTTCAACGCCGAGAAGCCGTACATCTTCACCTCGGGCTGGGCCAGCCCGGTCTACACCGACTGCCGCAAGCTCATCTCGTATCCGCGCGTGCGCCGCACGCTGATGGACTTCGCCGAGGCCGTCATCATCCAGGACGTCGGCTGCGAGCAGTTCGACACGGTGGCCGGCGGCGAGACCGCGGGCATTCCGTTCGCGGCCTGGATCGCCGACAAGCTGATGCTGCCGATGCAGTACGTGCGCAAGAAGCCGAAGGGTTTCGGCCGCAACGCGCAGATCGAAGGGGATTTGCCGGAAGGCTCGCGGGTACTGCTCGTCGAGGACCTGACGACCGACGGCCGCAGCAAGATCAATTTCTGCAAGGCGCTGCGCGAAGCCGGTGCGAAGGTCAATCACGTGTTCGTGATCTTCCACTACGACATCTTCCCGGAGAGCCGCCAGGTGCTCAAGGACATCGACGTGCAACTGCACTCGCTGGCCACATGGTGGGACGTGCTGCGCGTTGCCAAGCAGCAGAACCACTTCGACACGAAGACGCTCGACGAAGTCGAGAAATTCCTGCACGCGCCGGCCGAATGGTCGGGCGCGCACGGCGGCGCCACGGCCTTTCCGAAAGACTGAGATCCGTGGCAGTATTCGCGTGAGAGAAGACCTCGGCCGGCCTGAAAAGGCTGGCCGTTTTTTCGTCCGCCCCCCCTTTCACTACCCGTGCGATCCGCGAGGAGAGTCGCCCATGATCGGTTCGGTCGTCGCCATCAGCCTCGGCGCCGCGCTCGGCGCGCTGCTGCGCTGGGTGCTCAGCGTACAGTTCAACGCAATACTGCCCACGCTGCCGCTGGGCACCCTCGCCGCCAACCTCGGCGGCGGCTATCTCATTGGCGTCGCCGTGGCCGTCTTCAGCCAAGTACCGTCGCTGCCGGTCGAGTGGCGTCTGTTCATCATCACCGGCTTCCTGGGCGGCCTCACCACGTTCTCCACGTTCTCCGCCGAAGTGACCGGGCTGCTGCGCGAGGGGCAACTCGGCTGGGCGTCGCTGATCGTCCTCACGCATGTCGGCGGCTCGCTCGTCATGACGCTGCTCGGCATGGCCAGCGGCGCCTTGCTCGCGAGCTGGCTGCGCTCTGCCGCCTGAGACTCCCGGCGACGGCGTATCGATTACGGCAGCAGCATCACGAGCTTGACGTCGTCATGGCCGGACAGGCGGAACGTGACCTGCGCGAAATCGATGTCGCCGCGCACGGGATGATGAAAGCCCCGTCGCCCGCCTTCACGCTCCACCACGTCCTGCTGCGACCACAGCGCGGCGAAAACGCGGCTCTCGCGCTGCAGCGCGTCGGTGAGCGCACGCACGGGCGTGTCGTCGAGGTATGCACTGCATTCGGCGCGAAACTCCGCGACCACGCGCCGCGCGCGGCTGTCCCAATCCTGAATCAACGCACGTGCGCCCGCATCGAGGAAGATGTAGCGCATCAGATTCTTCGCGCCCGGCGCGTCGAGCCAGCCGCGAAAGACGTCGGCCGCCGCATCATTCCATGCGAGCACGTCCCAGCACCGGTCGAGCGCATAGGCCGGTGCGGCCACCGCCGCCACGGCGGCCTGCACCTGTGCCGCCGCGTGATGCGGCAAGGGTTCGGCGCCGCGCTCCGGATCGCGCCGGCCCGCGAGGTCGAACAGATACGCGCGTTCCGCGCGCGAGAGCCGCAACGCGCCCGCCACGGCCGCCAGCGCGCCCGCCGAGATCGACACCTCGCGCGCCTGCTCGATCCACGTGTACCAGGTTGCCGACAGGCCGCACAACTGCGCCACTTCCTCGCGCCGCAGGCCGGGCGTGCGACGGCGCCCGATCGGCGGCAAGCCGACCGCGGCCGGCGTGAGGCGCTCGCGATGCGCACGCAGGAAGTCGCCGAGCGCACGGCGCTGGCTCGCGGCGCCGCGTGCTTCGTCCGGCGATGGATCGTCCCGGGGCGCTGGGCGGGTTGGCGGCATAGGGGTAGTTTTCATACCAGGATAAACGCGTAACTTGTACCGGTATCGACGAGCCATTATCGTGACACTCGTCGATGCCGCACAAGCCCCCCTGGCGCGCGGCGCCGGCGTCGGCAACCGCCCCACCCACGAAGGAGACTTTCCGTGAGCGAATCTCAACGCCCCTCGCCCGCCGCCGGCGACGCGCCCCAGTCCCACAACGCCGTCGTCACCGGGCAATTCGGCCCGCAGGCCTCGGCCTATCTGACGAGTGCCAACCATGCGCAGGGCGCCGATCTGGAGCAGCTCGCCGCCCTCGCGCAGACGCGGCCTGCCGCGCAACTGCTCGACCTCGGCTGCGGCGCGGGCCACGTAAGTTTCTTCGCGGCGCCGCACGTCGCGCGGGTGGTCGCTTACGACCTGTCGCCCGACATGCTCGGTGTCGTGGCCGACGAAGCGGCCCGGCGCGGACTCGCGAACATCGTCACGCAGCAGGGCGCGGCCGAGTCGCTGCCGTTCGAAGACGCCAGCTTCGATCTCGTCTTCAGCCGCTACAGCGCACATCACTGGGCGGACGTGGGCGCCGCGCTGCGCGAGATGCGTCGCGTGCTCAGGCCGGGCGGGCGCGTGGCGATCTGCGACGTCGTCTCCACCGGACAGCCGCTCTTCGACACGTATCTGCAGGCCGTCGAGGTGCTGCGCGACACGTCGCACGTTCGGGACTACTCGCTCGGAGAGTGGCTGACGATGGCCGCCGGCGCGGGCTTGTGCGTCGTCTCGCTCACGCCGCGCACGCTGGAACTCGACTTCAGGACGTGGACGACCCGCATGCGCACGCCCGAACCGATGCAGGTCGCCATCCGTGCACTGCAAGCCGCGATGGCCGACGACGTTCGCCGCCACTTCAAGATCCAGCCCGACGGCTCGTTCACGCTCGACACGTTCACGCTCGAGCTTGCCGTCGGTTGACGCCCGGGCCACTGCGGCGCATCGCGACCGGTCGCGGCCATGAAGAAACGGGCGCCGCTATTGCACGCGCGCCGGCCTGTCGTTATCGCCGGCGCCGCTGATCTGCGCGGCATCCGCGAGCAGCGCCACGTAATGATGCAAGGCTCGCGCGCGTGCCTGCTGGTACAACTGTGCCGCGATGCGATCGGCCACGCGCTCGAACGGCGGCATGCGGCCCTTCACGCGGCGCTCGATACGCACGACGTGAAAACCGTAGCGCGTGTTCACGAGCCGTGGCACCACGCCGAGCCGATCGCCGCAGAACAGCACGAGTTCGAACTCCGGCGCGCCGCTGCCGCGAGCGAGCATGCCGAGGCTGCCGCCGCGGCGCCCCGAAGGGCAGTCCGACATGCGCGCCGCCACCGACTCGAACGATGCCGGCTCCGCGAGCACGGCGTCGAGCGCCGACTGCGCGCGCTCGAGCGTCGAGGACAGCGGCACCCCGGCCGACAGCGCGAACAGAATGTGACTCGCCTGCACCTTGTCGCCGACACGAAACTGTCCGGCGTGCTCGTGGAAATAGGCGCGGCATTCGGCTTCGGTCGGACGCCGCACCTGCACGTCGCGCGTGAACAGCGTGTCGATGATCGCGTCATCGCTCGCATTGGCGGCGTCGGCTTCGTCGAGCAATCGCAAGTCGCGCACGCGCTGGCGCAACAACTCGCTGCGGACCAGCGCGCGCCTGGCCGCCGCTTCCGGATCGGCGACGTCTCGATGCCGGTCGATTTCATCGGCGACGCGGCGTGCGTCGATGACAATACCGTTGACGCTCAAAGCCATGACGAACTCCTGCAAAACGTTGACTGTATCGCCTCCACGCTCACCGACGCTCGCCGGCGCGCCGAGCGCGCTCAGAACTCGTTCTGAATGCGGCGATACGCGCGTGCGAGTTCCACGTTGGTACGGCTCACCGACTCGGAGAACTCGCGCGCGTCGACCGTGACCTTCGGGATGGTCGCGAGATCGGTCTCGCGGCTGATATGCGTCGTCGACGGGATATAGAAGTTCTCGGGGATGTCCCGTGCCTCGACCACGCTGTTGTGCCGCACGACCACGCCGTCATGCACGACGCAGTTGAACAGCACCGAATTGAAGCCGATGAAGACGTTGTTCCCGATGACACACGGTCCATGCACGATGGAGCGATGCGCAATCGACGTGTTCTCACCGATGCTAACGCGTGCCCCGTCTTTCGAATGGATCACGACCCCGTCCTGAATATTGGAATTGGCGCCGATCACGATCGGCTCCATCTTGCCGTTCTCGTCGACCTCATCGGCCCGCAACACGGCATAGGGTCCGATGAAGACGTTCTCGCCCACGATGATCTGACCGCATAGAATGGCCGTCGGATCGATGAACGCGCTTTCATGCACCACGGGGTAGTCCCCGCGCGGGTTCTTTCTCAACATTGTTGGGTGACTCCAGACCGCTCGCTCGTACCGCCGGGCCGAGACAGGGCGTCGCGCATCTCGCACGAAGCATCGCTGCCGGGATTGACCATGTCGGCCACGTCGGAATACGCCCTGTGGGCGAGCGGGGGAAAGGGAGCACGGACGGGCGCCGCGCTGCGGATTCTCTCACCGCCGCGAACGGTATATCGATGTTGTAGGCGATGAGAGACAGAAAGGCAAATGGCCGCGATGACGGTGCGGCCACCCGTTGCGCGCCGCACACACCGGGGCGCGGCGCAGGAAAACGTCAGTGCGTCGGGCGCGTCGCCACGGCCTGGTCGTCGTTGGCCGTGCCCGTCGGACGGCCGCGCCAGTAGCCGGCGAGCAGCGAGCCCGAGAGGTTGTGCCAGACCGAAAACAGCGCTCCCGGCAACGCCGCGAGCGGCGTGAAGTAAATCTTGCCCAACGTGGCAGCCAGCCCCGAATTCTGCATGCCCACCTCGATGGCGAGCGTGCGGCAAATCGACTCGTCGAAGCCGAGCAGGCGCCCCCCCCAGTAGCCGCCAAGCAGCCCGAGGCCGTTGTGCAGCACCACGCCGAGCATCACCAAGGGGCCGACAGTGGCGATATTGCCCTGATTCGCGCCGACCACCGCACCGATGATCAGCACGATGGCGATCATCGAGACGAGCGGCAGATAGCGCTCTAGCGCGCGCACCACGCCGCCGCAATAGCGGTTGATGAGCAGGCCCGCGCCGATCGGCAGCGCCACGATCTGGAGAATGGACAGCAGCATGCCCTCCACGTCCACCGCGATCGACGCATCGACGTAGAGCCGCGTGAGCAGCGGCGTGGCGAACACACCCACGAGCGTGGACATCGCGCTGATCGTCACCGAGAGCGCCACGTCGCCGCGCGCGAGGTAGATCATGACGTTCGACGCGGTGCCGCTCGCCACGCTGCCCACCAGCACCATGCCGGCCGTCAGGTCGGGCGGCATGTGCAGCACGCGCGCGATGATCCACGCCGCGAGCGGCATGACCAGATAGTGCAGCACCACGCCCGCCACGATGGGGGCGGGACGCGTGAAGACGCGCTTGAAGTCGTCGAAGGTGAGAGTCACGCCCATCGCGAACATCACGATGGTGAGCAACGCCGTGACGTGCGGTGTGATGCCGGAGAAACTGCCCGGCGAGAAAAAGGCGAAGACGGACAGCAGCAGAGCCCACAACGGGAACAGCCGGGTGACACGGGCGATCATGAAATCCTCGAAGAACGGGAAGGCGGCGCCCGGACCGCCGGGCGCGAAAGCTTAATATTTTACTTACTTTGCGCCGCTCGCCCACGGGGGATGTTGGCCCGTCACCCTTCGCCGGGTTGGCCATGCGCGCAACGCGATGCGCGAGACGCCGCCGGCGCGCATCGTCGCAGGCGCTGGGAGGGCTCAGTCGCGCTTGGGCTTGCCCATCAGCAGGGCGCCACCGGCGCCGTCGCGACGTGCCGGGCGCGGACCGCGCTGGCCGAAGTCGCTGCGCTCACCGCCCCCGCCGGCGCCCTGGCCGCGTGATGCGTTGTGTGCGTCGCGGCCCTGGCGCGGGACACCGTTGCCCGGCGTGGCCCGTGCCGCGGTGCGTTGTGCGTCGCCCGAACGCTTCGGCGCTTGCTGACGGACACCCTGTCCACCGATGCCGACGTGACCGACGTTGATCGTGGCGTTCCCGCCGCTGCCGGCATTGCCGCCGCGCCGTGCGTTCCGGCCATTCGGGTCCTGCCGTTCGCGATGGTCACCCCGTTCTCCGCCACGCTCCCCCTCGCGCCGCACCCCGCCGGGTTCGGCGCCCTGACGCCCGCCGCGAGCGCCTTCACGCGGGGCGCGCGGCTGCGCTTCGGCGCGCGCGCCACGGCCGCCGCCGGCGCCTCGCCCACCGTTCTGATTCTTGCGAATCGGTTGCGGCACGGCGTTCGGATCCGGCTCGAAGCCCGGGATCACTTCGCGCTCGATGCTGCGCTTGATCAAGCGTTCGATCTGCGCGAGCAATTGATGCTCGTCCACGCACACGAGCGACACCGCCTCGCCGTTGGCGCCCGCGCGGCCGGTACGGCCAATGCGGTGCACGTAATCCTCGGCCACTTCCGGCAGATCGAAGTTGACCACATGGGGCAGTTGGTCGATATCGATGCCGCGTGCGGCAATATCGGTCGCCACGAGCACCTGCAGCGTACCGCTCTTGAACTCGGCCAGCGCACGCGTGCGCGCTCCCTGGCTCTTGTTGCCGTGAATGGCGAGTGCCGGAATGCCGCCCTTGGTGAGTTGCTCGGCCAGACGGTTCGCGCCGTGCTTGGTGCGCGTGAAAACGAGCACCTGGAACCAGTTGTGCTCGCGCACGAGATGTTCGAGCAGTTCGCGCTTGCGCTCGCGATCGACCGGGTGGATCTTCTGCGCCACCGTCTCCGCGGTGGTATTGCGGCGCGCCACTTCGATGAGCGCGGGCGACTTGAGCAGGCTGTCGGCGAGCTGCTTGATCTCGTCGGAGAACGTGGCGGAGAAGAGCAGGTTCTGACGCTGCGCCGGCAGCGCCGCCAGCACGCGGCGGATGTCGCGAATGAAGCCCATGTCGAGCATGCGGTCCGCCTCGTCGAGCACGAGAATCTCGACGTGGGACAGGTCGACGGTCTTCTGCTGCATGTGGTCGAGCAGACGGCCCGGCGTGGCAACGAGGATGTCCACGCCGCGCGCCAGTTGCTTGACCTGCGGCACCATCGACACACCGCCGAACACGGTCATGGAGCTCAGGCGCAGGTACTTGCCGTACTGCGTGACGCTCTCCTCGACCTGCGCGGCGAGCTCGCGCGTGGGCGTGAGCACGAGTGCGCGCACGGCGCGCTTGCCGTTGGCGGCTGCTGGGCGCGCACGCGAGGAGAGCATTTGCAGGATCGGCAGCGTGAAGCCCGCCGTCTTGCCGGTGCCGGTCTGGGCGCCGGCGAGGAGATCGCCGCCTTGCAGGACGGCCGGAATCGCTTGGCGTTGAATCGGGGTCGGACGGGTGTAGCCAAGCTCAGTGACTGCCCGCAGGATGTCGGCCGACAGGCCGAGCGTTTCAAAAGACATATAAAGACCAATGCGCGGACTCCACGATGTGTGTCCCCGCGCGTTAGATGTTGTTTGTTCTTGATGGAATGCCCGCGTCGGGCGTGCGACAGGCGTCGCGCTCATGCGGGCGACGCGCCGGAAGACGCCGGCAAGACGACCCGCCGGCGAATAACGATTCAAGCGGCTTGGCGGGCGAGGCCGTCGCGGGTACGGCCGTGTCTTGAAAGCGCGTAGTTTACCATGCGCCCTTTCCCAAGTCAGTGGGCATCGCCGCACACGCCGTGCAATCGGCACACAGTGCGTGCGCGGTCCGCGCGCTACACTGGCGCCATTGCGTTCTGCGCGCTACGCCCGCCTGCGGCATTTCCCGTGCGATTCGACCTTACCGATCTGCGTCTTTGCCTGCTCGTCGCCGACGCCGGCAGCATCACCGGCGGCGCCGAGCGCGCCCATCTGACGCTGGCCTCGGCCAGCGCGCGCATTCGCGGACTCGAGGAGACGCTGGGCGTCGCACTCTTCATGCGGCACCGCCAGGGCGTCATGCCGACGCCCGCCGGCCGGGCTCTGCTCGCCCACGCGCGCCGCGTGCTCGCGCAGGTCGACCAGATGCGCGGCGAACTCGGCGAGTACGCCGCGGGCCTCAAGGGCAACGTGCGCATCGCGTCCAATACGGTGGCCATGTCGGAATTCCTGCCCGATCTGCTGGGCGCTTTCCTCGCCCAGCACCCCAACGTGGAAATCGCGCTGCGCGAGCAGACGAGTCCGGCCGTCGTCCAGGCCGTGCTCGAAGGCGCGGCGGATATCGGCGTCGTGTCCGACTGGATCGAATTGACGGGGCTGGAGACGGTGCCGTTTCGCCAGGACCGGCTGGTGATCGTCGCGCCACCCGGTCATGCGCTGGCCGAACGCGCGCAGGTCGCGTTCATCGATGTGCTCGACAGCGAGTTCATCGGCCTGCCCGAGCACAGTGCGATCGCCGAGCATCTCGACGGCCACGCCCGACGCGCCGGGCGCTCGCTGCGCTATCGGCTGCGGCTGCGCGACTTCGACAGCCTGTGCCGGGCGGTGGCGGCCGGCGCTGCGCCGGGCATCGTGCCATTGAGCGCCGCCCGGCGCTCGGCCGGCGCGCTCGGCCTGGGCGTGGTGCCGCTCACCGACGCCTGGGCCCTGCGCAATCTCATCCTCTGCGTGCGCGAGCGCGACGCCCTGCCCGCCTATGCACGCCAACTGCTCGAACATCTTGCCGCGGGAGAAGCCAGCGGCGCCACCGAAAAAAACGGCACGGCGTAATCGCCGCGCCGGGCGCCGGACCGTACCGGCTGGACAGACGTCGCACGCGCGACGTTACATCGCCGCGGGCGTCGACTTTTCGCGGCCGCGCAGCAGCGCGTACAGGATGATCGCGCCGAAGGTGGCGCAGCCGATACCGCCAAGCGAGAAGCTGCCGAACTTCAGCGTGAAGTCGCCAGCGCCGAGCACCAGCGTGACGGCCGCCACGATCAGGTTGCGGTTATCCGAGAAGTCCACCTTGTTCTGCACCCAGATGCGCGCACCGGCCACCGTGATCAGACCGAAGACGACGATCGACACGCCGCCCAGCACCGGGCCCGGGATCGTCTGGATGAGCGCGCCGAACTTGGGCGAGAAGCCGAGCACCAGCGCGATGACGGCAGCCACGGCGAATACCAGCGTCGAATAGATTTTCGTGACGGCCATCACGCCGATGTTCTCGGCATACGTGGTCACGCCCGTGCCGCCGACGCCGCCCGACACGATGGTCGCGAGCCCGTCGCCGAGGAAAGCGCGGCCCATGTAACGGTCGAGGTTCTGGCCCGTCATGGCGCTCACGGCCTTGATGTGACCGAGGTTCTCCGCCACCAGGATGATGGCGATCGGCGCGAGCAGCACCATCGCCTCGGCCTTGAACACCGGCGCCGCGAAATGCGGCAGGCCGAACCATGCGGCATTGGCCACGATCGAGAAGTCGATGGGCTTGCCCAGTCCCATGCCGTTGGTCAGCACCGCGTACAGTACGTAGGCGAGCAGCAGCCCCACGAGAATCAGCAGACGCTGCACCATGCCGCGCGCGAACACCGCCACGAGCCCCACGCATAGCACCGTCGCGAGCGCCATCCACGTGTCGAAGCTGCTGGCCGAGACACCCTTGACCGCCACCGGCGCGAGATTCAGGCCGATGACGGCGACCACGGCGCCCGTCACCACGGGCGGCATGAGCGCTTCGATCCAGCGCGTGCCGACCATCATCACGATGAGGCCGATGATCGCGTAGGCAACACCGCAGGCGATGATGCCGCCCAGCGCCACCGGAATGTTCATATTCGGACCGCTGCCGGCGTACCCCGTGACCGAGATCACGAGCCCGATGAAAGCGAAGCTCGAACCGAGATAGCTCGGCACCCGGCCGCCCACGAGCACGAAAAAGAGCAGCGTGCCGATGCCCGACATGAAGATCGCGAGGTTCGGGTCGAAGCCCATGAGCAGCGGGGCGAGCACGGTCGAGCCGAACATGGCCACCACGTGCTGCACGCCCATGGCGATGGTCTGCGGCCAGGGCAGGCGCTCATCGGGCGCGATCACGCGGCCGGACCCCGTGTCCTGCTGCCGCCACTGCGGGAAATAACCCTCTGCCATATCGATCTTCTCCTGTAGGTGTGTCGTTGCTACGTCGTGCTGCGTCGTGCTGCGCCGTGTTGTGTCGTGCTGTGCCACTTCGGGCGCGGCGGGTCGTTGGGAAAACTCGCGGCAGTGTACGGAGCGTGCGTAAGGAAGGCAAGGCAAGAAAACAAGGCGGAACCTGCGCCGGGACACGCGGCGGGAAAGGTGCCGAAGCCGGCGCGCGGCCGGCATCGGCTTGGGCGGTGCGGGGCGGCGGGGCGGCCCGTGTCAGCGTCTGGCGGCGGCCTGGAGAATGGCGTCGGCAAGTCCGGCGTAGTTGCCGTCGAAGTGATGACCGCCGGCCATCTTCACGAGCTGCACGCGCCTGGGATCGAGCCCCGGGCAGTTGCTGTCGTCCTCGTCGGCGCCGTAGACGCACATCGCCAGCCCGTCGGGCAGGCGCTCGAGCTCGGGGCGGATCGGCAAGCCGTTCTGGCTCGACATCACCCAGTTGGTCATGCGGAACTCGAAATCCGCCTTCTGCCCCAGTCCCATGAGCACGAGCAGCGCCACACGTTCGCGCGCCACCGGGGGCAGGCGGTTGACCATGAACGGCAGCACGTCGGCGCCCTGCGAATAGCCGATCAGAATCACGCGCTTGCGGTTCCAGCGCGCCTGGTAGAAACGCATGAGACGCTCGACGTCGAGGGCGCCGGACGCCGGTGTGCGCGCCGACCAGAAGTAGCGCAGCGAATCGACGCCGACCACCGGAATGCCATGCGCCGAGAGTGCGCCGGCGACATCACGGTCGAGTCCCGCCCAGCCGCCGTCGCCCGAGAACAGGATCGCGAACGTGTCGGCCATCTTCGCAGTGGGCTTGCCGGTGGCCGGCACCTCGATGACGGGCAGATCGGCCACCGCCGCCGGCGGACGCGCCGTGCCCGCCACGTGGTGCGCGTTCAGGCGGCGAAAGGCGTTCTTGTACTGCGTGAGCCAGTCGGCGAGCACCGGCGACGCCGGGGCGCCGGTCGAGGTGGCGGACGCCGCAGGCGGGGCGGATGCGGCAGACAGGGCTGACGGGGCTGACGGGGCTGACGGCGCCGTCGCATCCGACGGCGTCGGCCCGGGGCCAATGCCCGAGGCGTCCATCGCGCCAAGGCTTCCCGCGAGCCCGCCGACAAGCCACGTCGAATTCGGCGTGCGGGCGGCAAACGCTTGCGCGACGTGGTCCGGGCAACGCGGCGCGCGCGCCGTCGATCCCGTTGGCCCGCCTACCGGGCCGCCCATCGCGAGCCACGGCGCGCTCATCACGGGCGCGGGCAGCAGGCGCATCGGCGCGCCGCCCGCCGTATGCGTGATGCCGCGTGCGAAATGCACGCCCTCGCCCTGACACAGCGGCTTGCTCATCGGCAGCACCGGGCAGAAGTCCACCGACAGCGCGCCGGAGAACGTTTCGTTGCCGGCCTGCGCGAGCATCGCGTAGGCGAACGTGCCGCCTACACCGTCGCCCACGAGAATCGGCGGCGTGTAGCCCGGCAGCTTGACGGCCGCCTCGACCCAGCGGCCGAAGTTGTCGAGGTCGCCGGCCGCGTACACGCAGCCCACGTCGTCCTTCGTGTAATTCGCCATCAGACGCGCCGTGTCGATGCCCGCCACGAGCGCCCCCGTGTCGGCCAATGCGCGCGCCATGCGTTCGGCGCGGGGCGTCCAGCCCGTGTCGTCGGAGAAGAAGAGCACCGTCGCGTTCGGTTCGCCCTCCGGACGGAAGATCGGGATGTTCTCGAAGCGGCCGTGCGTCATGACTTCCGGCGCGCGATTGCCCGCGCCGCGAAACGCCACCGCGCCCGCTGCTGCGGCCGCCGCCTGCGGCATGACGGGCGACGGCACACTCGAGGCCGCGACCGGCGGCTGCGCGGCGGGCCCCGCCTGGGGCGCGGGCTTGAGCGCGAACTTGGGCACGGGCTTGGGCGCGGGTTGGGGCGCGGATTGGGGCGCGGATTGGGGCGCGGGTTGGGACGCGGATTGGGGTGCGGGTTGGCGTGCGGGTTGGCGTGCGGGTTGGGGTGCGGGTTGGGGTGCATGAGCGCGCTGCTCGGCCGGCGAGGCCGTCTGCGCGGTGGCGGCCGGCGTCGTCATCGCGAACGTCATGATCGCCGCCGCGGCGAGCCCCGCCCGCGCTTGCGAATGCCACCCATGGCGCCAGGCCCGCCTGCCGCGCCCGGTGCCGGCGTGATGCGAACTCGTTGTCCCGCCGCCCGTTGCCATCGTGCGTGCCGTCATTTCGTGATCATCCCTTTCCAGCCGCCGCCCACGAGCGCCGCCACGTCGGCGAGCGTGAGCATCGGCGCGAGTCCGCCGGGTGTCATCAGGTAACGCGTTTCCCATTGCGGATCGAATTTGTCCTTGAAGCTGCGCAAGCCGCGGAAATTATAGAAGCGCGCGCCATGCGCGAACATCATGCGGCCGAAGCGGTGCCAGCGCGGCGCGAGCTGATGCGTCTGCATGCCGGACATCGGCGCCATGCCCAGGCCAAAGCGCTGGTAGCCCTGTTCCTGGAAGTGCAGCATCAGCTTCGCGAACAGAAAGTCCATCGTGCCGGGCGGCGCGTCGGGCACCTGACGCATCAGATCGACGCTCGCCTCGATGCGCTGCACCTCGGGGCACATCAGTGTGGCAAACGCGACGAGCCGCGCCTCGCGCCGCACGAGCGCGACGGGCTGACGCGTTACGTAGGCGTCGGTGAACGCACCGAGCGAGAAGCCCTTCTCCCGCGTGTGCTGGCGTGCGAGCCACGCGTCGGAGACCCGCCGCATTTCCGCCAGATGCGGCGCGACCTGGGCCGCCGGCACGATCTCGAGCGTGAGCCCCTCGCGCTCGCCGCGCGCCACGCCGTGGCGCAGATTCGCACGGCGCGCGCCTTGCAGGCTGAAGTCCGGCAGGCTCACGAATGCCTCTTCGCCGAGCTTGAACGCGCGCAGGCCCGCGTCGATATAGAGCGGCAACGCCTGCGGGCGCGTCTTGTAGAACGCGGCGCGCCCCCCGTGCGCATCGGCCAGTTCGATGAAGCGCCAGATCAGCTCGGGCCATTCCTTCTGGTCGCCCACGGGATCGGACAGCGACACCCACGAGCGGCGATGCTTCGCGTACATGATGAAAGCGTTGCCCGACGGCGAGAACAGGAAGCTCTTGTCGCCCATGAGCGCCAGACAGGCGTCGGCGGCAGGCTGTTTGCGAACGACCTCGTGCGCGCGCGCCAGGTCCGCCTCGCTCGCCGGCACCATCGCTCCGGCGGACTGCCGCAGCAACTGCCACAGCGACAGACCGAGCCCGATCACCGCGACCACCATCAGCGCGCGCATCGAACGCGGCGCGTCGCCGTCGAACGTGAACTGCCACCAGAGCTGATTGGCGTAGCCCACGCGCCGGTACGACATGAACATCAGCCACGTACAGGCGCCGAGCACCGAGAGCACCGCGATGATCCAGCCGGGCTCGAACGTCTGCGTAAAGAGTGACGAGCGCCGGTCGAACTGCTTGCGCGAGACCAGCAGCAGCGTGGCCAGCACGGCGAGCACGAAGCACTCGGAGAGCGCGATGCCCTTCGGGATCGCGAGCACCGCCGCCACCACGGTCAGGCCGAGCGAGCCCCACCACGCGGCATCGAGCCGGTGCAGCAGGCCGCGCGCGAGGAACAGCATCGCCAGGCCCGCCACGCTGCCGAGCAGGTGCGAGACTTCCACCAGAAACAGCGGGACGTGGCGGCGCAGAAAATCTTCGGCGTCGCGCGTGGCGGGCGTCACGCCGGAGATCAGCAGCATCACGCCCGCCACGAGCGTGAGCGCCGCCAGCACGCCCGGGAAAAGCCGCACCGCCGCGCGGCCGATCGGCGCGGCCGGCCCCTGGCGCAGCTCGAAGCCGGCCAGCAGACAGGCCGCGAGCATCAGCGGCAGCAGGTAATAGATGCCGCGATAGAGCACCAGCGCCCCGGCCACCTCGCTCACGGGCGCGTGGCCGTTCGTCGCGAGCAGGATCACCGCCTCGAACACGCCAACGCCGCCCGGCACGTGGCTCAGCACGCCGAGCGCCATGGCGATCGCGTAGAACACGACGAAGGTGGGCAGATCCACCACGCCGCCCGGCAACAGGCACCACAGCGCCGCGGCCGCCATGCCCAGATCCGCCGCCGAGATGAACAACTGGCGCACGGCCAGCCGCAGCGGCGGCAACGGCATCGCCCAGCGGCCAAACAGCGTCACGCTGCGCTTGTGCGCGCACAAGGCGAGAAACGCCGCGGCGCCCGCGAGCAGCAGCGCGGCGAACGTCTGCAGCAGCCAGCCCGGTATCGGCACCAGCGCCGAGACGCGCGACGCCCCCCATAGCATGCCCAGCGAGCCGAAAACCATCATGCCCAGGCCGAACGCGCCGGCGTTGAACGCGACCGCCTGTGCCACCTTCGGCGCATCGACGCCGGCGGCCGCGTACATGCGCATGCGCACGGTGCCGCCGGTGAGCACGCCAAGGCCGACGGAATTGCCCAGGGCGTAGGCGATGAACGACGTCAGCACGACCGTGGAGCGTTTGACCGTCGCCCCGGCGAAGCGCAGCCCGGAGATGTCGTAACCGGTGAGCGCCGCGTAGCTCGCAAGCGTTGCCAGCATGGCAAGGACGAGGCGACTCAGGGGCGTGCCGTGGATCGCGCCGACGACATCGTCGTAGTGCACGTGCCGCAGCATATGGTGGAGCGCGTCGAAGACCAGGAGGCCAAGGAGGGCGACGCCTGCAACGATCAGCCAGGGCCGCGCCGCGCCCCAAGGGATGCGCCGCAGCCAGCGCACGGCGGCCGGCAGCGGCGGCCGGGCGTCGGGCTGCGCCGTGCGCGTGGCATCGTGATGCGCGGCGCCGGCGGGCGGCGCCGCGGCAGAAGCAATGTCGGCGGGCCGGCTCGGGCGCGCGCGAGAGGGTTCAGTCATGTATCGGTCGATCCTTCGGCCGGCACGACGCCACCTTCGGGACGCCGCCTCATGGCCTATGGGCGAGTCGGAGCCTGTTCGTGAGATAGCTTACACCGCGACAGGTAACAGGTCTTGTCGGTGCGGGACCCACACTGCAGCCCCGCAGGGGAACCCCACACTGGAATCCATCTCACGCGCCAGACGCGCGTCTGGTTGACCGGACAACTCCGCAGGCCGCCTGCACGCCGTCTGCATCCCGCCGGCGTCTTGGTGCGATTTCTCGCGAAACGAGCCATTCCGGCAGGGCGCTGCCCGCCCGGCCCCGCCGTATGGGCGCTTCGGCGACCATACGGCGGGGCGTCGCCCACGAGCTTCGATATATGCAACTTAATGTAAAATGCGGGGATTTTAACTGTCACTTAGCTGAAGTTTTCCTAAACTTCGAATCGTTTTGAGATTGCCGCGAAGCGGCACGTGCGCACACCGAACCGTTCTGACTCCGAAGAGAGTCGATTGGCGGCTCGAACGATGTGCGCGGGGGGAGTTGATAATGAACGTCGCACGGCACAGCCGTTCGGCAGGGGCACGTTTGACCACGCAATTCGCATTGCGACGCAATTCGCATGCCGTTGCGCGCGCTTTGGGTAACGCCGGCGCGCCGCTGCGGCGTGGCGTTCTGACACTCCTGCTCGGCATCGCCGCCCTGACCGGAGCAAACCGCTCGATCGCCCAGACCGCCGCATCGCCGGCGTCCTCGGCCAACGTCGTCGTCGCCATGCCGCCGTCAGGCCCGGCCACACCGATCACGCCCGCCGTGCCGATCGGTCAGGCCACGCTCGCGCAAGGCGTGGCGCAGCTCAAGGAGCGCTACAACCTCTCGCATGTATGGCTGCGCACCGAGTCGGACAGCGGCGCGGCGCTGGAAGCGGCCACCGCAGGCGACGAAGCGCAGCAGTTGCTGCCGGTGGCGAGCCTGTCGAAGTCGGTCACCGCCATTGGCATCGCCCTGCTCGTGCAGCGCGGCCAGCTCTCGCTCGACGCCCGGCTCGGCGACCTGCTCGAGGCCTACGCGAAGCAGCACGGCAAACCGCTGGACCCGAGTCTGCGCGACCTGACCGTGCGGCGGCTGCTCGCCCACCGCGCGGGCCTTGCCACCAACGGCTTCAACGATCCGGTCAACGGCTTGTTCAGCGGTCTGGCAATCCGGCGCGTCGGCGGCGGTGCCGACTTCTTCAACTATCTCGATGCAGGCGACGCCGGCCACTCGACAGGCAAATCCGATTTCGTCTACTCCAACGTCTCGTATCTGCTGCTCGGCATGGTGATCGAGGCCGTCTCCGGGCAGGATTACAAGACCTTCTGCGAGACGCAGATCTTCGCGCCGCTCGGCGTGGCCGACGCAAAGCTGCCCGACAACTGGCGGCTGCTGGCGCCCTTTGCGGGATGGCAGATGTCGACAGGCGCGCTGCTCAAGGTATGGCGCGTGTTCGACGTGCGGCGCCCGACGCTGCTCACCGAGAAGACGCTGCGCACGCTGCTGCTCGACAGGCAGTCAGGGCCGATCAACGCCGATCGCGACGTGTACTACACGCTCGGGGTGTTCCTGCTCGCCGGCGCCGGCGAGCGCAGCTACCGGATCAGCCACGACGGCATCGCCGACTTTTTCCGAACGCAGTCGACCTATTACACCGTGGTGGAGAAGACCGTGCCCGGCGACAGCTGGGCGCTCGTGGTGTCGCCGATTCCGTCTCGCGGGCAGTTCGGCGCGATCCAGCGCGACGTGCGCAAGATGATTCGGCAGGCGCGTCTGATACCGTAACCGTCGCGATGGCGACGGCATCATCGCCATGCTCCGCCGCGCCGTTGCGCTTTCTCTGCTGTGCCGGATCAGCCGGCCGCGGCATTTTCCACGGCGGGCGCGGCTGCGCTCTCGGAGGACTCGCTGGATTTGGTCGACCCGGCGGGCTTGCCGGCGCTGGCGCCGCCGGCGTCGGCAGTGCCGTCCTCGCCAAAGTCGCACACGAACGTGCCCGCGATGAGCCCGCGCTTTTGCGCGGCCGTCAGTCGTTTGACGCGATATTCGGCCCGCGAGGCCGCCGCGCGGTCCGCGAAGGCGAGCGAGAGCAAGAGGCGCGACGGCGGATGAGCGCGTGTGAAGCGCGCGCCCTTGCCCGCCGCGTGAGCGGCGTAGCGCGCCGCGACGTCGACCGTGATGCCGGTGTAAATGCGCCCGCCGGCGCACTCCAGCAGGTAGAGAAACCAGGGACGGGACGGTGCCGTCATAACTTCGCCCTTTCCTCGCGCGTGAATTCGCGCGGCGAAACGCCGAGCGCGCGGCGGAACATCGCCGCGAACGCCGCCGGCGTCGCATAGCCGAGGCGTTCGGCCACCGTCGCCACGGGCACGCCGCGCACCATCCACTCGACAGCGCGTGCGAGCCGCACCTGTTGGCGCCACGCACCGAAGCTCGTTCCCAACTCCGTATTGAAGAGCCGCGCGAGCGTGCGCTCGGACGCACCCACTTCGTCCGCCCATTGCGCGAGCGAGCGATCGTCGTCGGGACGCTCCATCAACCGATCGCACAAATGCCGCAGGCGCCGGTCGTCGGGCCGTTTCAGGTCGAGCGACGCCGGCGGCGCGACACGCAACTCCTCGAGCAACAGCGACGTGGCCAGTTCGTGGCGGGGGTCCGACACGGGCATTCCGCTCGCCAGCGCCGCCGTGAGGTCGCGCAACAATGGCGAGACTTCGAGCACGAGGCAGCGATTCTCCGGCAAGGGCGAGACTTCGGGCAGCATGTAGACGGCATAGAACTGCGCCTCGCCCAGCACGGCCACCTCGTGCCACGTGCCCGCCGGAATCCATGCGGCGCGAAACACGGGGGCGACGAGGCTCGCTTCCCCCGCCACGATGCGCAGACCACCGCGCTGCGGGCAAATGAGCTGCCCCCATTCGTGGCGATGCGGTTCGATGCGCGCGTCGGGCGGCGGCGTGCGCAGGTGCGCAACGACGGGCCGCTCGACGCTGGGTGCCGTGCGCGGCATGGGAACGTAGCTGGGGCGCTCGGTGCGCCCGGCCTGCCCGGCGTGCCAGGATACGGAGCGTGGCATGTTCTCGATGGTATTTGTCCTGATCGGGGGGTGTCGTGCACCGGAACGAGCCGCTAGCATACGATATGCCCGGCGCGATGCAAGCCGCCGGTTCCGCCGGCGCGCCGCAGCCTCGCTCGCCTGGACACCCTCGCTGGCCCATCACGACAACGACAAGCGCCATGACGTCACCCCCCTCCCGCGAAACGCCGCCGCCGGCGTCTCCTTGCGCGCCGCCCTCGCCCGCCGCCGACCGGCTTCGCCGCGAATCCACGCAGGCTCGCGCCGGCGCCCGCTTGCGCGCGCTCGGCGGCTACGCCGTCTATGTGCTGCTCGCCCTGGCGTTGTGGGCCGCACACCACGGCAGCGAGACTCTCGGGCTCGGGCCGGCCGCGGCGCAAGCGGCCGTGCTGGTGATGTTCACGATCGGCGCGTGGGCTTTCGGACTGTTCCCCGAACCGATCACCACGCTCACGTTCTTCCTCCTTGCCACACTGCTCCGCGTGGCGAAACCGGAAGTCATCTTCGCGGGCTTCCATTCGGCGGCATGGTGGCTGGTGTTCGGCGGCGCCGTCACGGGCATCGCCGTGCGCACGACTGGCCTGGGCTCGCGTCTGGCCGCCACGCTGTTCGATCTGAGGCGGCCGACTTACGCGCGCTATGTCGCGTCGGTCATGGTCGCCTGCGTGGGGCTCGCGTTCGTGATGCCATCGACGACCGGGCGCATTTTGCTGCTCATCCCGATCGTGCTTGCGCTCGCCGACCGCGTGGGGCTCACGCACGGAAGGCGTGGGCGCACCGGTCTCGTCATGACCGTCGCCGCGGCCAGCTATATGCCGCCCACCACGATCTTGCCGGCCAACATCCCGAACAGCGTATTGATGGGGGCCGCCGACTCGTTCTATGGCGTGAAGCTGCACTACGCGCCGTATCTGCTGTTGCACTTCCCGGTGCTGGGCGCGCTCAAGGCAGCGATTCTCGTATGGGTCATCTGTCGTCTGTTCCCGGACGATGGGCCGCTCACTCACGCCAGAGGTGCCGCGCCGCCGCCCTTCACGCCCGACGCTCGGCGTTTGTCGGTACTGCTCGCGCTCGCACTGGCCGGCTTCGCGACCGACGCATGGCACGGCATTTCGCCGGCGTGGATCTCGGTCGCGGCGGCCATCGTGTGCCTGCTGCCCGCCATCCAGATCGTCTCGCCGAAGACCTTTACCGAGCAGATGCACATCACGCCGCTCGTGTACGTGGCGGGTTTTCTGGGCGTCGGCGCCGTGGTGGCCGACACCGGGCTCGGCGAGAAGGTGGCGCGATGGTGTCTGGATGCGGTAGGCATGGCGCCGGGTGCGCCTGTGGTGAACGCCGCGTGGCTGATCGCCATTGGCGCGGCGATCGGCCTCGTCGCCACGCTGCCCGGGCTGCCCGCGGTGCTCACGCCGCTGGCCGGACAGCTCTCGGGCGCGAGCGGCCTGCCGCTCTACACCGTGCTGATGCTCCAGGTGCCCGTGTTCTCCACGGTGCTGCTGCCGTATCAGAGTCCGCCGATGATGATCGCAATGCATCTGGGCGGCGTGGGCATGCGCGACGGCACACGGCTCACCGTCGTCATGACGATCATCACGCTCGTGCTGCTGTTCCCGCTCGATTACCTGTGGTGGCGTGCGCTAGGGGTGCTTCCTTGAGCCCAGCCGCCGGCCCGTGCTCTCGCGGCAAAAGACGAGCCAGCGGTCGCCGTCCTCCTCGCGCAGGTACGCACCTTCGCGCTCGAGGATCGAGATGAGGCGCAGGCGCGCCTCGCGCAGCCGAATGTCGCTCACGCCGGGCAGAATCATGCCGCGCACGTACCCTACGTGGGGCACCGTGCGCAGCAAAAGCCGGATGAGTTGGCAGAAGCGTCGCACGGCGTGCTCGCTCGTCTTCGCCCCGGCGCCCGGCCGGAAGTCGGTGATCGTGAGCACGATGCCCGAGGCGCCCTTGTCCAGCCGGTGACAGAGCGACAACTCGGTGCTCTCCACGCGCTGTCCCAGCGCGACGTGGGTGCGCTCGCAGACCTCGGCGCGCGCCGTGAAACGCTGACTCCGGAAGAAGGCTGCAACGGCGCGCTCGCAAACGGTCATGGCTGATGGCGAATGAGGGGAGGATCAGGAACAGCGCAAAGGAAATATCAGGGCAAGCTCGGCAGAAGATCCGGGGAAAGCTAGCGGATGGCCTCGTAGAGCTTGGCGAGATGCTGGCCGGCCATGCCGTACAACTGCCGCGAGACGTCGCGCATCTCGGCGCTCGCCGTGTCGATGCGCTGACGCAGGCGCTCGTTGGTGCGGCGCGTCTCGTCGGTGAGCGAGGTGGCGAATTCGCCGACGACGTCGTTGTCGCGCCCGCGGTTCGACAGGTCAGCCGCCGCGAATTCGAACGCCGGCTTGCCGAACTGCCCCACGCCGCTCACGACGCCGCCGATCGCCTGGCCGATCTCGATCCTGTCGCGCAGGCCGTAGCGCGCGCCGACCACGCTGCCGCCGAGCGAGAGCACGCCCGTGAACAGCGCGCCCCCCGCCTGCGTCATCGCAGCGTCATAATGCTTGCGGTTCGCGCGGTATTTTTCGTCGCGCGCCGCCACGCCGCGCGCGAACAGCATCACCTCGTGCCGCGTGCGATAGGCCTGGTCCGTGTTGCGCTCGCCGGTGCGGATCTCGATCATCAGCTTCGCGAGCAGCATCAGCATGACGAGGCTGTCCATTGCCGTCGCGACACGCGACATGCCAGGCGTCGCCGCCGTTCCCGGCCTCGCCGTCTCGCCATACGGCGCCGACGTCAACGTCGGCACGCTCGAAATTGCCATGTGGTTCATCTCCGACTCCGTGTGATGAAGACGCGGCTCGCACCGCGCCGGTTGATCAGGCCATCGACGCCGCGATGCGAATGCGCACCGCGCCCGTCCTCGTCACGGCTTCGCTCGCCGCTTCGGCCACGTCGCCCTGCTGGCCGGCCAATGCCTCCATGCGTTTGGCGATACGCTTCTTGTCGTCGCCGTTCAACGCCATGAGAAATTGCAGCCACGACATCTCGGTGGCGAGATCGCGGGCATCGAGCTGCAGCCTTGCGCGCTGCATGCCGATCGCACTCGCGGTGATTTCGCGCCCGGCCACCAATGCGCCGCGCAGCACCGACGAGAGCGACCACATGCCGCGCGCGACGGCGCGCCGCCCCTGCGAGGCCAACTGCTTGCCGAGCGACTTCGTGACTTCCGCCGCGCTCACCGTCACGCCTCTGGCCAGTTGCCGGCTCGTGGACTTGACGACGTTGTCGAACGCTCGCGTCACCATCTGCTCCATCATCTGCTGCGTGAACTGCTCGGCCATGCGGTTGAAGCCGCGCGCCGCGAGCGAGCGCGCAGTGCGCGTGCCCGACTGCGCGAGCGAGCGCCCCACCTGTCGGCCCACCTCCGCGCCGATCTGATACGACACCTCGGAGACCACCCGCGTCCTGATCGCGTTGATGGCGGCGTCGTCTCCCGCCTTGACGGCAGACGCGAGCGCGTCGCCCGCACCGCCCCGGAACATGCGCGTCGCCGTCTTCGCGACCGAGCGCGACGCCATGAACCCGCGCACCGAAATGCCGAAGCTCACGACCATGCCCAACGCCTGGAACGCCATCTGCGCGTGGCCCCACTTCGCGGCTTCGCGTTCGTAGTGCTCGGCGTTCTTCGGATCGGCCAGCGCCATCGTCTTCATGATCGCCGCACCGACGCCGGCGATACCCGCGCCCAGATCCGCCACGCCGCCCGCGATCATCAGCGGATTCATGGTAAGTACGCCGGTCACCACCTTGAGCGCACCTACCACCAGATCCACGGCTGCCGTGATCCAGTCGAAGATGACGCCGAACACGCCGCCCTTGCGCGCCTTGTCGGCGTCGCGGGTCATGGCCTCCATCTGCTCGCGAAACTTCTGGATGTCTTCCTGGCGCAGCCGGTCCTGCCGCTCGGCGAGCAACGCCAGCGCGCGCTGCGTGGATTTCGCGGTGTCGCCCATGGCCTGCATCGAGATCATCGATGCGACCATCACCAGCGTCGACGGGTCGAGCTTCTCGAGACTGGCCAAATCCGTCACGCCGAACTGAGACGGCGGACGCAGCGCCTCGGCGCCCAGCCTTTCGCCCGCCGCGTAAAGCCGCTGCAGCAGCCGGGCGAACGCGCCCTCGGCGCCTTCCCAATCAGCGTCGGCCGGCGGGTCAGGGAGAAAGTCCTCCGGCGTGAGCCACGCAACGCGCTCGCCGGCCGGCGCCAATGTCTGCGCGCTCGCATGTTGCACGCGCCCGGCCCCGGCGGCCGTCGCCGGCACCGCGTCACCCGTCCATGGCGGGCGATAGCCCACTCCCACTGCACCTATCGGGTTCATGTGTTTCCTCGTGTCGGAGAAGTTGTCAGAGCGTCGCGCCGCGCGCGCGCGGATCGTTCCAGCTCGCTGTGCTGCGACTGCCCCGCGCAAAGCCGCAGCGTGGCGTCGTAGGCCTTGACGGCGTATTCGTCATTGCCGATACCCTGGTAGCTCATGCCGGCGAGATACGGCGCTCGCGGGTCGTCCGCGCGAATCACGCCCGCCTTGGCGAAGCACGGCAGCGCCTCGCCGTGCTGCCCAAGCCGCTGGTAGCAAAGGCCGAGACCGAACCAATCGTCGAACGACCACTGATCCAGCGTTGCCAGCACGAAATAGACGCGCTGCGCGGCGGCAATCTCGCCCTGTGAAAAGCGCCGCTGCGCATAGGCGCGTACACGCGCGAGGTCGGCTTCGTCGAGCGAGGCGAGCATGCGAAGCGCACCGCCCTGCGCGAAGAAACGCGAAAAGATGGACTCGATGGCCTCGATGGCCTCGACCTCGCCGACGCAGGGCTCCTGTGCTTGCGGCCTCACGAGCGCATCGACCCGTTGATCTGGTTGAGTTGCTGCCCACGCGAGCTGATGATCGTGTTGGCGAGCGTCGACACGCCGTTGTACTCCTGCAGGAACTTGTTGATTTCGATCTGCTCGATGGTGCGGCTGTCGGTGGCGGCCTCGCTGCGGCTCTCGGCGGCGGCCTTGAGCGCGCGCAAATGATCGGCACGGAATTCGCGCGAGGGTTCGACGTAATTGCGCTCGCCGAGCTTGCGCGGCCGGTTCTCCCACTGCTGCAGGGTGCGCTTCGTTCCCGAGTCGCCGATGGTGATCTCCACATCGTATTTGTCAAAGAATTGCCGGATGCCGTTGCCGACTTTGACGGTCTTCGAGGTGTCCGTGCCGAGCTGGTTGATCAGCGTCTCGATCTGGTTGGCGACGTCGCGCGCTTCGCGGCCGTGCGATTGACGCCGGCGCATCGAGTCGATCTTCTCCTTCGCGTCGTTGCCCGCGGCTTGCATCAGCGTGGCGGCATGCGCCAGAAGCAGCGAGTGCATGTCGATGGTGCGTGCGCTGGTGAGCGTGCTGTGCGTGGGCGGCGAAGCGAGGGGGGTGGCGCCGTAGCCGGCGCGGGGCGTGTCGAGCATCATCATTGGCAAAGCCGTGGGCAGGAAAAGTCAGAGGTTGTTCGTGATCCGGCTCATGAGCTCGCGCAGCTTGGCGATCACCGCGTTGCTCAGCGTGAGCGCGTTCTCGTAGGCGGAAAGGAACTGCTTGATCTCGATCTGCTCGAGCGTGCTGGACGTGGTCTCGCCGTCGGCCGCGCGCTGACGGGCCGACGCGACCCAGTCGGTCGCGCGCCGATGCAGGTCGTCCATCCGGTCGCTGGCGTGCGAGAGGGCTGCGAGCAGGGGATTGTCCGACGCGGCGAAGGCCGTAGTTCCGGACATTGCGGATGCTCGGATCGTTCGGGACGCGCCGGGCGATCTACCGGATGTCGCGTATCGGCTGGCGAACGATGTCGACGGCACGTCAGCGCCGGGGGGTGGGAAGCCCGTCATCATGTGGCGCTCCGTCATGCCCTCGGCGAGCGCACCGCGAGAGAACGCCCCGCGGTGCGCTCCTGCGGCACGGACGAAGGCCAGGTCGCGGCCGCGGATGACGCTGACGGCGGCGAGAGCGGTGATGACGGGGCCGTCGCCGCTGTCGTCGCTGTCGCCGCTGTCGTCACTGTCGCCGAAGCCGGCGCATCGGCCTTGAAACGCTTGATGGCGCTCACGAGCGCCGTCGCCATGCGCGCGATCTCGCGCTCTTCGCGTTGAAACGCTGCGCTCTCCACGAGTGTCTGGAGGCGCGACAGCTTCTCGCGCGCCTCGGGCGTCGCGCACGCCTCGAGCTGCCGGATGTCGGCCATCAGTGCCTCGTACTCCTGCATCTGGCGCTGCAGCCGGCGTCCCGCCAACTGCACCTCGCCACAGGCGCGCTCGTACTGGACGAAGAGATCGTCGCCGGCCGCCGGCAACGCTTGCGCGTGCGCCGGCCGGGGCGCCGCGTCGGCGCGCCCAGGGGGGTCGCGCCGATCGGGTGAGGAATCGAGCGGAGAATCGAGCAGAGAATCGGGCGGAGAATCGGGCGGAGAATCGGGCGGAGAATCGAGCGGAGACTCGAGCGGGGAGTCGAGCAGGGAGTCGGGCGAGGATGGTTGCGGCGAATCGGACATGTGGACACCTCCATACGTGAGCGTGGTCATCTACGACCAAGGCATCCTACGGAGGTCTCGCACGCCTGCCTTTGCAAAGGCAGTCATCCCTTCCGGGAACCGGCCGCACTTCAGGTTTCTCCTAGTACGCAGCCAGTCACCCCCTTGCATTGCATCATGCGCCCGGCGCGAGACACGCCGGCGCGCCGGGCACTACGGCATCGTGCAGCGCGTCATGCCGCGCCGAATCCCCCGCCTCCGGGCGTCTCGACGACGAAGACGTCCCCCGGTTGCATCCGCGTACTGCCAATGTGGCCCATCGCTTCGCGCGTGCCATCCGCACGCTCCACGTAGTTTGCGCCCAGCGCGCCAGGTGCACCGCCCTGCGCCCCGAACGGGGCATGCACGCGATTGTTCGACAGAATCGACGCCGTCATCGGTGCGAGGAAACGGATTCGCCGCACCGCGCCGTTGCCGCCGCGCCAGCGACCCGCGCCGCCGGAGCCGGTCCGGATTCGGTGACTTTCGAGCCGCACCGGATAGCGCCACTCCAGCACTTCGGGGTCGGTCAGCCGCGAGTTCGTCATGTGCGTCTGCACCGCGTGCGCGCCATGAAACCCTTCGCCAGCCCCGCTGCCGCCCGCGATCGTCTCGTAGTACTGGTACGTCTCGTTGCCGAACGTGAAGTTGTTCATCGTGCCCTGGCTCGATGCCACCCGGCCCAGCGCGCCGTACAGCGCATTGGTAATTGCCGAGGATGTCTCCACGTTGCCCGAGACGACCGCGGCCGGATAGGCCGGGTTGAGCATCGAGCCGTGCGGCACGATAACGGTGAGCGGCTTGAGGCACCCGGCGTTGAGCGGAATGTCGTCGTCCACGAGCGTGCGGAAGACGTACAGCACGGCGGCCATGCAAACCGCGCGCGGCGCGTTGAAATTGTTCGGCAGTTGCGCCGACGTGCCCGTGAAGTCAATCGTCGCCGAGCGCGTTTGGCTGTCGACGCGAATCGCCACCTCGATGAGCGCACCATTGTCGAGCGCGTAGCGGTAATGCCCGTCGGCGAGTGCGCCGATCACGCGCCGCACCGCCGCTTCGGCGTTGTCCTGCACGTGGCCCATGTAGGCGAGCACGACGTCGCGCCCGAACTCGCGCACCATGCGGCGCAACTCGTCCACGCCCTTCTGGTTCGCGGCGACCTGCGCGCGCAGGTCCGCCATGTTCTGATCGATGTTGCGCGCCGGATAGCGCGCGCCGGCCAGCAGTTCGCGGGTCTGCCGATCGCGCAGCTCGCCCGCGGCGACCAGTTGCCAGTTGTCGATGAGCACGCCCTCCTGCTCGACGTGCGTAGAGTCGGGCGGCATCGAGCCCGGCGTGATGCCGCCGATGTCCGCGTGGTGCCCGCGCGAGCCGACGTAGAACAGCGGCTCGCGGCTGTCTTCGCCGTCGCCGTGCACGAACACCGGCGTAATGACGGTGACGTCCGGCAAGTGCGTGCCACCGTGATACGGATCGTTGAGCATGAAGACGTCGCCCTCGCGCATCTTGCCGCGATTGCGCTCGATCACGGTGCGGATGCTCTCGCCCATCGAACCGAGATGCACCGGCATGTGCGGCGCGTTGGCGATCAGGTTGCCTTCGCGGTCGAACAGCGCGCACGAAAAATCGAGCCGCTCCTTGATATTGACCGAATACGCCGTGTTCTGCAGACGCAGGCCCATCTGCTCGGCGATCGACATGAACAGGTTGTTGAAGATCTCGAGACGCACCGGATCGGCCTGCGTGCCGAGCCCGCGCTGCGTGGCGCGCGGCACCACGCGCGTGAGCACGAGGTTGCCCTGCCCGGTCATCTGCGCCTGCCAGCCCGGCTCCACGACGGTCGTGCCGCTCTTCTCGGCCACGATGGCCGGGCCGTCGAGGGTGTCGCCGGCGAGCAGCGTGTCGCGCGAGAACAGCGCCGCCTCATGCCACGCGCCGCCTGCGTAGAGTTTCACGCGATCGATGGCCTGCGGGGCGCCTGCGCCGCGCGCGGGCAGCGGTGCGATGTCGACCGGCGCGTCCGAGCGCCCGACCGCCTCGACCGACGCCACTTCCACGATCAGCGCCGCGCCGTCCATGAGGAACGAATAGCGCTGACGGTAGGCCGCCTCGAACGCGGCGCGCATTTGCGCCACGTCGCCAAACGGCACGGCAAGGGCGGAATCGGTGCCCGCGTAGCGCACGTGAACGCGACGCACCGTCTCGATGCGCGACGGCGGCACGCCTTGCGCGAGCAGCGCGTTCACGGCTTCGTCGGCGAGCGCTCCGAGCGCATCTTCCAGCGCTCCCATGCCATCTTCGGACAGGGGTGCCTCGATCATGCGCTCGCGCATCGCGGTCTGGTCGGCCAGACCCATGCCGTATGCCGAAAGCACCCCGGCGAGCGGGTGCGCGAACACTTTCGTCATGCCGAGCGCATCGGCCACACCGCACGCGTGCTGGCCGCCGGCGCCGCCGAACGTCGTGAGCACGTAGCGGCTCACGTCGTGGCCGCGCTGCACGGAGATCTTCTTGATGGCGTTCGCCATGCTGCCGATCGCGATCTCGAGAAAGCCCTCCGCGAGCGCTTCGGGCGTTTGCCGCCGCCCGGTCGCGCGTTCGATTTCCGCGGCCAGCGCCGTGAATTTCTCCACCACGACGTCGCGATCGAGCGGCGCGTCGGCGTGCGGGCCGAAGACCTTCGGAAAGTGCGCGGGCTGGATCTTGCCGAGCATGACGTTGCAGTCGGTGACGGTGAGCGGACCGCCCCGTCGGTACGCCGCCGGCCCCGGGTTCGCGCCGGCCGAGTCCGGACCCACGCGCAGGCGAGTGCCGTCGAACGACAGCACGGATCCGCCGCCCGCGGCCACGGTGTGAATGCTCATCATCGGCGCGCGCATGCGCACGCCGGCGACCTGCGTCTCGAATACGCGCTCGAACTCGCCGTTGTAATGCGAGACGTCCGTCGACGTGCCGCCCATGTCGAAGCCGATCACGCGGTCGAAGCCCGCCGCGCTCGACGCGCGCACCATACCGACGATGCCGCCTGCCGGGCCGGAGAGGATCGCGTCCTTGCCCTGGAAGTTGTCGGCGCGCGTGAGACCGCCGCTGCTTTGCATGAACTGAAGGTTCACGCCCGGCATCTCGCGCGCGACCTGCTCGACGTAGCGACGCAGGATCGGCGAGAGATAGGCATCCACGACCGTCGTGTCGCCGCGCGAGACCAGCTTCATGAGCGGCGACACTTCGTGCGACACGGAAATCTGCGTAAAGCCGAGCTCGCGTGCGATGGCGGCGAGCGCCTTCTCGTGCGTGTGGTAGCGGTAGCCGTGCATCAATACGATGGCCAACGCCCGGATGCCGCGCGCGTACACGGCGGCCAGCGCCTCGCGGGCGGCGTCGACGTCGAGCTCGCGCACGACGTCACCGTGCGCGCCCACGCGCTCGTCGATCTCCACCACTTCGGCATACAGCGCTTCGGGCAGGGCGATGTCGAGGTCGAACAGGCGCGGACGGTTCTGGTACGCGATGCGCAGCGCGTCGCGAAAGCCCTGCGTCGTCACCAGCGCCAGCGGCTCGCCCTTGCGTTCGAGCAACGCGTTGGTGGCAACCGTCGTTCCCATCTTCACCATGTCGACGAGCGCCGGTGTGATCGGGGTGGCGGCGTCGAGCCCAAGCAGATGGCGGATGCCCGCAACGGCGGCGTCGCGGTATTGCTCGGGGTTCTCCGAGAGCAGCTTGTGCGTGACGAGCGAGCCGTCCGGGCGACGCGCCACGATGTCGGTGAAGGTGCCGCCGCGATCGATCCAGAACTGCCAGCGCGAGGCAGTCTGATGCGCCGGGGCGCGGTTCTGGGCGGAGGGCGTGAGAGCGTTCGTCATGAGGTCACTCGCGAAACAAGGGTCAAACGGGATCGAACGGTGACAGGGCGGCGCCGTCGTCGTTCGAGATAACGGTGGCGGCGGCTGCGCACGCTGGCGCAGGACGCACGTGTCCCGGCGAGGGCCCGCTGCCAGGCGGGGCCGCGCACACCGATGCGTTGCCGGGGGGCTGAAACGGTGAAATCGAAGGGTGGACGCGGCAGCGGGGCCGCCGCGGTGTTTCGTCAGTTCGTTCGCGCTTTAAGGGATTCGAGCGACTCGAGTTCGCGTCCGCGCGTCTCGGGCAGCGTGAGCGCCGCGACGATCAGCACGCCGTAGGCCACGCCGGCGAAGATGCCAATCGTGGCGCCCAGGCCGTACTGCTTCGAGAGCATGCCGATGAGAAACGGAAACAGCGCGCCGATGGCCCGGCCGACGTTGTAGCAGAAGCCCTGTCCCGAGCCGCGCACGCTCGTCGGAAACAGCTCGGTGAGAAACGCGCCCATGCCGCTGAAGATGCCCGACGCAAAGAAGCCGAGCGGAAAGCCGAGCCAGAACATCGCGTTGTCGGTGAGCGGCAGCGACGTGTAGGAGAACGCGATCACCATCGAGCCCACGGCGAACAGGATGAAGTTCGGCTTGCGGCCGAGCCGGTCGGTCAGGTACGAACTGGCCAGATAGCCCACCCACGAGCCGAAGATGATCATCGCGAGATAGCCGCCCGTGCCCATGACCGTGAGGTGACGCTCCGTCTTGAGGAACGTGGGCAGCCACGTCGTAATGGCGTAATAGCCGCCTTGCGCGCCGGTCGTGAGCAGCGCCGCACGGATCGTCGTCGAGATCAGGGCGGGACTGAAGATGGCGGCCAGGCCAGGCGCATCCTCTGCCTTCGCCTGCTTGGCCTTCTCCTTCTGGTAGACCTCCGGTTCCTGCACGTAGCGGCGGATGAAGAGCACCAGCAGCGCGGGCAGCAGGCCGATGAGGAAGAGCGCGCGCCATGCCATGTCGGCGGGCATGAGCGAGAACAGCACCGAGTAGAGAATCGCGGTCAGCCCCCAACCGATGGCCCAGCCCGATTGCACCAGCCCGACCGCCTTGCCGCGATCGCGCGCGCGAATCACTTCGCCGATGAGCACGGCCCCCGCGGTCCATTCGCCGCCGAAGCCAAAGCCCATGAGCGCACGGGCGGCGAGCAGTTGGTGATAGTTCTGCGCGAGGCCGCACAGTCCGGTGAAAACCGCGAACCACAGCACCGTCAGTTGCAGTGTGCGCACGCGGCCGATGCGGTCCGACAGAATGCCGGCGACCCAGCCGCCCAGCGCGGATGCGAGCAGCGTGAGCGTGCCGATGAAGCCCGCGTCCGCAAGGCTGATGCCCCAGGTGGCAACGAGCGTGGGGATGACGAAGCTCAACATCTGCGTGTCCATGCCGTCGAGCATGTAGCCGACCTTGCAGCTCCAGAAGGCGCGCTTTTCGCGCGGCGTGGCGTCGCCGTACCAGCCGATGAGGCTGCCGCCGGTGTCTCCGCTTGCGGCGGGGGCCGCAGACGGGCTCGCGAGAGGGGTTTTGCTTTCCATGAGAAAAAGGCTCCGGTGATGTCCTGACTTGCCGTGTGGTGCCCTCGAGGCCGCGCTCCCCGATGGGCGTGTGCGGTCACCGGCGGGCGATGGCTCGCCCGCCGCCTCCCGTCATGGCGCGGTGCTTGTGTGATGCGTGTTGCTCGGTGATGCCGTAGTGCGTTAGTGCAATGGTGCGTACATCCGGCGGGCGCGATGGAGCGCCCGGGCGACGCGTCGCACGGCTCAGAAGACGGCGAGCGATGCGTTCGGGATATCCGTCATGAGCATGTACCCCGGGCGATGTGCGATCGCCAGCGGCAGTTTCGCGTCCATGAGCGCCGTTTGCGGCGTGACGCCGCAGGCCCAATACACGGGCAGCTCGCCGTCGCGAATCGTGACGGCGTCGCCAAATTCCGGCCGGGACAGATCGGCGATGCCCAGCTCGGCCGGGTCGCCGATGTGAATCGGCGCGCCGTGTACGCCGGGAAAGCGGCTCGTGATCTGCACGGCGCGAATGGCGTCGGCGCCCTTCATCGGACGCATCGACACGACCAGTTCCCCGCCGAACTTGCCCGCGCGCTGGTTCGCGATCTTCGTGCGATACATCGGCACGTTGCGCCCCTCTTCCACGTGGCGCAGCGGGATACCGGCCTTGGCGAGCATGTCCTCGAACGAGAACGAGCAGCCGATGGCGAAGACGACGAAATCGCTCTGCCAGAACTCGGCCAGGTTGTCGACCTGCTCGGCGAGCTTGCCGTCGCGGTAAATGTTGTAGCCCGGCACGTCGGAGCGGATGTCCACCTCGCGCCCCAGAGCCGGCACGTGCCACTGGCCCGGCTCGCCCACGCCCAGCAGCGGGCAGGCCTTGGGATTGCTCTGGCAAAAGCGCAGGAAGTCATGCGCGTGCGTCGCCGGCAGGATAGCGAGATTGGCCTGCGCGAAGTCGCCGCAGTAGCCGGCCGTCGGCCCGCGAAACTGGCCGCTGCGGACAGCCTGACGAAATTCGAAGGGCGTGATCGTGGCGCGCTGCGAAGTGAAATCGTGCGGCATGGCAGGATGGTTCATGGTGGCTCCGGCATGGGGGGCGATACCTCGGCGGCATCGGATGGGTGAAGCATAGAAAGAAAAAAAAGTTGTCGCTAACGACTTTTTCTACGCAGAGCCGTATAGAATTTCTTAACAACATCGCGGGTTTTCCCCAAGTTCGTTGCATTTATTTTCATCGCCCGACGCCGGTTTTGGGCACGCTCCCGGCCTTCGTTCCCACGACACTCCCCCATGAACACGCGCTTTCTCGAAACCTTCGTCACGCTGGCCAAGCTGCGCAGTTTCCGGGCAACGGCCGCCGCGCTGCACGCCACGCCGGCGGCCATCTCGCAGCGGCTCAAGGCGCTGGAGGAGGAGTTGAATACGGCGCTGGTCGATCGCGACAGCCGCGAATTCCGCCTCACGCCGAACGGGGAATATCTGCTCGGGTATGCAAAGGCCGTGGTCGAAGCGGCGCGACGGCTCCAGACGGCCGCCTCGGGCGAGAGCCTGTTGCGCGGGCGACTGCGTCTGGGCGTGATCGAGACCGTCGTGCACAGTTGGCTGCCACACTACCTGCGCCGTCTCGCGTCGGACTACCCGACGCTGGAAGTGGAGTTGACGGTCGACGTGTCGGTGCAGTTGCAACGCCGCCTCGTCGCCGACGAGCTCGATCTCATCATTCGCGTGGAGGGCAGCGACGACAGCAGCGTGGTGTGCGATGCACTCGCGAACTATCCCGTGCACTGGGTCGCGCGCACGGGCATGTTCCCCAACACGCGCAGCGGGCTTGCGAAGCAGGTGCTGCAGCACCCGATCCTGACTTACGGGCGCGGCACTGCGCCGCACCGCGCGCTCGAGGACATCGTGGCGAAACTCGCCGGTGTGCATGGCGTGCCACTGTCCGAGACGCGCATTACCGGCTCGCCGTCGATCGCCGTGATCGTGCAGCTCGTGCGCGACGGCTTCGGCGTGGCGGCAATACCGCGCCTGTTCGTCGACGACCTGATTGCAAACGGCGAAGTGGTGGAGTTGCCGTTGCAGCCCGCGCCGCCCTCGATCGTGGTGTCGATGTCGCGGCGGGCGGACGCGCCGCTCTTCGTCCATGGGGCCGCGACGGCCGCGCGCACGGCGTGCGCCGAATACTGCCGGAAGAGCGATCGGCGTCTGGTGGAATTGCTCTGACGCCGCCCCCTCCCTGCTAACGCCGCCCTCAACGGAAGTGCGCAACGCGCGTGAGGAACGTGTAGTCCGCTTCCGCCGCCATGAGCGCCATGAGCACGAGCAGCGCCAGCGGCGGGATCAGAATCGCGTAGACCAGCGCGAGGCGCTCCCAGCGCATGTGCATGAAGACCGCCACGATGAGTCCCGCCTTCGCCACCATCAGCACGAGTATCAGCGTCCAGCGCAAATAGCCCTGCAGGTTGGCGTAATCGACGAGATAAGACAGTGTGGAGAGCACGAACAGCAGCCCCCATACCTTCAGGTAGAGGCGCACCGAGTGTTGTTGTCCCGAATGCTCGCCGCCGGCCGCTCCCGGCGGGGAGGCGGCGGCCGAGGCCGGGGTTGCCGTGGAATTCATCGCTCCTCCTACCAGAGATAGAACAACGCGAAGATGAACACCCACACGAGATCGACGAAGTGCCAGTAGAGCCCGGCGATCTCGACGAGCTGGTAGTTGCCGCGCCGCTCGAGTGTGCCGTCGAGCACGCGGCGCATGACGGTGAGCAGATAAACCACGCCCGCGCTCACGTGCAGCCCGTGAAAGCCCGTGATCATGAAAAAGCACGCGCCGAACTGCGCCGCGCCCATCGTGTTGCCCCACGGGCGGATGCCCTCGTGCACGATCAGGTTGGTCCATTCGAACGCCTGCATGCCGACGAATGCCATGCCGAGATAGGCCGTGACGAGAATACAGGCGGCCGTCTTGTCGCGATCGCGTCGATAGGCGTAGTTCACCGCCATCGCCATGCTGCCGCTGCTGCTGATGAGCACGAATGTCATGATGGCGATGAGCAGCAACGGCACCGGATGCCCATTCACGTCGAGCGCGAAGATCTCCGCCGGATTGGGCCACGGCGCGGTCGTGGACATGCGCACCGTCATGTAGCCGATCAGGAAGCTGCTGAAGACGAACGTGTCGGAGAGCAGGAAGATCCACATCATGGCCTTGCCCCAGGGCACGCGAAACGCCGCGCGATCGCCTGACCAGTCCGCCACCACGCCGCGCCATCCGCCGGGCGGCGCGGCAGCCGAAGCGGTGGGGGACGCAGGCGGCAGGGACGATGACGGGTTCACGATGTGGCTCCTCACATAGTCTTGCGACATGTCACGCGATCTCTCACACCATCTCGCGCTATCTCGCATCACCTCTCACTCTCTCGCACTATCTCTCACATTGCCTCCCGGCATTTCCGGCCGTCTCTGGCGACGCCCCGCTCTTCCCGTTGCGCTCAGCCGCCGGCACCGCCGGTGCCGCACAGACGCTGCGCGATCTCCGGCGTGAGGTTGACGATGGCGGCAAAGAGCACGATCCAGAGCGCGAGCAGAAAGTGCCAGTACTGCGCGCTCAGCGACAACCGGCGCGCACGCACGGCGTGGGTGATCCGACGCGGCGCCAGGCACGCCCACGCCACCAGCCCGCCCAGCAGATGCAGCGCATGCAGCCCGGTGAGCAGGAAGAAGAAGCTGTTGGCCGGATTGCCGCTCACGCCGTAGTGACGGGCGACCAGGTCGTGCCAGACCCACATTTGCCCGCCGACGAAGGCCAGCGCGAGCACGCCCGCCGCGCGCCAGTCGCGGCGCGAGCGGCGCAACTCGCCGCGGCGCGCCTGCGAGGCGGCGGACTGCATCACGATGCAGGCCGCTACCAGCATGCCGGTGTTGATCCACAGCGCATTGACCGGTGGCAGCGGACGCCAGTCGCCCAGGCTCATGCGCATCACGTACGCGGCGAGCATCAGCGCGAACAGACTGCCCACCACGCCCATGAACCACCACAGTGCGATCTGCGAGGCCGCACGGCGATGCGGTTGCGCAACCGGTACGCCGCCCGGCATGGACGGCCACGACGGGACAGGTCTCATGATGTGGCTCCTCTCGGCGAGTCGGGTGAACGAGGTGAATCGGGAGAATCCGGCGCGGGCGGCGCCCCGGACGACGGCGGCGGCGCATCGCGACGATGCAGCGCCGTCGTGTCGCCATGCGCGAGCGTGGCCGGACGGCGCGGGTCGGGCGCCATGTTCTGGGGCACGAAGTCGTCGCTGTCGCCCGGCACGCTGTACTCATACGGCCAGCGATAGACCACGGGCAGCACCGGCCCCCAGTTGCCATGCACGGGCGGCACGTCGGGCGTCTGCCATTCGAGCGATGCGGCGCGCCACGGATTGTGTGTCGCCGCCTTGCCGTGCCGCAGGCTCCACGCGAGGTTGAACAGAAACAGCAGCTGGCCGGCGGCCACGACGAACGCGGCCACCGAGATGTAGGCGTTCATGGCGTGTGCCGAATCGGGGATGAAGCTGTAGTTCTGAAACTCGTAGTAGCGGCGCGGCATGCCGAGCACGCCGAGGTAGTGCATCGGGAAGAAGATCGCGTAGGTGCCGAGGAACGTAATCCAGAAATGCCAGTGGCCGAGGCGGTCGTCCAGGCGTCGGCCGGTGATGAGCGGATACCAGTGATAGATGCCGCCGAAGATCACGAGCAGCGGCGACACGCCCATCACCATATGAAAGTGGGCCACCACGAAATACGTATTGGAGAGCGGCATGTCGACGCTCACGTTGCCGAGGAAAAGCCCCGTGAGACCGCCGATCACGAACGTGCTGATGAAGCCGATGGCGAAGAGCATCGGCACAGTGAGATGAATGTCGCCACGCCAGAGCGTGAGCACCCAGTTGTAGACCTTGATCGCGGTGGGAATCGCGATGACCAGCGTGGTCGTCGCGAAGAAGAACCCGAAGTACGGATTCATGCCGCTGATGAACATGTGGTGGGCCCACACGACGACCGACAGCACGCCGATGGCGAGGATCGCCCAGACCATCATGCGGTAGCCGAAGATGTTCTTGCGCGCGTGCACGCTGACGAGGTCCGAGACGATGCCGAAGGCCGGCAGCGCGACGATATAGACCTCGGGGTGTCCGAAGAACCAGAACAGGTGCTGGAACAGCAGCGGGCTGCCGCCGCGATAGTCGAGCGGCTGCCCGAGCGAGACGAGCGCGGGCATGAAGAAGCTCGTGTGCAGCGTCTTGTCGAGCAGCATCATCACCCCCGAGACGAACAGCGCGGGGAACGCGAGCAGGGCGAGCACCGTCGCCATCACGATGCCCCATACGGTGAGCGGCAGGCGCAGCAGCGTCATGCCCTCGGTGCGTGCCTGCAGCACCGTGGTGACGTAGTTCAGACCGCCCATCGTCGCCGCGACGATGAAGATCAGCAACGAGACGAGCATCAGCACGATGCCCCACTCGGTGCCTGGCGTGCCGGGCAGGATCGCCTGCGGGGGATAGAGCGTCCAGCCCGCCCCGGTGGGGCCGCCCGGCACGAAGAAACTGATCATCAGGACAACGACGGCGAGCAGGTAGACCCAGTAGCTGAGCATGTTCAGAAACGGGAAGACCATGTCGCGCGCGCCGACCATCAGCGGAATCAGGTAGTTGCCAAAGCCGCCGAGAAAGAGCGCCGTGAGGAGATAGATCACCATGATCATGCCGTGCATGGTGACGTACTGGTAGTAGTGGTTCGCGTCGATGAACGAGAACTTGCCTGGAAAGCCGAGCTGCAGCCGCATCAGGTTCGAGAGCACGAGCCCGACCAGACCGACTGCGATGGCGGTCAGGGCGTACTGCACCGCGATCACTTTGTGGTCCTGGCTCCAGACGTACTTCGTCCAGAAGCTCTGCGGGCCCCCGCGGTACACGCCGGCGTGGGCCGGGCTGTCGGAATCGCCAGTCATGAGCTGTCTCCTGAACTGTCGTGACGCTTTCGGCGTGGCGACGGTGTCGTTTCGTGGTTGCGTTGCTCGGTGCCGTGTTGTTTGGTGGATGCGTCGTCGTGCTGCTCGGTGTCTCGTCGCTGCGTTTGCGTATCGTTGCGTGTCGTTGCGTGTCGTTGCGCCGCTCGTCCTTGCGAAGCGGGTTTTGCATCGGTGGGCCGTTGCATTCACGTGCCTGTGCACGGCTCGTCCCTGCCATGCTGCGGTACCGCGACGTTACGTCTGCCGGTGTTGCTGTCTCACGCCTCCTGCCGGCCCTATCCCGCGCTCACGCTCCGTATCGACCTACGGTGCCGGCCGGATCATCGGCACACTCGGCCGTGCGGAGCCCGACGGCGGCGGGTTCGTCGACGGCGCCGGCGGCACACCCAGCGGCGGCATATTCGTGCGCGAATCGTTCTGCAGCGGAAGTCCCGGTGTCTGCTGGCCCGGCCGGCGGGCCGGCTGCGATGGCGGTGACGGTTGCGTTCCCTGATTTGCCGGGGCCGACGGCGTCAGTGGCCCGTACTGCGCCGGTGGGCGCGGCGTCTGCAGCGAGTTCTGCGCCAGTTGTACGTCCACGCGCGGGGCGGCGGCGGAGGGAGTCGCGGGCGCTGGCGGAATCGGCGCGGCGGCAGGCGTTGCCTCCGGCGGGCGGGCCGGCGTCGGCGTGGGCGCGGCGTTCGCGCCCAGTGTCCGGATGTAGGCAATCAGGGCCTTCAGTTCGTCGTCCGTCAGGTCGACTTTTGGCATGAGCGGCGCGAAGCCTTTCGGGACGCGCGCGGTCGGGTTGCGAATGAACGCGGCGAGATAGGCCTCGTCCACGTGCGCCGTGCTGCCGTCCTGGAACGTCTCCGTCTTGCCGAAGAGCCCGTGCCACGTAGGCCCGACGCCGGCGCTGCCGTCGACCGTATGGCACCCGGCGCACCCCTTCGTTTGCGCGAGCAGCTTGCCCTTGGCGGCGAGCGGGTCGGCGGCAGCCGCGCCGGCGTGCCGCGCCTGCAGCGAGGCGAAGGTGGGCAGCTTGGCGACCCAGGCGTCGTAGGCGGGCTTGTCGTCGACGACCACGACGCCGCGCATGTTCGCGTGGCCGACGCCGCACAACTGGGCGCAGAGAATGTCGAAGCGCCCGGTGCGCGTGGGTGTGAGCCACATCTGCGTGACCATGCCGGGCACCATGTTCATGCGGGTGCGAAACGGCGGGACGTAGAAGTCGTGCAGCACGTCTTTGGCGCGCAGCAGCAATCTCACCGGCTGACCCACGAGAAGATGCAGTTCGGGGGCGTCGACGATGCGGTTGTCCTGATTGGCGGGATCTTTCGGATTCAGGCCGAGCGGGTTGTCGGCGGTGACGTAGCTCGGATCGGAACTGCCGAGCCGCCCGTCGGGCCCGGGCAGGCGGAAGCGCCACTGCCACTGCTGGCCGACGACCTCGACGGCACGGGCGTCGTGCGGCGGGTCGATGAGCTTGGCGTAAACGAACAGGCCGGGGGCGAGCATCGCGGCAATGCCGACGGTGGTGATACCGATCAGCCACCCCTCGAGGCGGCGATTGTGAGGCTCGTAAGCGGCCCTATGGCCGTCGCGATGCCGATAGCGAAAAATCGCCCAGGCGACGAAGAGATTGACGACAACGAAGGCCGCGCCGGTAATCACCAGCGTGATGGTGAGCGTGTCGTCCATCTGCCGCCAGTTCGACGCCAGCGGCGTGAGCCACCACGGGCTCCAGAAATGGAAGGCGAGCGCGGCGGCGACAACGACGATCAGGAGGATGGAGAAGGCCATCTTGTGCGGGTGGCAGCGAAATTGAGCTTCGTTCCGACATTAAGGCTAGATCGCTACCGGCAGGAGTCAAGCCTCGCGCACCCGATGCCGCCCAAGCGCTTCTTCGAGCTAAGCCCCAAAAAGAAGGCTTGTCACGTCTCGTTACGCTTTTCCTGATATTTTTCGCGCGCGAAAGAGGACTTCATGTAAACTTGTTCAACTTCTTACAAACTTTCGCACCAAAATGGCCAGCCATCACGGTTCGCCTCGCCAAGCGGGGTGAACCGTGACCAGACTCAAGGACAATTGATGACAAGCCGGCAAGCTAATCTCCAGGAAGACACATATTTCCGGGTCATGCGGATCCTGCAGGAGAATCCAGACCTGACGCAGCGGGAATTGGCGCAACGCCTCGGTGTAAGCGTTGGCGGTCTCAATTATTGCCTCAATGCGCTAATCCGAAAGGGTTGGGTCAAGACACAGAACTTTAGCCATAGCAAGAATAAGTTCGGTTACGTGTATTTGTTGACGCCTGCAGGTTTCGCAGAAAAAGCCGCACTGACTAGCGGTTTTCTGAAGAGAAAGATGGCCGAGTATGAAGCGTTACGTGCTGAGATCGAGGCGCTTCAGGGCGAAGTCGGATTGACAGAAGGTAAATCGATCGGCTGAATTGAATCGGCCGGTATTATTGAAATTCAGCGTGTTCGAGCACTAATGCAGGGCTTTGAAATTCCGCGTCTTGTCAGAATTTCATTCCTCGTTACTCGACGGTCAATTGCCATACCCCGCAAAACGATGGAGTGCATGTGAACGTTAACAAAAAGAAGATCGCCATTATTGGCCTTGGCTATGTGGGACTGCCGCTGGCCGTCGAGTTCGGCAAAAAGCGATCCGTTGTCGGTTTTGACATCAGTGCGAAACGTATCGCAGAATTGCGCTCCGGCAAGGACAGCACTCTGGAAGTGGACGCACCAGCGCTTGCCGCAGCCGAACACCTAGTCTGCACCGACGACCCCAAAACCCTCGAAGATTGCTCGATCTTCATCGTGACGGTACCCACGCCCATCGACAAGGCGAACCGTCCCGACCTCGCCTACCTCCTGGGTGCGACGCAGACAGTCGCGCGTGCACTTAAGCCGGGCGATCTGGTGATTTACGAATCGACGGTCTATCCCGGCTGTACGGAAGAAGCGTGCGTTCCCGTGCTCGAAAAGGTCTCGGGACTGAAATTCAATACGGACTTCTTCTGCGGATACAGTCCGGAACGTATCAACCCTGGCGACAAGGTCAATACGCTCACAAAAATCAAGAAGATCGTGAGCGGTTCGACGCCGGAAGCCGCACGCGAAGTGCAGGCCCTGTATGGCAGCATCATCGAAGCCGGCGTATTTCCCGCCACGAGCATCAAGACTGCGGAAGCCGCAAAGGTCATCGAGAATACGCAGCGCGACCTCAACATCGCACTGGTGAACGAACTATCGGTCATTTTTGCCCGCCTCGGGATCGACACGCTGGAGGTGCTTGAGGCTGCGGGCAGCAAGTGGAACTTCCTCCCCTTCCGCCCCGGCATGGTCGGCGGTCACTGCATTGGCGTCGATCCGTATTACCTCACGCACAAAGCGGAGGAAGTTGGATACCATCCGCAAGTGATTCTTGCCGGTCGCCGCATCAATGACAACATGGGGCGCTATGTCGCGCGCAACATGGTACGTCTGATGCTGCGCAACGGCATCGACGTCGCGCGTTGCACGGTCGGGGTGATGGGCATCACGTTCAAGGAAAATTGCCCGGACATCCGCAACAGCAAGGTCGCCGACATCGTTCGCGAACTTCGCTCGTGGAACGTCAATGTCATCGTCACCGATCCGTGGGCAAACGCCGAAGAGGTCGCCCATGAATACGGTATCGAACTCGGCATGATCGACGCGGACCATCAGGTGGACGGTCTTATCGTTGCCGTCGGCCACAACGAGTTCCGCGCGCTTTCACCGGAGGCTTTGCGCGGTCTTTGTCGCGGCGAACGTCCTGTGCTCGCCGATGTGAAATCGCTCTACGACAGGCACGTCTGTCAGGACGTCGGCATGACGGTGTTCCGCTTGTGAGGGGTCCGGCATCCTGATGGATTGGACATGTCGACCACTGACGGCGCGAACCAATGAAGTTCACTAGCAAGTCGCTTCAAAACGCCGGGATTTATTTTTTTGCCAATGTCCTGAACGCTGCGATTCCGTTTCTGCTTCTGCCGATCCTGACGCGCGTTCTTTCACCGGCGGAATACGGCACGATCGCCATGTTTACTGTGGTGATGAGCATAGCGAATGCCTTTACGGGTATGAGCGTTCACGGCGCGATTTCGGTGCGTTATTTCCAGCTCGACAAGCGCGCGCTGGCCGAGTACATCGGGGTCTGCTTCGGCATTCTCGCGATAAGCACGACCGTCGTGTCGGCCGTCACGGTGGGCCTCGGTACGTGGCTGAACGCTTTGACGAACCTGTCCACACCATGGCTGATGGCAGCGGTGGCGATGTCTGGACTGCAATTCGTCGTGAACATCCGTCTCGCGCTGTGGCAGGCGATGGGAAATGCTCGTCGGTACGGCACGTTTCAGGTGGGGCTTAGCGGCGCAAACGTCGGCGCGTCCCTCGTTCTTGTGCTGATTGCCGGGCTCGCGTGGCAAGGGCGCGTTCTGGGGCAGGCGTTGAGTCTGGTCTCGTTCGCGCTGATTGGCGTGTATCTGCTGTACCGGGAAAGCTATATCGTGTTCACGCGTCATGAGTGGCACGTGCGCTCAAAAGACATCCTGCAATTCGGGATGCCGTTGATTCCCCACGTTGTCGGTGGGCTGCTGATTTCGTACGGCGGTCAGATGATCGTGACGCACCGTTTCGGCGTTGCGGAGACAGGCTTCTACGCGGTGGGCCTGCAAATTGGCAACGCGATGGTGCTGGTTTCCGACGCCTTTTCGAAGGTGTACGGTCCGTGGCTGTATCGCGAACTCAACGGTGCGACCGAACAGCGCAAGACGCTGATCGTGGGCGTGACGTACGCCGTCGCGCTGGCTTTCATTGCGCTGTCGGCGTTGGCCGCGCTGGTCGTCCAGATGCTGCTGGGGCTTGTCGTCGGGGAGCGATTCGCAGGGGCCACCGATGTTGCAACGCTAATCGCCATCGGTAATGGCATTGGTGGGATTTACTTTGCATTGTCGAATTTCTTCTTCTTTACATCGAAGACGAAGTTCATCCCCATCGTGACCGTGATATCGGGTATCACGTCGCTGGCGGCCATGTGGGTGCTGTCGACGTATTGGGGATTACTGGGCGTCGCGGCCGGTTTCGTTGTCGGTCAGGTGCTGATGGTCATATTGGCGTGGACATTGAGCCACTATATTTACCCCATGCCCTGGCTGCAGTTCCGGCCAGCGCTTCACGCGCTCAAGCAGCGTCGGGCATAAGAGCCGCCGGCCGATGGCGACGACAACGTCGTACAGCAGGGTGACAGAACGAAGGAAAAGTTACACATGAAGATTTTAGTAACCGGGGCAGACGGTTTCATTGGCTCGCATCTCACCGAGATGCTTGTGCGTCAGGGCCATGAGGTCAAGGCACTCTCCCAGTACAACTCGTTCAATTATTGGGGTTGGCTCGAGGATGTCGACTGCCGCGACCGCATCGAAGTGCTCAACGGCGACGTTCGCGACCCGCACTACTGCAAGCACATTACCAAAGGCGTGGACATCGTCTATCACCTGGCGGCATTGATCGCGATCCCCTACTCCTACGTTGCGCCCGACAGCTATGTCGATACCAACGTCAAGGGCACGCTCAACATCTGTCAGGCCTCGCTCGAAAACGGCGTGAAGCGCGTGCTGCACACGTCGACCAGCGAAGTCTACGGCACGGCGCAATACGTGCCGATCGATGAAAAGCACCCGCTGCAACCGCAGTCGCCCTACAGCGCCTCGAAGATCGGCGCCGACGCGATGGCGATGAGCTTTTTCAACGCGTTCGACCTGCCGGTCACGATCGTGCGTCCGTTCAATACGTACGGTCCGCGTCAATCGGCCCGTGCGGTGATCCCGACCATCATCACGCAGATTGCGGCGGGCAAGAAGCAGATCAAACTGGGCGACGTGACACCGACGCGCGACTTCAACTACGTCAGCGACACGTGTCGCGGCTTCATCGCCCTCGCAGAGTGCGACGCCGCTGCAGGCAAGACCGTCAACATCGGCTCGAACTACGAAATCTCGGTGGGCGACACTCTCAATCTCATTCGTGAATTGATGGCCAGCGACGTCCAATTCCTGACCGACGAGCAGCGCATTCGCCCTGAGAAATCGGAAGTCTTCCGTCTGTGGTGCGACAACACGCTGATTCACTCGCTCACGGGCTTCAAGCCCGAGGTCCACATTCGTGCGGGGCTGTCCAAGACCATCGACTGGTTCACCCAGCCGGCCAACCTGGCCAAGTACAAGGCAGACATCTACAACGTGTGAGTTCGCTATGTTCGACGCATTGATCCGCTTTATCCGCGAGCAATATCGCACCGACGAGTTCATTCCGCTGCACGCACCAGTGTTCGCGGGACGCGAGCGCGAATACGTCATGGAGACGATCGATTCGACGTTCGTCTCCAGCGTCGGCGCGTTCGTGGATAAATTCGAGCGCGACATGGCTGCATACACCGGCAGTCCGCGCGCCGTGGCAGTCGTCAACGGCACAGCCGCCCTACACGTCGGGCTGCAACTTGCAGGAGTCAAGCCCGGCGATCTGGTGATCACGCAGTCCCTGACGTTCATCGCAACCTGCAACGCCATCAGCTTCTGCGGCGCACAACCGGTGTTCATCGACGTCGACCGTCACACGCTCGGCCTGTCGCCCGTCGCGCTGGATAACTGGCTGTGCGAGCATGCCTATATCAGCGACGAAGCCGAGTGCCGTCTGCGCAAGGACGACCGCACCGTGCGGGCCTGTCTACCAATGCACACGTTCGGACACCCAGTCGATCTCGAAGCGCTCATCGAAGTGTGCGCCCGGTGGCACCTCGCGCTCATCGAAGACGCCGCCGAATCGCTCGGCAGCCTGTACAAAGGCAAGCACACGGGTACGTTCGGTCTGATCGGCACGCTGAGTTTCAACGGCAACAAGATCATGACGACCGGCGGCGGCGGCATGATTCTCGCCGACGAGAAAATCGGCCAGCGCGCCAAACATCTGACGACGACGGCCAAGAAGCCGCACGCCTTCGAGTTCGTGCACGACGAAGTCGGGTACAACTATCGCCTGCCGAACATCAACGCGGCGCTCGGTTGTGCGCAACTCGAACGACTCGATGCCTTCCTCGCGTCGAAACGCGAACTCGCGCAGCGCTACGCCGCGCTCTTCGAAGGGTCTGATCTTCGGTTCGTTCGCGAACCCGAAGGCTGCCGTTCGAACTACTGGCTCAACGCGGTCCTGTGCAGCGATACCGATCATCGCAATGCGCTGCTCAAGGCCACGAACGAGTCTGGCGTGATGACCCGCCCCATTTGGACGCTCATGACGCGCATGCCCATGTACGAGCACTGCCTGCGCGACGAGCTTGCCAATGCAGAGTGGCTCGAAGCCCGCGTCGTCAATCTGCCGAGCAGCATTCTCCCGGAGACCGTGGCATGAAACGAAAGGTCGCCGTCTTCACGGGCACGCGCGCGGAATACGGCATTCTCTACTGGCTGCTGAAAGACATTCAGGCGAGTGAGGCGCTCGAGTTGCAGCTCATCGTCGGCGCAATGCATCTCTCGCCGACGTTCGGCGACACGTGGAAGCAGATCGAAGCAGACGGTTTCGTCATGTCGGCGAAAGTGGAAATGCTGCTGTCGTCCGATTCGCCGGTCGGCACCGCCAAGTCCATGGGGCTTGGCACGATCGGATTCGCCGACGCGCTCGATCGCTTGCAGCCCGATGTCGCCGTCGTGCTGGGCGACCGTTTCGAAGCACTGGCATTCGTGCAGACGGCCATGGTGATGGGCATTCCCGTGGCGCACCTGCACGGTGGCGAAATCACCGAAGGCGCATACGACGACGCGATCCGCCACTCGATCACGAAGATGTCGTATCTGCACTTCACCGCATCTGGCGCTTATCGTCAGCGCGTCATTCAGATGGGCGAAGCACCGGAACGCGTCTTCGACACCGGCGCGCTGGGCCTGGATCATTTGCTGCGCAGTCCCCGGATGTCGCACGCCGCGCTGGCCGAATCGCTGGGCTTCGCGCTCAAGGCACCCTACTTCCTCGTAACCTACCATCCGGTCACGCTGGCGGAAGAACCCGGCGACGCCGCCTTCCACGCGCTCGCCGTGGCGCTCGACCAATTCCCACAGCACCAGGTCATCGTAACGTATCCGAACGCCGATCACGGCGGTCTGGAACTCATTCGTCGCTTGCAAGCCTACGCAGCCGCCAACCCTACGCGCGTACTAGCGGTGCCGTCGCTCGGTTTTGCCCGCTATCTGAGCGCGATGAGCGGTGCGGCAGCCGTCATCGGCAACTCGTCGAGCGGCATCATCGAAGCACCGGCCTTCGGTGTGCCCACGGTGGACATCGGTGCCCGGCAAACGGGGCGCCTTCGTGCACCGTCGATCGTTCACGCAGCGCCAGAATCCGACGCCATCGCCGATGCCATCCGAACCGTCATCGATCCGGCCTTCGTACGCGCCATCGACCCCGCAGACAATCCGTACGGCCAGGGCGATGCAGCCCGGCAGATCGTGAATGTCCTGACGAACGCAACGCTCTCGGGCACCAAGCACTTTTACGATATCGGGGCCGCTCAATGACGACGAACGCCGGACAACATGTGTATGTCATCGCCGAGGCCGGGGTCAACCACAACGGCCAGCGCGATCTCGCATTCGCGCTCGTCGACGCCGCCGCCGATGCGGGTGCCGACGCGGTCAAGTTCCAGACGTTTAGCGCCGCCAAGCTGGCCGCTGCGTCGGCACCGAAGGCCGCCTATCAGAAGGCCAGCACCGACGCTGCAGAAAGCCAGCTCGCCATGCTGAAGAAGCTCGAACTGCCGCTCGACTGGCACGCGCCGCTCAAGGTGCATGCCGAGAAGCGCGGTATCGATTTCATGTCGACGGCGTTCGACACCGATAGCCTCGCGTTCCTCGTCGAGCTCGGCATGTCCGCCATCAAGGTCCCCTCGGGTGAGCTGACCAATGGCCCGCTGCTGTGGCAATACGCGCGTGCCGGCCTGCCGATGATCGTGTCGACGGGCATGGCGATCCTCTCCGAGGTCGAACAGGCGCTGGCCGTCATCGCGCACGCCCGCCACAACGACCGCGAGCCGGCGAGCATGGACGAAGTGTGGCGTCACTGGAGCACGCCCGGCGCACAGGCTTCACTGCGCGACGTCGTCACGTTGCTCCATTGCACGTCCCAATATCCCACGCCATTCCATGAGGTGAACCTGCGTGCGATGGACACGCTCTCGCGGGCCTTTGGGCTACCGGTCGGCTATTCGGATCACACTGAAGGCACGCTGATTCCGGTGGCAGCGGTCGCGCGCGGCGCAACGCTCATCGAAAAGCACTTCACGATGGATAAATCCCTGCCGGGCCCCGACCATCGGGCATCGCTCACGCCGCAGGAGCTAAAGCACATGGTCGATCAGATCCGCGCGCTGACGACAGCTTTCGGCGACGGCGCCAAGGCACCACAGCCCAGCGAATGGGATACGCGCAAAGCGGCACGCCAACAAGTGGTGGCCGCACGCGATGTCGCCGCCGGCTCAGTGCTCTCGCGCGACGATTTGACGACGGCGCGCAGCGGGCACGGCCTGGCCCCCACGATGCTTTGGGGTCTGGTTGGACAAGTCGCCGGCAAGGCATTCCGGGCTGGAGACGTGATCGAGACATGACAGCGCACTTCACCTCCGATAAGGCGCTGGTCATGATTGGCGCCGGCGGCCACGCCAAGGTTCTCGCGTCGCTCGTAAGGCTGGCGGGCTTCAGGCTGACAGGCGTTTGCGATCCAGCGCTGGTGGCGGCCGGCACCACGCAATGGCAGGGCGTCCCCGTGCTCGGCGACGACGACGCGCTGGCATCGCTCGATCGCCACGCCGTGGGCATCGTCAATGGCATCGGCAGGATGCCGGGCAAGGATTTACGCCGTATCGTCTTCGAGCGTGTACAGGAGATGGGGTTTCACTTTCCGGCGCTCGTTCACCCGCAGGCCTGGGTGGACGAATCCGTCAAACTCGCCGACGGCGTGCAAATCATGGCAGGCTGCATGGTGCAGCCCGACTGTTCGATCGGCGTAAACAGCGTCATCAATACGCGCGCCGGCATCGATCACGATTGCCATGTGGGTGCACACGTGCATATCGCGCCCGGCACCACGTTGTGCGGCGGCGTTCGCGTCGGCGACCACACGTTCGTCGGCACCGGCAGCACCATCATTCAAGGTGTTTCAGTCGGCGCGAACGCGATGATCGCCGCCGGATCGCTGCTCACGTGCGACGTTCCCGACAACGCCAGGACGCGTAGCGTCCCTGCACGCATTACAGGTTGAGGCAATCATGACCATTCGAGGTAACGGCCCGCAATTGGAGAGCATCGTCTGGAGACAAGCGCTGCTCAAGCCGGAGTCGACCATCCAGGATGCCATTCGTAATCTGGACGTGACCGGGCTGCAAATTGCACTCATCGTCGACGATAACGGCGTGTTGCTCGGCACCGTCACCGACGGCGACGTCCGCCGGGCATTGCTGCGAGGGCTCGATCTGAACGCGCGCGTGGACGCCATCATGTTCGCGTCGCCGCTGGTCGTGACGCCGGAAATGGGCCGCGATACCGTCCTGCATTTGATGCGCGCCAACAAGGTCCACCAGTTACCGGTGATCGACGACGGGCGAACTGTCGTAGGACTGCATATCTGGGACGAAATCGCCGCGCCAATGCGGCGCGACAACGTCATGGTGATCATGGCCGGCGGGTTCGGTAAACGACTGCGCCCGTACACCGAAGACTGCCCGAAGCCGATGCTTCCCGTGGCCGGCAAGCCGATGCTCGAACACATCATCGAGCGCGCCAAGCAAGAGGGGTTTCGCAATTTCGTACTCACGTTGTTCTACCTCGGGCACGTGATCGAGTCGCATTTCGGCGACGGTTCGAAATGGGATATCAATATTCGTTATGTGCATGAGGAAACGCCACTCGGCACAGCGGGCGCACTGTCGTTGCTTTCGCCCGCTCCCGAGCAGCCATTCATCGTGACGAACGGCGACGTGCTGACGGACATCAATTACGGCGAAATGCTCGACTTCCATCTGCATCACGCAGCCATCGCTACCATGGCAGTACGCCAACACGAATGGCAGCATCCGTTCGGCGTGGTCAAAACGGAAGGCATCGACATCGTTGGATTCGAAGAAAAGCCGATCCATCGCTCGCACGTCAATGCAGGCATTTACGTATTGAATCCTGCCGTTCTCGAATCGCTCGAATCCGGGGCGGTATGTGACATGCCGACCCTGTTCGAGCGACTGAAGGAAGAAGGCGGGCAAACCATTGCATATCCGATGCACGAACCCTGGCTGGACGTCGGGCGTCCCGAAGACCTCAAGCGGGCCAACGAACAAAAATCGTGGGGCGGTGCGTGAACACGGCGCCCAAAGTCCTCGCACTCATTCCCGCACGAGGCGGCTCGAAAGGCCTGCCCCGCAAGAACGTGCTGGAAGCTGGGGGAAAACCATTGATAACCTGGACAATCGACGCTGCCAAAGGCGCCTCGTGCGTCGATCGGGTCGTACTGTCGTCCGATGACGACGAAATCATGGCGATAGCACGTGCGCATGGATGCGACGTGCCGTTTCGTCGCCCAGCGGCACTTGCCACCGACGAGGCGACGTCCATGGACGTTGTTCGTCACGCGCTGGAACAGTTGCCAGGTTACGATATCGTGATCTTGCTGCAACCCACATCCCCGCTACGCACGTCCGCAGACATCGACGGAGCGTTCGCGACCCTGCAAACGCTCGGTGCACCGGCATGCGTGTCGCTATGCCCGGTCGAGGAGTCGCCCTATTGGATGTATCGTTTCGGCCAGACTGGCCGGATCGAAAATTTGATGCCGGCAGACGAGCTTGCGATGCGTCGCCAGGATCTTCCCGAGGTTTACACGCTCAATGGAGCGGTATACATCGCGAAAGTCCCATGGTTGCTGGCCAACGGCGGGTTCATCTCCGCCGAAACCGTAGGGTATCGCATGCCAAGGAAGCGTTCTCTTGACATCGATACGCCCGACGATTTTTTCGAATTTCAGGATTTAGTTACCAGAGGTGAGCATGAATAAGTATCCGAGCCGCCGGGAAATCGATCTTTCCCAGTTCACGACCGACACGCCGGAAACCAGCCGTTACGGCCTACCGATGCATGTCGGCTTCTGTGCGAAGTGCGTAATCTCGAATCAGCGACCGAATTCGGCCGTCGAGTACGCCCACACCAAGGACAGCACGAAGAAGACCATCAACTTCAACGCTGAAGGTGTGTGCGACGCTTGCAAGGTGGCGGAACAAAAGCACGGCACCATCGACTGGGATGAGCGCGAACGCGAGTTGCGCGAACTGTGTGACCGTCACCGCAGCACGGACGGCTCCTACGACTGTATCGTTCCGGGTTCGGGCGGCAAGGACAGCTTCTACGCGGCCCACATGCTCAAGTACAAGTACGGCATGCACCCGCTCACTGTAACCTGGGCGCCTCACGTCTACACCGAGTGGGGCTGGCGCAATTTCCAATCGTGGATCCACGCTGGCTTCGATAACTTCCTGTGCACACCGAATGGCCGCGTGCACCGTCTCGTGACGCGACTGGCGGTGGAAAATCTGTTCCATCCCTTCCAGCCGTTCATGTTCGGTCAGAAGTCGCTCGCGCCGAAAATGGCTCTGCTGCACAAGATCCCTCTGGTGTTCTACGGCGAGAACGAAGCAGAGTACGGCAATCCGATCGAAGATACGCAATCGGCCAAACGCGACTGGTCGTACTTCACGGCGGAAGACAAATCGAAGATCTACCTGGGCGGCACATCCATCGAAGACCTGGACAGGCACTTCGGTGTGGATCGCAGTGAGCTGCACCCGTACCTGCCGGCAGATCCCGAACAGATCGAAAAGCAGAAGGTCGAAGTGCACTATCTCGGCTACTACCTCAAGTGGCATCCGCAAAGCTGCTACTACTACTCCGTCGAGCACGGCGGCTTTCAGGCATCGCCTGAGCGCACTCCCGGCACGTACAGCAAGTACAACAGCATTGACGATCGCATTGACGACTTCCATTACTATACGACCTTCGTGAAGTTCGGTATCGGTCGCGCCACATACGATGCCGCACAGGAAATTCGTTCCGGTGACATCACCCGTGAAGAGGGTGTGGCGCTGGCCAAGCGTTTCGACGGCGAATTCCCGGAGCGTTTTGCCGAAGAGATCTTCCGCTACCTCAGCATTCCCAAGGAAGAGTTCCCGCAAGCATCGCAAATGTTCGAGCAGCCGATTATGGATCGCGAGTATTTCGATAATCTCGCCGACTCGTTCCGCTCGCCGCACCTGTGGAAATTCGATAACGGCGTCTGGAAGCTGCGTCACACTGTTTGGGACGGGGAATAATTGTGGCCAACGTACGCCTGATCGCGCGCCTGGACATCAAGGGATCGAACCTCATCAAGGGCGTGCACCTCGAAGGGCTGCGCGTTATCGGCGACCCGCAGGAATACGCTCGCAAGTACTACGAGCAAGGCGCCGACGAACTGCTGTACATCGACATCGTGGCTAGTTTGTACGGACGAAGCAAACTCACCGAGATCGTTCGCCATGCGGCACACGATGTATTTGTGCCGATGACTGTCGGTGGTGGCATTCGCACGATCGAGGACGTCAGCGATCTACTCCGTGCCGGCGCCGACAAGGTCGCCATCAATACAGCGGCTGTGCGGCGTCCGGAACTCATCAGCGAGGTGTCGCGACGGTTCGGCTCGCAGTGCATGGTGCTGTCCATCGAAGCCAAGCAGCAAGTCAACGGTCAGTGGGAGGTGTACACAGACTGCGGCCGCGAGCGCAGCGGACTCGATGCCGTCGAATGGGCGCGCCGCGGCGTCGAACTCGGTGCCGGCGAAATTCTCGTGACTTCCATCGACCGGGAGGGCACTCGCAAGGGATTCGATGTCGCACTGACCAACGCGATCAGTTCGGCCGTCAGCGTGCCTGTTATCGCGAGTGGCGGGTACGGCGCACCCGAGCACCTGAGCGACGTCGTCAACAGCGGTCGTGCCGACGCCGTCGCCGTCGCAGACGCACTGCACTACAACCGGACGACCTTAGCGTCCATCAGACAAAGCGCCGAGGAAGCGGGCATCCCAATGAGATTGCTGCAAGTGAAATGAAAGTTACCCTTATCGATTACGGCATCGGAAATTTGTACAGCGTGAGCCGGGCGCTCGAGTATTGCGGCGCCGAGGTGACGCTCTCCAGCGACCCAAGCACCATCGAGGCCTCCCCTCGTCTCGTCCTGCCTGGCGTCGGCGCTTTCGCGGATGGCATGAGCGGTCTACGCGAACGCGGGCTTATCGAACCGATCCGCCGCTACGCCGCCACGGGGCGCCCACTGCTGGGCATCTGTCTGGGCATGCAGATGCTGACCAGCGCCAGCGAAGAGTTCGGGCGTCACGAAGGCCTTGGCCTGATTCCGGGAAACGTAGTGCCGATTCCGACCGTCACCACGCAGGGTCAACCGCACAAAACGCCGAACATCGGCTGGAGCGCGCTGACACCGGCCGCCGACGCCGATTGGTCGGGCACGTTGCTTGCGCGCACCGAGCCGGGCACATTCGTCTATCTGGTGCATTCGTATCACGTGGTTCCCGATGACCCGAAAGCCAAGATTGCCACCTGTGAATATGGTGGTCACGCCATCACGACCGCGATTCGTTCCGGCGCGGTGCACGGCTTTCAGTTTCACCCGGAAAAGAGTGGTGAAGAGGGGTTGCGCATGCTTGAAGTCTTTTTGCACGAGAACACCTGAGCCACATGCACGCACAGAACGCTACGCTCTTCAATGCCGCGTCGACGTTTCCCGCAACCCATGGGGAACTATCGCTGCGCGACGTCCTGACGATCGAGGACGACGACGCATTGCTCGCGTTGTGCGTAACGCCGGCCAGGATTCCAGTCTGGTCGCAAATTCGGGTGGTGCTGCTCCGCATGATCATGTCTGACTTGTTGTATGGCACCACGCTTACGAGTCAGTCAACCGGCCGGGTCTCGCGAGCAAAGGCCGCGAGCACGATGGTACGCTCACTGGTGCACAACGCCATTCATGGGCACCTCCGTACCAACAAGGCGACGGTGTGCGTCATGGGCGATGGCGTCGCCAATCAATGGGTCGACGGCCGCTGGACCAACCGTCTGACGGATCCCTTCGTCGACGTGCTGCCCGAGAGAACCGTCGTTGTCGAGGACCACTTCGAGTGGCGTTGGCCGTTCCCTCGCAAGCATCCCAACGTACTATTTCATGCGCCCTTCCAGGCAATGAACGTCCTTCGAGGGAAGCTTGACGTCCGTGAACATCACCGCAAGGACGCTGTGCGCATCGTCGATCTTGCCGCTGAGCGGGGCACGCGGTTCCTCGACTGGAAACTGGACGATGTGCGACGTGCACGGCTTGTCGACATGCTGGCGGCCAAGATGGCGTCAATGCCCACACAGTATCAAGCCTATAGAAAGCTGCTTTGCCGTATCGAGCCTCGCTTGCTCCTGGTCGGTGCGGGGTGCTATGGCCCAGCAGCGTCACTCATTGCAGCGGCCCGGTCGCTCGGCATCGTCACGGCCGAGTATCAGCATGGCGCGGTCTCGAGTGGTCACGATGCCTACAACTTTGCCCCGGCCCTTCTCAACAGCGAAGCTTACCGGCGCACCCTGCCCGATTACTTCCTGAGCTTCGGAAACTGGTGGGGTCAGCAGTTCAACGCGCCGGTGCGCAAGATTTCCATCGGTAGTCCGCACAGGGCTCGTCAGTTGGAACACGCCGCGGCACCGGCAACTCCGGCTCAACGCGATACGCTGCTCATTCTCAGCGATGGCGTCGATTTCGATCTTTACCTTGATTTGGCGACGCGCGTTCTCCCTGCCGCGAGCCGTGCAGGCTTGAAGGTCGCATTGCGCCCACACCCGCTCGAGCGGACCAAGGTCGGGCAACTGACAAACATTCCGCGCGATCGCATCGAGATCGACGTGAGGCCCAACATCTACGGCTCGCTCGCGCGCTCGCGCGTTGTCGTGAGCGAGGTCTCGACGGTGCTTTTTGAGGCCATTGGCATCGCGGATGCCATATTGATATGGGATACACCGAAGGCACGCTTTGCCTATCCGGAACATCCGTTCAGCACGTTTGCATCGCCGGATGACCTCACAGCGCTACTCGATAGCGGCGCGGTCGATCGCTTACAGCCGGATGTGCCGTCGGGGGAAATTTGGCAGGATGGGTGGGAGGCGCGGTACGCACAGTTCATCACGTTGGCGTGCGACAGCAACAGCGGCAACGCGTGAGGAGGGCATGCCATGAAACGTAAAACGTTCTATTTCCTCATTGTCATGGTTCTGTTCTCCATGCTTGGCAGCTGGTTTCTTGCCGATATCGGGATCGATGCACTATACGGAAACAACCCGTTCCAGTTCTTTGCCGATTCAAACACCTACATCGCCACATACGAAGGCCGAGATCTTCGCTTCGACGGAAACTTGATAGGCATCAGCAACAACTACCTCGGCCCGATTACCGTTCTCACATTACTGGGTGGCAACAATTACCTGGTCCTGATTTTCAATGTGGCCGTGTTCTCGTTGTCGATTATATGGATCACCCGACTGTTGCGCGTCAACGCACTTCTGGTAGGCCTGCTACTGTTGATTAGTCCGCTCACCGTATCGACGCTCTTGTCGGTCAACAAGGAGATTTTCGTGTTCCCGTTTCTCGCGGCGGCACTGCATTCGTATTCTCGGCGCTCGCTTGTCGGCTTCTGCCTCGCTATCCTGTTCGCGATTCTTACTCGCTGGCAGTTGGTGATGTTCTATTTCATCGTACTGGTAGCGCTCCAGATACGCAGTGCACAACATCGCTGGATATTGATTGTTTGCCTGCTCGTCGCCGCTTCGATTGCCTATGTCGCAGCGAGTTCGTTCCTGGCACCGGTGACCGAAGCCGCACGCTACTCGATCGACACTTATACCGGCGGTGGCAGCGGGTTATTCGAAGCCATGCTTTCGCTGCAGGATCGCGGGCTCTATATTCTAGCGTTCCCAATCAAGGCGCTGCACTTGATGTTCGGTCTGGGTCTGAAGCTGAATTCGATTCTCGAGCCGGTCGAAGTTTACAATGACCTTTTTGTTGGCGGTTACTGCTTGGTCATGCTATTCGTCGCCGTTTGTCTGGCCTTGCGCCGCGAATTCACGATGCGCTCCGACCTGTTCTACATGTCGGTCGTCTTCCTCGTGATTTTCTGTGCGACGCCGATTTTCGCGCCGCGCTATCTGTATCTAGTGTATGTGCTGTGGGTGCTCATGCTTGTCGGCGCCGAGCGGGCCTTGCCCCGTTTGCGTCGCCGCCGGCAGCCCACTATGGCCCAACCGCCCTCTCACTCACCGACGTCCTTGCCGCGTGCGCAGCAGGACGCTATTTGAAGCAATGGCCATCAACGTACTTTATATCGACGGTGTCGGCCCCTTTGGTGGGGCGTCCCGCAGCCTTTTCGAAGCGGTTCGCATGCTGAGCCAGTCGGACGTCAGGCCGCACTTCGTCGCCGCGGAAGGCACAGCGCTCGACGTTTATCGCACGGTCGCTACCGACGTCATCGCCACACGTGGCCTATCGCGCTTCGATAACACCCAGTACAGCCACTACCGTGGCGTTCGTTGGCTTGTGCTGCTGCGCGAGTTGTTCCATGCACCGTTCACGTGGCGCGCCATGCACGAAGCCCGGCGGAAGTGGAACGACATCGACGTCATTCACGTCAATGAAGTGACCGAGATTATTCCAGGGCTGCTCGCCAAACGACTGTTCAACGTACCGATGGTCGTGCACGTGCGCTCACCGCAGGCGCGCAATACAAACACCTGCCGCAGCCGCTGGATCTACAATGTACTCGCGCACAAGGCAGACGCCATCATCGCGATCAACGAAACAACGCGTGCGACAATGCCCGCCTCGCTGAATGTCGACGTCATCCAGAACTCGTTCACGGCCAAGGTCGAAGTGCCGGTCGACCCCGTCATGCAGGGGAATCTGGATAAGTTGCGCCCCACCTCGCTCAAAGTCGGCTTTGTCGGAAACGTGCACGTCTCGAAGGGAATTTTCGATCTCGTCGACGCGATGCATCTGGCCCGACAGCAGGGGCATGACGTCGAACTCGTCGTAGTCGGCGGTAATGCGAGCCCGGCGCGTGGCCTCAAAGGCTGGTTGCTCGAACGGGCCGGTTTGAACCAGAACGTCTACGAAGAACTCGTCGCACGCATCGGCGCACTCGGCTTGCAGGATTCGGTACATCTAATGGGTGCCACCAAGGATATCCAGCGCGTGTATGCACGGCTCGATGTGCTGGCGTTTCCCTCGCATTTCGATGCGCCGGGTCGTCCGGTGTTCGAAGCCGGCTTCTTCGGCGTTCCCAGCATCGTATGTGTGAGACACCCGGCCCCGGACACGCTGGTTCCCGGCGAGACCGGCCTGACGGCCCCCGCATGCGATCCGGAAGGACTGGCGAAAGCCATCGTGCACTTCGCAACGCAACGCGATGAAGTCAAGCGAATGGGTGCCAACGCGCAATTGCTGGCGGAGCGCAACTGCGATCCCGCGAACAATGCGAAGAAAATTCGTGCGGTGTATGCACGAGTCATGGAAAAACGTAAAACCTGAGAGCCCTCATTCGGCCGAATGGATCAGCCACAATAACTTCGCATTTCTTGATGGTCGCAGGTGGCTGCCGGAGAATGCGCCCAGAAATACGTAAAGCGACTCACTAAGCAATATGAAAAGAGACTATCAAATCTGCACCAACTGCATCATGGACACCTCGGACTCGAACATCACGTTCGACGGGCGCGGCTGGTGTGACTATTGCAACAACTATCACAGCAACATCCTGCCGAACTGGCACCCTGACGAGCGCGGCGAACGCGAAATCATGACGACCGTCGAACAGATCAAGCGAGACGGCAAAGGTAAGGATCACGATTGCCTGATAGGCTTGAGCGGCGGCGTCGACAGCTCGTATGTCACCTATCTTGCGAAGGAGAAATTCGGACTGCGCCCGTTGCTGTACCACGTCGATGCAGGCTGGAATTCGCAGCAGGCCGTGAACAACATCGAGAAGCTCGTCGACGGACTCAATCTGGATCTGTATACCGAGGTCGTCGACTGGCCCGAAATGCGCGACTTGCAGTTGGCGTTCTTCAAGGCGCAGGTGCCACATCTCGATACCCCGCAGGACCATGCGTTCTTCGCCGGTCTGTATAACTTCGCGGCCAAGCATGATGTGAAGTACATCCTCACTGGCGCCAATTATTCGACGGAGTGCGTGCGCGAGCCACTTGAGTGGCACTATCACGCTTCGGATCTCCGCCAGTTGAAGGATATCCATCGCCGCTTCGGCACGCGCCCGCTCAAGTCGTTCCCGCTGGCCGGCATCTTCAAGTTCAAGGTGTACTACCGCTTCGTGAAAGGTGTACGCGTTGTCAAACCGCTGAATTGCGTGCCGTACATCAAGGAAGAAGCGATGGACGAACTCGTCGCCAAGTACGGCTGGCAAAAGTACGCACACAAGCACTACGAGTCCCGCTTCACTCGCTTCTACGAAGGCTTCTGGCTGCCGACTAAGTTCGGCTACGACAAGCGTCGCGCCCACTTCTCGAGCCTGATTCTCACCGGCCAGCTCACACGCGCCGAAGCGCTGGAGAAGATCGCAAAGCCTGCTTACGACGACCAGACGCTCGCGCAGGACTTCGAATATATCGCGACCAAACTGGGCATTACCGTCCAGGATCTGCGCAATCTGCTCGAAGGGCCGAAGAAGACCTACAAGGACTACAAGAACGACATGGGTCTCATCGAGTTGGGTACGCGTGTGCTTCGTGCACTCGGCGTTCAACGGGCCATCATCCGATGATTACGATTGTCGACTACGGCCTGGGCAACATCGGCGCTTTCTCCAATATGTACAAGCGCATGGGCATCGAGTCGCGCCGTGCGACACGACCGGGAGAGCTCGAGGATGCGACGCACATCATCCTGCCGGGCGTCGGTGCGTTCGACCATGCGATGGACTTGCTCAACGCCTCGGGCATGCGCGAGACGCTCGAGCGCAAGGTGCTTACGAACAGGACCCCCGTCATGGGGATTTGTGTCGGTATGCAAATCCTGGCCAACGGCAGCGACGAAGGCGTTAAGCCCGGTCTGGGATGGATCTGCGGTCGCGTGCGCAGCTTCGCGAGTCATCCGGCGTCGGCCGCCTTGCCCATGCCGCACATGGGCTGGAACGATGTCGAGCCGAGCACCGACTCGCCGCTCTTCAAGGGGCTGGAGCGCGACGCACGGTTTTATTTCTTGCACAGTTTTTACTTCGAATGCGAACGCGCCGAGGACGTCTCCGCCACCGCCGACTACGGTTTTCGATTCGGCTGCGCGGTGCGCCATGAGAATGTCTACGGCGTGCAATTCCATCCGGAGAAAAGCCACCATTGGGGCGCAGCGCTCCTCAAGAACTTTGCGGAGATCTGATCATGCTGCGTCCACGCATCATCCCTTGTCTGCTGATTCATGAAAGCGGTCTGGTCAAGACCGTCGGCTTCAAAACGCCCAAATACGTCGGCGATCCGATCAACGCCGTCAAGATTTTCAACGAGAAGGAAACGGATGAGTTGATCGTCGTGGACATCGACGCCACGGTCGATGGCGCCGAGCCCGACTACAAGCTGATCGCGGACATGGCGGCCGAATGCCGCATGCCGCTGTGCTACGGCGGCGGCGTGCGCACGGCCGAGCAAGCGAAGCGCATCATCGGTCTGGGAGTTGAAAAGGTCTCCATCAGCGCCGCTGCGCTCGAAGATCCCTCGCTCATCACGCGTATTTCGGACGAAATCGGACGTCAAAGTCTCGTAGTCGTGCTTGACGTCAAGAAGCGCATGCTCAGTCGCGATTACGACGTCTGCACGCACAACGGCAAGAAGAACACCAAGCGCAGCGTGTTCGAGGTGGCACTCGAAGCCGAACGGTTGGGCGCTGGCGAGATCGTCGTCAATTCGATCGACAACGATGGGCAGATGAAGGGCTACGACCTCGCGCTGGCGGAGAAGCTGCGCAAGACCGTTAACATTCCGATCACCATCCTCGGCGGTGCAGGTTCGCTCGACGATATCGGTCAGCTCATTGAACACTGTGGCACCATCGGCGCGGCCGCCGGCAGCCTGTTCGTTTTCAAAGGTGCCTACAAGGCCGTATTGATCAATTATCCGACGCTGAGTCAACGCGACGAGATGATTCGCGCGGCATTGCCTCGGGTGTGAGCGCCGTCGCACGACGCTCATCATTATTTGACGAGATTTCTTATGTTCACTGGCAAAGTTCTCCTGATCACCGGCGGCACAGGGTCATTCGGCAATGCGATACTGCGCCGCTTTCTCAACTCCGATCTCAAAGAGATCCGCATCCTGAGTCGAGACGAGAAGAAGCAAGACGACATGCGCAAGAAGTACAACGACCCCAAGCTGAAGTTTTTTATTGGAGACGTGCGCGATTATCAATCCGTGCTCAACGCGGTGCGTGGTGCCGATTTCATCTATCATGCCGCTGCTCTCAAGCAGGTACCGTCTTGCGAATTCCACCCGATGGAAGCCGTCAAGACCAACGTCATCGGCACGGAGAATGTGCTTGAAGCGGCCATCAATTGCAACGTCAGGCGCGTGGTTTGCCTGAGCACGGACAAAGCGGTCTACCCGATCAACGCCATGGGCATTTCCAAGGCAATGATGGAGAAGGTCATCGTGGCCAAGTCGCGCGGCAGCGACAGCACTGTCATTTGCGCCACGCGCTACGGCAATGTCATGGCGTCGCGTGGATCCGTGATTCCGCTGTTCGTGGAGCAGATCCGCGAAGGCAAGCCGATCACGATCACCGATCCGTCGATGACTCGCTTCATGATGACGCTCGACGACGCCGTCGATCTGGTGCTGTACGCGTTCCAGCACGGCAGCCCGGGGGATATTTTCGTGCAAAAAGCGCCGGCCTCGACCATTGAGAACCTCGCGCGCGCGCTCGTCTCATTGATGAGGCAGCCCGATCACGAGATCCGCATTATCGGCACACGTCACGGGGAGAAGCTTTACGAAGCCCTGCTGAGCCGCGAGGAGATGGCAGCCGCCGAGGACCTGGGCAACTACTACCGCGTCCCTCCCGACCTGCGCGACCTGAACTATGGCAAGTTTGTAGAACAGGGTGAGACGCGCATCTCGGAAGCCACTGATTACAACTCGCACAACACCGAGCGACTGGACGAAGCCGGCATGAAGGCGCTGCTCTTGAAGCTACCTTTCATCCAGGCGCTGACACGTGGCGAATACGCGGTGCCGGAGGCCTGATGCCATGCAAGTACTGATCACTGGTGCGAATGGATTCATCGGCAAGAACCTTGCCGTTCACCTGCGCGAGCGCAAGGTCGATGTCGTGCCTTTCACGCGCGAGACCCCACCGGAAGCGTTGTCGGAACTGCTCAAGGACGTCGATTTCGTCTTTCATCTGGCGGGGGTGAATCGTCCGCAGGATCCACAAGAGTTCGTCACGGGCAACACAGGGCTGAGCGAGCAGTTGGCCGACGCGATTCGCGCGGGCGGACGCCCCATTCCGGTAGCCTACACGTCGTCGATCCAAGCGGAACTGGACAATCCGTACGGCCGAAGCAAGCGCGCGGCCGAAGACGCTATCGCTGCCGCGGCACAGGCCAGCGGCGCACCGGCCTACATCTTCCGATTGCCGAACGTCTTTGGTAAGTGGGCGAAGCCAAACTACAATTCGGCCATCGCAACGTTCTGCCACAACATCGCGAACGGACTTCCGATCACGATCAACAATCCGGCCGCCGTCGTGCATCTCGTTTATGTCGACGATGTCTGCAAGGCGCTCGTCAAGCTGCTCGACATCATCGGGACTGGCGTGCAATGGCCAGTCGTGGAGCCGTCGTACCGCTGCACCGTCGGCGAACTGGCCAATCACATTCGCGAATTCGAAGCGAGCCGTGCGTCGCTCACGACGCCCGCAGTCGGCACAGGACTGGTACGCGCGCTGTATGCGACATATCTAAGCGTACTGCGCCCGGGCCAGTTCAGCTACGACATTCCGACGCACAGCGACGCACGCGGCGTCTTCGTCGAGATGCTTCGCACCCGCGACTCGGGACAGTTTTCGTTCTTTACCGCGCATCCGGGTGTGACGCGCGGCGGTCATTATCACCACACGAAGAACGAGAAATTCCTTGTGCTGAAGGGACGCGCACATTTCGGGTTCCGGCACATCGTAACGGGCGAGACGACCGAACTCGTCACCTCCGATGAAAAACCGCAGATCGTCGAGACCATTCCCGGCTGGTCACACAACATCACCAATATTGGCGCCGACGAACTTATCGTCATGCTGTGGGCGAACGAGATATTCGACCGCGCGGTGCCGGACACCATTGCTCACGAGGTCTGAATGAGGAAGTTGAAAGTTGCCACGGTCGTCGGCACGCGACCGGAGATCATCCGCCTTTCGCGCGTGATGGCCAAGCTCGACCAGCACTGTGATCACGTGCTGATCCATACGGGGCAAAACTACGATTTCGAACTCAACGAGATCTTTTTCCGTGACCTTTCGGTTCGCAAGCCGAATCACTTTCTCAATGCGGCGGGCAGCAACGCCGCGGAGACGATCGGCAACGTCATCATCGCGGTGGATCGCGTACTGGCAGAGACGCAGCCCGACGCCATCCTGATTCTCGGCGATACCAACAGCTGCCTCGCGGCCATTCCCGCCAAACGTCGCAAGATTCCCATCTTCCATATGGAAGCCGGCAATCGCTGCTTCGATCAGCGTGTGCCCGAGGAGACCAACCGTCGTATCGTGGACCACACGTCGGATGTCAATCTGACCTATAGCGATATCGCGCGCGAGTACCTGCTGCGTGAGGGATTGCCCCCCGATCGGGTGATCAAGACCGGTAGCCCGATGTTCGAAGTGCTCTCGCATTATGGCGACGACATCGAGAAATCCGGTGTATTGACGGAACTCGGTCTCAAGAAAGGCAAGTATTTCGTTGTGAGTGCGCACCGTGAGGAAAACGTCGACTCCAACCGTTTGCTCAGCAATCTGGCGCTCACGCTTAATACGGTGGCACAGACGTTCGACGAACCGGTGATCGTATCAACTCACCCACGAACGCAAAAGCGCATCGATGCACTTGGCATTCGCTTTCATGAAAAGGTTCGGTTGCTCAAGCCGCTGGGCTTTCACGCCTACAACAAGCTCCAGAAGTATTCGCACGCCGTGCTGTCCGACAGCGGAACGATCAGCGAGGAGTCGTCGATCATCAACTTCCGTGCTGTGAACATTCGTGAAGCGCACGAACGTCCGGAAGCGATGGAAGAGGCTTCGGTGATGATGACGGGAATGAACCCCGAGCGTATCATGCAGGCGCTCGACATCCTGCGAGATCAACCTGTGGGCGAAACCCGTCTGTTGCGTCAGGTCGCAGACTATTCAATGCCAAACGTATCGGACAAGGTTGTGCGTATCATTCTGAGCTATACCGACTACGTCAATCGTACCGTGTGGCGTAAAGACTGCTGAGGCCGGGGACGTGGATATCCTCATCGTCAGTCAGTACTTCTGGCCCGAGAACTTTCGTATCAACGATCTGACCGCTGCGCTCGTGGAGCGTGGCCATCGGGTCACGGTGCTCACGGGATATCCTAACTATCCGGACGGCAAGATCTTCGACGAGTTCCGGGCCGATCCGGAGAAGTTCTCGCGTTACGAGGGCGCTGAGGTCATTCGAGTGCCGCTGCTGCCTCGCGGCAAGGGCGCATTGCGTCTGATGCTGAACTATGCGTCTTTCGTCGTGACGGGTTCATTGGTCGCGCCGTTCAAACTGCGTGGCCGCAAGTTCGATCGCATCTTTGTCTACGAGACTTCACCCGTTACGGTGGGGCTGCCGTCGTCGGTGCTACGCTGGCTCAAGCGTGCACCCGTCGCGTTCTGGGTACTCGATCTCTGGCCAGAAACGTTGCGGGCGGTTGGCGTCATCAAGTCGGAACGAGTGCTGAGCTGGGTGGGTAAGTTGGTATCGTTCATTTACGACCGGTGCGACGTCATTCTGGCGCAATCTCGGTCGTTCATTCCGGCAATCCGCAAACATGCGGGCGAACAGGCTCGCGTGGAACTGTTTCCAAGCTGGGCGGAGAGTCTGTTCGACAGTACGCACGATGTCGAAGGCGCACAGGAGCTGACGCAGTTCGATGGCAAGTTCAAGATCGTCTTTGCCGGCAACATCGGCGAAGCGCAGGACTTCCCCGCAATCCTGGACGCCGCTCAGACGCTACGTGACCGCACAGACATCCAATGGGTGATCGTGGGTGACGGGCGTAACGCGTCATGGGTCTCGAGCGAGATCGAAAACCGGGATCTGGGTGGCACTGTCAGCATGTTGGGCCGGTTTCCGTTGGAGCGCATGCCGTCGTTTTATGCTGGGGCCGATGCGTTGCTGGTCAGCCTTCGCGCCGATGAAATCTTCGCGATGACGATTCCGGGAAAGGTGCAATCGTATCTTGCCGCCGGCAGACCGCTGCTCGGCATGCTCGACGGCGAGGGGCAAAGGGTCATAGACGACGCACGAGCCGGCTACGCATGCGGTGCTGGCAAAAGTGCGGAGCTTGCCGAACTCGCGAGTCGTTTGGCAGATACGAGCACGGACGAGCGGCGCGCCATGGGAGAACGCGGCAGAGCCTACTATCGGACCAACTTCCAGCGCGACACGGTGATGCAACGCCTAGAGGACATTCTCAAAGATCTCGAGCTTCGGCGCTGAGCTTAGAGGAACCGCGAGACCGCCTGAAACCGTCGGTAGTGGCGCAACGGGGCGTGTAGATTGGCACCAAATTTTCAAAAGGTATGCATATGTTAAACCTCCAGTTCGACGCTGGAGACTCGCTCTGGCGGCAAGCCTTTTGCGAGCATGCGAAAAGGCATTGGTCGATATACGTTATCGGAACGCTGTATTTTCTAACCCGTCTACCGCTCCTGAACAGCGATTTGCCACCGTATTCCGTGTTGCTTTATCAACCGATTGATGAGGCGTATTACGCGCTTCCGTCTTACGAATGGCTATTGACGCTACGTGCTGGCTGGGAGCACTATCCCATCAATCTGTTCCAGAACTTCGTCTTATATCCATTACTCGCCATTCTAGGCCCGTCCTATGTCGGGATGAGAAGTTCGTCCGTCGCATTCGGATTGGGCGTTTTTCTCATTTCGTATCTGGTACTTGTCGACCGTGTAAAGATCGGTGGGACACTGTCCATACTTCAGAGAAATCTCGTCTATCTCGTTTGTGCTTCGTTTCTCGTATTCAACTACGCATTCCTCTATGCAACAGTAGTTGTCGAACCGACGATCGCCATCATATTCTATGGCGTCGCGCTCGTCTATTTGCTTACTCATTGCACGGAACGCCATTACGGCCTCTGGGGTGCTGCACTCGCGTTCGGACCCCTGTTCGTGTATCCCCAAACGCTCTATATGGTTCTTGGGGCGTTGACAGCCATTGTTCTGACCGACGTCAAGGCGCTCCATTGGCGCAACATCGGCAAGACGCTCGTTGGTGCGTTGATCGTATGTGCCGCCTACGGACTCATCGTCCTCGTGCTGTATCCGAATGTCTGGACGGAATTCACCAACAATCTGCGGTACTTCACCGCAGGCAGAGTCATTGATCCGCGACCTTATCCGGTCTGGTATCTCGCGAAGAATTTTCTGAAAACTATCGTCGGCATCAACTTCTTCGCTTACTCCAGCGCCATGTTGACCGGGGGTATCGCAGCACTGATTGCCATCGTCGGATTTGTGCTGTGGCGTAAGCGGCGCGTCGATTTGTTTCTGGCGTGCATCGTCCTGATGTTATTCGCACGTCTGGGGCAGTTGTTTTTCGAGTCGTCCTACTTTCAGCGAAAAGGGGTTGATGTCTCGTTCATCGTGTTTTTGCTGATGCTTGAAGCCGGGGTTGTGCTTCTGCAAATCACGACACCACTGATGCGCAATGTGTTTCGTCGCGGGACGAGCGTAGCATGGGCCGCGCTGCTGGCTGCGACGACGGCTGGTCTTGCGACGCATACGAGTGCGTCGTTGCTCATCGCTTCCTTCAAAGCGTTGCCAGGAGACGCCAACTATCGCACGCTGTCCGATATCAGCCGACGTTACGCCGGATGCGACGCCATCGGTGAATGGTCACACGGATTCAATGTTTTCGGCACGTTCAAAACGCGTCTGAATTCCTATCGCTTTCTGCGCGAAGACAGCTACCGTGCCTATTCGGAACAATTGCTTCAGACGTTGAAAGAGACACATGGCATCGTGATATCAAGTTACCCGAAGATGACGAGAAAAGTCTCACCGGACGTGAGAGCTCAACTGACACCTATTGAGATTTTTGATTTCAACGACGGCGGAGCGACGGTGTCCCAATATGCCGTCTATCGGCTCGCCAGTGATGCCAGCGTTTCATCGGGAGCCAAGACATGCGGAAAATAGCCATCGTTCAGTCAAACTATATTCCTTGGAAGGGATATTTCGACATGATTGCGGCCGTCGACGAATTCATTCTTTACGACGACATGCAATACACGCGTCGAGACTGGCGCAATCGCAACGTGATCAAGACCCCGCAGGGACTTCAGTGGCTCACGGTGCCGGTGCGAGTCAAAGGCAAATACGAGCAGACGATTCGCGAAACGGAAATCGACGGCACGCAATGGGCTAGCCTTCACTGGAAGACGTTGACACAGAATTACCGGAATGCCCCTTATTTCCGTCAGATAGCTTCGGTGCTGGAACCAGTGTACATGGATGAGGTGCATACCCATCTGTCACAGCTCAATCGCCGGCTTATCGAAGTCATATGTCAATTGCTGGGCATCAAAACATGCATCCGTAATTCGTGGGACTACACACTGATCGACGGGAAAAGCGAACGCCTTGCGAATCTCTGCGCGCAGGCAGGTGGGAATATTTACATTTCCGGGCCATCGGCTAAGGGCTACATTGAGGAGTCCGTTTTTTCACGGTCCGGCATCGCGGTGCAATGGTTCGAGTACGATCATTATCCCGAGTGGAGCGGCCCCACGTATCTGAGGACACGAGGACTCTCTTAAAATAAGGGATAGTCTTGTGCCTATCAGTAAGCCTAGTCAT
>NZ_NJGW02000018.1:0-85213 GCF_002216225.1 Pandoraea sp. CB10b_02
AGCGCCGATCTTCTCGGTGGCGGACTACGGTCTGGTGGGCGATCTGTTTACCGTGGTGCCGGAGCTGACGAGCGCGCTGTAAGCGTTCGGCAGGCGCGGTGTTGCGCCACATTGCGCCGTATTGAAGTGAAGCTGCGGGGGCGCTCCCCCCGCAGCCGATCCGCATGGGGAGATGCGCGCCCGGCAGCCGGGTGCGCTCGATGTCCTCATGCGAATCGGTCGACCAGAACAACAAGAATCCCGGCATTCGCCGCCATCCGCAGGCAATCGGAATCCGCATGCGGAATCCCCTTGGAGGAATGACATGAGTTATCAGGCCCCGATCAAGGACATGCAGTTCGTCATGAACGAACTGGCGGACCTGTCGAATATCTCGAAGCTGCCGGGTTACGAGGACGCCTCGCCCGAGCTCGCGCAGGCCGTGCTCGAAGAGGCGGCCCGCTTCAATCAGGAAGTGCTCGCGCCGCTGAACGTTGTCGGCGATCAGCAGCCGAGCACGTGGAAGGACGGTGTCGTCACCACCACGCCAGGCTTCAAGGAGGCGTTTCGCCAGTTTTCGGAAGCCGGCTGGCAAGGCGTGCTGCATCCGCAGGAGTTCGGCGGGCAGGGGCTGCCCAAGCTGGTCGCCACGCCGTGCACCGAGATGCTCAACGCCGCGAACCTCTCGTTCGCCCTGTGCCCGCTGCTGACCGATGGCGCCGTCGAAGCGCTGCTCACCGCGGGCAGCGAGGCGCAACGTGCGCTGTACGTCCCCAGGCTGCTCTCGGGCGAGTGGACCGGCACGATGAACCTCACCGAGCCGCAGGCCGGCTCGGACCTCGCTCTGGTGCGCACACGCGCCGAGCGCGCGGCCGACGGCACGTATCGTATCTTCGGCACGAAGATCTTCATCACGTTCGGTGAGCACGATATGGCGGAGAACATCGTCCACCTCGTGCTGGCGCGCACCCCCGATGCGCCGCCGGGCGTGAAGGGCATTTCGCTGTTCATCGTGCCGAAGTTCAATGTGGACGCCGACGGCAAGCTCGGTGCACGCAACGACGTGCATTGCGTTTCGATCGAACACAAGCTCGGTATCAAGGCGAGCCCGACGGCGGTGCTGCAATTCGGCGACAACGGCGGCGCGACGGGCTATCTCGTCGGCGAAGAGAATCGCGGTCTCGAGTACATGTTCATCATGATGAACGCCGCGCGGTTCGCGGTGGGCATGCAAGGCGTGGCGGTGGCCGAGCGCGCCTATCAGCATGCCGTGGCATATGCGCGCGATCGCGTGCAGAGCCGGCCGGTCGATGGTTCCTCGCGCGACGCCGTCACGATCATCCATCACCCCGACGTCAAGCGCATGCTCATGACGATGCGCGCACTCACCGAAGGCGCCCGCGCGCTTGCCTACGTCGCGGCCGCGCAAGCCGACATCGCACACCACGCGACGGATGCGGCCGCAGCCAAGCGCGCGCAGGCCGTCTACGAATTTCTCGTGCCGATCGTCAAGGGCTGGAGCACGGAGATGTCGCTGGAGGTCACGAGCCTCGGCGTGCAGGTGCACGGCGGCATGGGCTTCATCGAGGAGACGGGCGCCGCGCAGTACTATCGCGACGCACGCATTCTGCCGATCTACGAAGGCACCACGGCCATTCAGGCCAACGATCTGATCGGCCGCAAGACGCTGCGTGACGGCGGTGCGGTAGCGCGCGCGCTGTGCGAACAGATTGCCGCGACGGAAAGCGAGCTGCGCGCGGCGGGCGGTGTCGCGCAGTCGGTGGCCGATCGTCTCGCGAAGGGGCGCGAAGCGTTGTCGGGCGTGGTCGACTACGTCGTGGCGAACACACAGGACAATGCGAATGCGGTATTCGCGGGCAGTGTGCCGTACCTCAAGCTTGCGGGCATCGTGCTCTGCGGCTGGCAGATGGGCCGCGCGCTGCTGGCCGCGCAGAAACTGCGCGATCAGGATCCGTCGTTCTACGACGCAAAGATCGGCACCGCGCGCTTTTTCGCTGACCATATCCTCACGCAGGCGCCGGGCCTCGCGCAGTCCATCAGCGAGGGCGCCGATTCGGCGCTGTCGCTGAGCGAGGCGCAGTTCTGAGCGGCGTGGAGCCGTTTCGCCGGCACGAAGAAAAAAGCAGCCTTCGGGCTGCTTTTTCGTTTGCGTGTGAGAGACAGGGGGCGCACACCGCCGATGAAATCGTGGACGAAAAAAAACGGCACTGCGTGTGCAGTGCCGTGTATTGGGTCCCCGCCTCAGCCGCTAAGCCGGCATCCTGAACCGTGAGGTTCAAGGTGGTCGCGGTTAGTAGCGCATCGGGTTCATCAGACAAAGTGACGCTCACGCCAGCACTACAAACTTCCGCAACCTGCAACAGATCATTGGTTCAAGGAATCTATGACTTTCGCGAACCAGGCAGGGAAAACTAACCTTTCGAACCGGACGGCGGCGTGGGCTTTCAGCTTTGATACTGATCGATCACTGCGCTCAGCCGTTCGTTCATGCGTTGCATTCTACTCTGAATTTCCTCGGCGGGGAATGCTTGTCCGGCGGCAATACTCTTTTCCAGCGCAAGCAATTCGGATGCCAGGCTCAACGCTGCCATGACGGCAATCCGGTCCGTGCCGCGCACGCTGCTTTGCGCGCGCACCTTGCTCATTTCGGCATCGACGCGCGAGACCGCGGCGAGCAGATCGGCCTCGTGTTCCGGCGGGCAGGCGAGGCGATAGGACTGTTCCAGGATGTTGACTTCGAGCTGCTTGATGGTCATGCGTTTTCTCCACCGGGGGTGCCGAGCAGGTCCATCTGTCCCTCAGCGGGATTCTGGGTCGGGAGCTTTTCCAGAATGGCGTTCAGGCGGACCTGGGCCTCGTCGATCTTGGCCGCGAGCTGGTCGCGCTGCACACGCAGGGCGTCGCGCTCCGCGCGCAACTGCTCGAGCGAGGCGCGCGTCTCGTCGCATTCCGCACGGGTGCGCTCGAGTTCGGCGAGCAGGGCCTGATTGTGTTGATGGAAACGTTGGCTTATCACAACCAACTGTTCGATTTTGTCGGTGATATTGTCGAGATCGGTGAGCATCGGGCTGCGTCCTCTTGATTGCCCTACATTCTAACGGAATCGGCGGCCAATGCCCGACGAACGAGCATTGACGCTCGTTCGAATGGCCCCTACACTTGCGGCACTTCGGTGCTCGCGCACGCCCCCCCGGTGTGCGCAGTTAAACGGGAAACAGGGAGCCGCGTCCCCCACACGGGCTGGCCAACCTGTGCTGCCCCCGCAACGGTAAGTCATCCTTTCGGTCCGAAAGGTTTCCGAAAACGCGCTTCGCCTCCATCGCCACTGCAGGCTATCGCCTGTGGGAAGGCCGGTCAGGCGCGACGATGACCAGCCCGGATACCGGCCGCAAGTGAGTGGGGAAAGCCATGCCGCCCGGCGCAGCCGCCCGGCGTCTGTCGTCGTTTTCATGGGTCGATGCTTCGCATCCGTGACGTGTCACCGGCGCTCCCCTTGCGCCGGCGGCCCGCGGGGGAACGGGCCTGGGCAATAAGAAAACTACGGAAGTCACACCAGACCATGCGCACCCACGTTCGTGCGACGGCGCCGCTCGCGCCTGCCTTTGCTCGCCCCGCTGCGACGCGCTTCGCTCCCTTGCCCCATCGTCTCGCCCTGGCCTGCGCCATGCTGCTCGCAAGCGCGGGTGCCCAGGCACAGGCGACCCAGACCGCGCCGGCGGCCGCCGCCGTCACTGCCGCCGGCCCGCTCGTGCTCGCCGACAACACCACATCGGCCCAACTGAACGCCACCGTCGTGACGGCTTCGCGCACCGAGCAGAAACTCGCCGACACGCTGGCCGCCACGTCGGTCATCACGCGCGAGGACATCGAGCAAAGCCAGGCGCCGGACCTGCCCACGCTGCTGCGCGGCCAGGCAGGCGTGGAACTGGTGCAGAACGGCGGCTTCGGCACGGCGGCCACGATTTCCATGCGCGGCGCGGCCTCGAACTCGTCGCTGGTGCTGATCGACGGGGTGCCGGTCAACTCTGCCACGTTGGGCACCACCAATATTTCGCAGATCCCGACCTCGCAGATCGACCACATCGAAATCGTGCGCGGCAACGTCTCGGCGCTCTACGGCTCGCAGGCCGTGGGCGGCGTGATCCAGATCTTCACGCGCAAGGGCGACGGCGGTCCGCCGCGGGCCCACGCCGAGGTGGGCTACGGCACGAACAACACCACACAGGCGAATGCCGGCGTGGCCGGATCGTTCGACGACGGCAAGACGCGCTTCTCGCTGGACGTCTCGCGCTTTCACACCAATGGCATCTCGGCCATGGACCCGCGCCAGAACCGGAACGCCAACCCCAACCGCAACGGCGACGACAACACGAGCGTCACGGCCTCGCTCTCGCGCAAGCTCGGCGACACCTGGGAAGTGGGCGCGCGTCTGCTCCAGAGCGACGGCAGCTACAGCTATGACAGCAACTTCGGCAAGCCGACCGATCTGAACGACACCGACACGCGCGTGCGGCAGGTCTCGGCCTACGCGAAGGGCAACGTCACGGACAAGTGGAGCACGCGCTTTGCGGTGACGCAGGGCGACGACTACAGCTACAACTACCTGAACGGCAAGGGCAACGGCAACTTCCACACGTCGAGCAACCAGATCGACTGGGCCAACGAATACGCCTTCATGCCGGACCAGAAACTGATCGCCGGCTACACACGGCTCGAGCAGACGGTCGACAGCAATACCCGGTACAACCGGAACAACCGGCATCTCGACTCGGGCTACCTCGGCTACGAAGGCACGTTCGGCAAGCATCAGTTCCAGGCCAACGTGCGCCGCGACCAGTACTCCGACTTTGGCGGGGCGAACAGCTATTGGGTCGGTTATGGCTACAACCTGACCGAGCGCTGGAAGTTCCTCGCCAACGCGTCGGACGGCTTCCGCGCGCCGACCTTCAACGAGCTGTTCTACCCGGGCTACGGCAATCCGAACCTGCAACCGGAGCGTTCGATCTCCAAGGAGCTCGGCGTGCAATTCAACGGCGGGGGCGATCTCGGCCTTGTCAAGCTCGTGGGCTTCCAGACGAACTACACGAACCTGATCCAGTCCCTGCCGGTCTCGCCGTACACGGCCTCCAACGTGGCGAAGGCGCGCGTCGAAGGGCTGGAGCTGACCTACACCGGCCGGCCGGTCTTCGGCGTCGATGTGCGAGCGTCGTTCACGCGCCAGAATCCGACCGATCTCGACGCGGACAAGCAGCTCGCACGCCGCGCCAGGCAATTCGGCTCGATCGCGCTGTCGAAGACGTTTTTCGACCGGCTGACCGTGGGCGGCGATGTGTTCTACAGCGGCGAGCGTTACGATACGGGTGGCCAGCATCTCGGCGCCTACACGCTTGTGAATCTGCAGGCGCGTTACAAAATCGACAAGTCCTGGTACGTCTCGACGCATCTGGACAACGTCTTCAACAAGAACTACCAGACGGCCTATGGCTACAACACTCTCGGGCGCGCGATCTACGTGTCGCTCGGCTGGACGCAGTTCTGACGGCGCCATGAGCGCAGGCGGCGCCGCATGACGCTGCGCCGCGCCCTCACCATCTGGACGGGACTCGCCTGCGCGGTGCTGGCCGTGCTCGCGGCGTCGCTCATGCTCGGCAGCGTGCCCGTCTCGCTGCACGAACTGGGCACGCTGATGCTGGGCCGCGACGCCGGCCTCGCGGGCGACGTCGTCTGGCGTCTGCGCCTGCCGCGTGCGCTCGCCGCGTTTGCCTGCGGCGGCCTGCTGGCGGTGGCGGGCACGCTGATGCAGACGCTTCTGCGCAATCCGCTGGCCGATCCCTACGTGCTCGGCATTTCGGGCGGCGCGGCCGTCGCAGCGCTTGCCGCGCTGGCCCTGATGTTGCCGTTCTTCTGGGTGCAGGCGAGCGCCTTCGTGGGCGCGCTCGCCGCCATTGCACTCGTCATGGCGCTTTCCCACCGCAGCTTCCTGCGCCCCGGCGAGCACGACAGCAGCGCGCGGCTGCTTCTCACCGGCGTGATGATGGCCGCCGGCTTCGGCGCGCTCGCCACGCTCATCCTGACGCTCGCACCCGATGCGAGCCTGCGTGGCATGCTGTTCTGGCTCACGGGCGATCTGAACGGCGCCGACCGCGCGTGGGCGCCGCTCGCCGTACTGGCCGTCACGCTGCTCATCGTCTGCCCGGTGGCGCATCGCCTGAACGTGCTGCTGCGCGGCGAGGCGGTCGCGCAGGCCGTCGGCGTGGCCGTCGGCCCGTTGCGCTCGCGCGTGTATCTGGCTGCCTCGCTGGCCACGGCGGTCGCCGTCACCACGGCCGGCAGTATCGGCTTCGTCGGCCTCGTCGTGCCGCACATCCTGCGCCTGCGCTTTGGCAACGACCAGCGCATGCTGCTGCCCGCCGCGGCGCTGGCGGGCGGCGCGCTGCTGATGCTGGCCGATCTGGTGGCGCGCACCGTGATCGCCCCCACGCAATTGCCGGTAGGCGTGATCACGGCGATGCTCGGCGTGCCGGTGTTCCTGTGGCTCCTGTCGCGGCGGGTGATCCGATGAGCGCGCCATTGCTGCAGACGCATGCGCTCACGCTGCACGCAGGCGAGCGTGTGCTCGTCGACTGGCTCGATCTGCGCGTCGCGCCGGGCGAGTGCTGGTGTCTGGCCGGACCGAACGGCGCGGGCAAGACGACGCTGCTCGGCACGCTCGCCGGGCTGCGCGCGCTCGACGGCCAGCGGGCGGCCCGCGCGAGAGGGGCGGCCGGCGCCGAAGGCATCGCCGGCAGCGGGCGCGTGGAGATCGGCGGCAAGCCGCTGGCGCAATGGCGCCCGGCGCCGCTCGCTCGCGTGCGCGCGCTGATGCCGCAACAGTCGCGCGACGCGTTTGGCGCCACGGCGCTCGAAGTCGTGCTCGCGGGCCGGCATCCGTATCTGACGCGCGGGCGCTGGGGCGCCTGGGAGTCCGATGGCGACGTCGCGGCCGCGCTCGCAGCGCTGGCGCACGTCGGGCTCGAGGACTTCGCGCAGCGCGACGTGACCACGCTCTCTGGCGGCGAGCGTCAGCGCGTGTCGCTTGCCGCCGTGCTGGCGCAGGCCACGCCGCTGCTGCTGCTCGACGAGCCGGTGTCGCACCTCGATCTCCACCACCAGATCGACGCGCTGGCGCTGCTCGCGAACTACGCGAGCCATTCCGGCCACGGCGGCCAGCCCGATGCCGCCGTCGTCTTCTCGTGCCACGACCTGAATCTCGCGCGGCGTTTCGCCACGCACGCGCTATTGCTCGACGGCCGGGGCGGCTGGCGTGCCGGGCCTGCGCACGACGTCCTCTCGGCCGAGCATTGCAGCGAAGCGTTCGGTTACCCGCTGCGCCTCATTCGCGACGGTGACGACGAGGCCCTCGTGCCCGTGCGCCGCGGCTGACCGTATGCACGCCGCACGCACCCACGTCGTCTCCCTTTCACGGACGCCGCTGCGCGTCGGGCCGCGCGCGGCCCCTCTTTCTCTTCACAGGTACTGTCGATGACCCAAGACCTCCCGCCATCTCCGAACGACGCCGACGAGGACGGCCGCAACGAGCGCCACCGCGCGCGCATGGCGCGCAAGAAGACGATCATCGACGACAGGATCGCCCAGGCGCAGCGCGACTGCGGCGTGATCGTCGTCACCACCGGCAACGGCAAGGGCAAGTCCAGCTCGGGCTTCGGCATGGTGATCCGCGCGATGGGGCATGGCATGAAGACCGGCGTCGTACAGTTCATCAAGGGCGCGATCCCTACGGGCGAGGAGAAATTCCTGCGGCGCTTTCCCGAAGAATGCGAATTTCACGTGATGGGCGAAGGCTACACCTGGGAGACGCAGGACCGCTCGCGCGACATCGCCAAGGCGCAGGCCGCCTGGGAGCAGGCGCGCCGCATGCTGCGCGATCCGTCGTTCGGACTGGTGCTGTTCGACGAGCTCAACATCGCGCTCAAGCTCGGCTATCTCGACGTGGACGCGGTCGTGGCCGATCTGCGGGCGCGGCCCGGGATGCAGCACGTGGTGATCACCGGGCGCGGCGCCCCGCAGGCGCTCATCGACGCGGCCAACACCGTGACCGACATGACGCCGGTCAAGCACGCGTTCGCGCAGGGTATCCGCGCGCAGAACGGCGTGGAAATGTAATGCCCGATCGTTCCCATGGGCCTGGCGTCGGTCAATCGATCGACCGATCCACCGATTCAGGAAGTTTCAGCATGACGGCATCCAGCGCCCCGCCGCGCCCCGCATTCACCGACTCGCTGCGCCCCCTGCTCGCCGAGCTGTTCGACGTGGCCGCACCGTGCCCGTCGATGGACGGCGCGCTGCAGCACGCCATCGACATCAAGACCAAGCCGCCCGGCAGCCTGGGCGCACTCGAGCGCGTGGCGCACCAGGTCGGTCGCATTCAGCAGAGCGCGACACCCGGGCTCGCGCGTCCCGCCATGCTCGTTTTCGCGGGCGACCACGGCATCGTCGCGGCGGGCGTGAGTCCGTATCCGCAGGCGGTGACCGCCCAAATGGTGCTCAATTTTCTGCGTGGCGGGGCGGCGATCAACGTCTTCTGCCGCACGCACGGCATCGAACTCGAAGTCGTCAACGCAGGCGTGGCGGCCGATTTTCCGCCGCACCCGGCGCTCGTCGACATGCCGATCGCGCGCGGCACCCGGAACTTCCTCGACGGCCCGGCGATGACGCGCGAACAACTGGAGGCCGCGCTCTCGGCCGGCGCCGCGCGGGTCGCGCTGCACGCCTCGCGCGGCACGCGCATGATCGGCTTCGGCGAGATGGGCATTGGCAACACCTCGTCGGCCGCCTGCCTGATGCAGCGGCTCACCGGGCTGCCGCTCGCCGCCTGTGTCGGGCGCGGCACCGGTGTGGACGACGCCGGCCTTGCGCACAAGACGCGGGTGCTCGAGCGCGCCCTGGCCGCGCACCCCGCCACGGGCGAGTGCGCGGATCCGCTCGCCACGCTCGCGACCTTCGGCGGCTTCGAGATCGCGATGATGACGGGCGCTTATCTCGCGGCGGCGAAGCTCGGGCTCGTCATCGTGGTGGACGGGTTCATCAGCACGGCCGCGCTGCTCGTTGCGTCGCGCCTGGCGCCCGCCGTGCCCGAGTACTGCGTGTTCGCGCATGCGTCCGACGAGACCGGCCATCGCGCCATGCTCGACGCCCTGAACGCGAAGCCGCTCCTGGCGCTCGGCCTGCGGCTGGGCGAGGGCACCGGCGCCGCACTGGCCATGCCGTTGGTCCAGGCCGCCGCCGCGTTCCTGCGCGAGATGGCGACGTTCGAAGGCGCGGGTGTGAGCGAGCGCGAGGCGCCGGCATCATGAGCGAGACGCCTCCGCACGCCTCCCGCCGCGGCGACTCCGACGTCTGCCCCCGCGCCTGCCCCGGCATGCACGCACCGTCGCACACGCCGACGACGCATGGCGATGCCGCGCGCCCGGAGGTGTTGTCCACGCCCTGCGCGCAAGACCCGGCATTCAAGCGATTCACCGGATGCCGGGGGCAGTGGCGCCTCTTCCTGACGGCGCTCGGCTTTTTCACTCGCGTGCCGATTCCGGCGTGGGTGGGCTACTCGCCCGAGCAACTGAGCGCCGCGACGCGCTATTTCCCGCTCGTGGGCGTCTTCGTCGGTGCGGTCGCAGCGCTGCTCACCGTCGCCATGGGCTGCCTGTGGTCGCCCGCGCTCGCCATCGCGCTGGGCCTTGCCGCCAGCGTTTTGCTGACCGGTGCTTTCCACGAGGACGGATTGGCCGATTCGGTCGATGCGTTCGGCGGTGCGTTCGCGCGCGAGCGCGTGCTGGAGATCATGCACGACTCGCGCATCGGCACGTATGGCGCTGTCGCGCTCTGGCTCGCGCTCGCGATCAAGTGGCAGGCGCTCGTCGACATTCAGCGCGCCGCCGGCTGGAGCGGCTTCGCCGTCGTGCTGATCGGCGCCCATGCGGCGAGCCGCTGCATGGCGATCAGTCTGTTGCGCACGCTCGACTACGTGCGCGGCGAGGGCAAGGCCAAGCCGATCGCGCAACGGCTCGGCATGCAAGACCTGGTCTTCGGCGTGGCGTGCAGTGTGCCGTGGGGCGTGTGGCCGGACTGGCGCGCGGGCGTGACGGGCGCGCTCGTGCTGATCGCGGTGCGCGCCGGTTTCGTCCGTTACCTGCACCGCCGGCTGGGCGGCTACACCGGCGACACGCTCGGCTTCGCGCAACAGCTCGGCGAGCTCGCGTTGTATCTCACGGTGTGCGCGTGGATCTGATCCTGATGCGGCATCCGCCGCCGAGCGTCGCGCCGAACGTCTGCTACGGCCGCACGGACCTCGATGTCGACCCCTCGCGCTTCGACGCCGCCGTCGCGTCCATGCAGGCGCGGCTGACGGCGTTGCTCGACGGCCGTCGCCCGACGGCGGTTCACAGCAGCCCGCTGCGGCGTGCGCGACGCGCGGCCGAAGGTATCGCGGCATCGTTCGCGCTGCCGGTGACCGAGGACGCGCGGCTGGCCGAAATGCACTTCGGGGCGTGGGAGATGCAACCGTGGGCGGCCATCGACCGTAATGCCCTGGAAGACTGGGCGCGCAACGTCGCGACGTTTGCGCCGCCGGGCGGCGAGTCGGCGCGCGACGTGGTGCTGCGCATGGATGCGTGGGCGAGGGCGATCGCGCGTACCGCGAGCGCCGCGAGTGCCATGAGTGCCATGAGTGTCGTGAGCGACGAAGCAGTGCACGTTGCCGTGACGCACGCCGGCCCGATCCGTTTGCACGTCGCCACGGCGCTGCAAATGCCGAGCACCGCGTGCCTGCCATGGACGCTCGACTTCGGTGGCATCTGTCATCTTCATGTCGCCCGCGACGGCCGCGCGCGGCTGATTCGCTGGAACGCCTGAGGCGCCACGCGCGTTGCCGGGCGCGAGTTCAGCGCGCGGCGGCTGGTGTACGCCGCGAGCGCGCCACGTCGAGGTCTTCGCACATTACGCGGGCGCCGTCGAGAATACGCGGTCCCGGACGGTTGATGAGATCGCCGTCGATGCCGAACAGGTTGTTGTGCGCCACGGCCGGCAGTTGCGGCCACTTGCGCCAGGTGTCGAGCGTCGCGAGCGGCTTGTCGGACTGCGTCGCGCCAGGCGTTGCGGTGAACATGGCCTCGGGACGCTTGGCGAGCACGGCCTCGACCGACACGCGCGGCACGAGCGGCGCTTCGTCTGCGAACACGTTCACGCCGCCGCACAGGCGGATCACGTCGCTCACCATGTGCGTGCCGTTGAGCGTCATGAGCGGCTGCGTCCATACCTGATAGAACACCGTGACGGGCGCCCGCGACGCGTATTGCCTGCGCAGCGCTTCATAGCGCGCGCGAAACGCGTCGGCCGACGCGTGCGCCTTCGCGGGCGTGCCGGCCAGCGTGCCGATGCGCTCGATGGCGTCGGGCAGGTCGGTCAGATGCTTCGGCTCCGAGTAGAACACCGGCAGCTTGAGCTGCCGCAACGCTTCGACCTGGCGGTGCGAGTTGCCATGCATCCACACGACCAGCAAGTCCGGCTTGAGCGCGAGAATGCGCTCCAGATCGAGCGCGCTGTTGTCGCCCACGCGCGGGATGCGCCGCGCCGCCTCAGGGTAGTCGGAATACGCCACAGCGCCTACGACCCGATCGCCGGCGCCGGCCGCGAACAGCAACTCGGTCGCGTGCGGCGCGAGGCTCACGATGCGCTGCGCAGGCGCCGCCAGCGTGACCGTGGCGCCCGTGTCGTCCGTGACGGCGATGGCCGCCTGGGCGCCCGGCGCGATGGCAGCGGCGGCAAGCGTGAACAGGCCGGCGCCGAGCCAAGCGCGAAGGGAGGGGAAGGTCGGGAAGGAGGGCCGGGCACGGATTTTGGGCGATGTCGACACGGATGGGGAACGGTGGACGAGAATGGACGAAGTCATGCGAGGCAAAGTAAGGCAAAACCCACGGCGCCCCCGCGCTGCATGAGCGAGGCGGCCGCCGATGGGCGCGCGGACTCGCCATTCTCGATGGCTTGCGTCGTGCGGGCAAGGGGGCTGTGCCGTGCGTGGCGACGAACCGATGCCGCGCCATGGGTGTCGAATGCTGCGTGACGGCGAGCACATGCCGTTGGACCGGGTTCACGGCGGCGCCGTCCCCACGAAAACCAAGGAGTCGTACTCGTGAAGCAAAAATTCGCAATGGCGGGCGCGCTGGCGCTAGCGCTGGTGACAATGCTCGGCGCGTGCGCCGCCCCCGACGACCGGGGCGGTGCGAGCGCGGGAGCCGGCGCCGGCAGCAGCAAAGTGCAGGCCTATGGTGTGATCGACGGCGGCGTCACGCTGGTGAAGTGAGTCCTGACCGAGGCGGGGCCCCGTGTATGAGTCCGCAGCAAGCGACCCCATCGTGGTGAGCCCACCGTAGCGAGTCCACCGTAGTGAGTCCACCGTAGTGAGTCCACCGTAAACGACTACGCCCCCTGACTCCGTCGAGTGCAGGGGGCGTAGTCACGTTCAGGCGCGGCGGGAGCACGCCTTTTGAACCGCGCGGCAGGGCGATGCCGGGATTCGACGCGTACCTCGCTACGCGCGTTGTGGACCGAAATCCACAACGGCGCGGCTCCGCCGCTTGGCGGCGTCAGTTCGAGGCCGGTGCCGGTGCCGCCGGGGTGGTTGCGCCCGCGTCGGAAGCCGGAGCGCTCATGGCGCCGCCGGCTGCCGGTGCCGACGCCGACGAGTCGGCGGCCGGTGCGGCCGATTGGTCTTCCTTCTTCGAGCAGCCCACCGTCACGACGGCGGCGGTCAGAAGCGTAGCAAGCATCAGAGGCAGTTTTTTCATTTGGTCGTCCTTTTATGTAGGAAAAGCCGTGCGAAGAACCTTCAGTCTAACGGTGCGCTTCCGTGATGACTGTGTGCAGTTGTTGCAAAAATGCTTCAATTTGTAACGAAAATGGTGCTAAACGCTCGTTTCCTAATACCGGGTAAGCGACCGGTGTCGACATGCCGGCCTCCGTGGACGTCGGCACGACGAACTCGTTGGATGACGTGCGCGTGTGCCGGTTCCCAAACGCATCATGCGGTTTGGCAGGCGCGCAGTGCGACCGTCAATCGCTGCCAGTCGACCTCGTTGCCCGGCAGGCCGAGCCGTAGGCTGGGCAGGCGCTGCGTCCCGCCACCCGGCTGTGTGAGCGGCCTGTCGTCGAAAAGCCGCGTCCAGATGCCTTGCCGAGCCAGCGCTTCGTGCCATTGCGCCGCCGCGGCGTGCGGTGTCCAGGCGAAGAGCGGCGTGCCCACGGCGGGCCATCCGGCCGCGCGCAGCAGCGTCAGCAGTCGCTGTCCGTCCCGAACGAGCCGTTCCCGGGCGAGGGTCTGCCACGCGGTGTCGAGCAATGCCGTTCGGACGGCGAACCGCGCCGGACCGCTGACCGTCCACGCACCGAGGCTCGCCCCCAGGCGCGCGGCCATCCCTGCCGGGCACAGCGCGAAACCGGCGCGCACACCCGCCAGACCGAAGAACTTCCCGACGGAGCGCAGCACGCAAAGTCCCGGCTCGCCGACGCGCGGCGCCATGCTCGCTTGCGGCGAGACGTCGGCGAACGCCTCGTCGACGATCAACAGCCCGTCGCGGTCGGCCAGCGCGGCCTGCCATTGTGACAAGGTCTCGCGCGGCACATGCCGCGTCGTCGGATTGTCCGGATTGACCCACACCAGATAGTCCGCGTCCGGCAACCCTGCCTCGGGGCCCTGCCACGACACCAGCGTGTGGCCCGCGCGCGCGAAGGCCGGGGCGTATTCACTGTAGGTGAGCGCAGCGATGGCGACCCGCCCCGGCCGCAGCAAGGCGGGCAGCGCCCGGATAACGGCCTGCGAGCCTGCGCAGGGTACGACCGTGCTGGCGGGTACCCCGTAATGGCGGGCGGCGACGTCCACGAGGTCGTCGCAGGCGTCGGGCAGGTCGCGCCAGACGCTCGCGGGCGGCATCGGCACGGGATAGCCGTTCGGATTGATGCCGGTCGACAGGTCGAGCCAGTCCTCGCGAGCGCGGCCGTAGCGAATGACGGCCTCGCCGAGGTTGCCGCCGTGGCGCGCAGCGGTCGGTCGCAAGGCGTCATCGGCCAGCGGCGCGGCCGGCACGATGGAAGCCCCGGTCATTGCGCTCACACTCACACCATGCCGACGGGCAGGGCGTCGGCCTGCGACGCGGCGAACAGCGCAAGCGCGCCGCAGACGACGAGCCACATCCACATCGAACGCGAGACGAGGCGCCACGCCGCCCTGATGTGTTGCGCCGAAGGTTGCGTGCCGCACCCCAGTTCGGGCCGCGTCTCCCATTCCCCCTGATAGCGCGCCGGGCCGCCCAGTTGCACGCCAAGACTGCCGGCGCCGGCCGCCATGACCGGGCCGGCGTTCGGGCTGGACCAGGCCTTGGCCTGCGTGCGCCAGCACGCGATGGCGCGCGGCACGTCGCCGAAGACCGCGTAGCTTGCCGCCGTCAGACGCGCCGGAACCCAGTTGAGCAGATCGTCGATGCGGGCGGCGGGCCGGCCGAAATACAGGAACTTGTCGGTGCGATAGCCCCACATGGCGTCGAGCGTATTGGCCAGACGAAAGAGCACCACGCCCGGCGCGCCCGCGATCGCGAACCAGAACAGCGCGCCGAAGATCGCGTCGTTGCCGTTCTCGAGCGTCGACTCGACGGCCGCGCGGGCAATGTCGGACGCACTCGCGTCCTCGGTGTCGCGCGAGACGATGCGCGCGGTGAGCGCACGCGCTTGCGGCAGATCGCCGTCGCGCAACGCGCGCGCGATGGGCATCACGTGCTCGCGCAGGCTGCGCGCGCCGAGCGCCGCATACAGCGCGAGCGCCTGCCAGATGATGCCGCTCCAGCCCGGCAGCCACGTCAGCGCCCAGGCCAGCAGTACGGGCGCCAGGAGCATGATGGCCCACGCCCAGGCGCCGCGCACCATCGCGCTGAACGGCTTGTCGCGCGTCGACTCGGTGTTGAGCCATGCCTCCACGCCGTTGGCGACATGACCGAAGCCCACGAGCGGATGCCAGCGGCGCGGCTCGCCGAGCCAGGCGTCGAGCAGCACGCCGATCAGCGCGGCGAGCCAGAGCGATTCGGGAGCGAGTCCGGTGAGCATCGGCGATTATCCTTTGACGGCCATCGGCAGGCCGGCGACGACCAGGCGCACCCGCGGGGCGAGCGCGGCGACGCGCTGGTTCAGGCGCCCGAGTTCGTCCACGTAGCGGCGCGTGAGCGCCCCCATCGGGATCACCCCCATGCCGATCTCGTTGCTGACGACGACGGTCTTGCCGGGCAGGGCCGCGAGCGTTTGCGCGAGCGATTCGACAGCCGCCTGCCATTGCGCATCGTCGGCGGGGCCGTCCGGTTGATCGTCCGGCGGGCAAAGCCAACCCGCGAGCCACAGCGGCAGACAGTCGACGAGCACGCAGCGGCCGTCGCGGGCGAGCTCGCGCAGGGCGCCGGCCAGGTCGCGGCCCACCTCGACACTCGTCCAGTGCGCCGGGCGGCGCGCGCGATGGTGGGCAATGCGCGCACGCATCTCGGGCTCGTCGCTCACGGCTGCCGTGGCGAGATAGGTAACGGGCAGGCCGCTTTGCTCGGCGAGGCGCTCGGCAAACGCGCTCTTGCCCGAGCGGGCGCCGCCCAGCACGAAGGTCAGGTCGGGGACACTCATGGGCGATATTGTACGAGCGCCCGATGCGATAATCCGCGCCATGAGTGAAATCCCTGTCAATTTCGCAACGTCCTCGCGCGCGCGTCGCGGCGCCCTGATGATCCAGGGCACGTCCTCGGACGCCGGCAAGAGCACGCTAGTCGCCGGTCTGTGCCGGTTGCTCCATCGCGAGGGCGTTCGCGTGGCGCCGTTCAAGCCGCAGAACATGGCGCTCAACAGCGCGGTGACGGCGGACGGCGGCGAGATCGGACGTGCGCAGGCGTTGCAGGCCCAGGCGGCCGGCATCGCGCCGCACACCGACTTCAATCCGGTGCTGCTCAAGCCGAGCAGCGATCGCGGCGCGCAGGTCATCATTGGCGGCAAGGTCGTGGCCGATCTCGACGCACGCGCCTATCACGAGTACAAGCCGCGGGCGATGGCCGCCGTGCTCGCGGCCTACGAGCGTCTGCGCGCGAGCTACGACGCCGTGCTTGTCGAAGGCGCGGGCAGCCCGGCGGAGGTGAACCTGCGGGCGCGCGACATCGCCAACATGGGTTTCGCCGAAGCGGTCGACGCGCCCGTGCTGCTCGTGGCCGACATCGACCGCGGCGGTGTCTTCGCGCAACTCGTGGGCACGCTCGCATGTCTTTCGCACAGCGAGCGCGCCCGTATCGAGGGCTTCGTCATCAATCGCTTTCGCGGCGACCCGTCGCTGCTCACGAGCGGCCTCGAATGGCTCGAAGCGCGCACGGGCATTCCCGTGCTCGGCGTGCTGCCTTATCTGCATGGCCTGCATCTGGACGGCGAAGACATGCTGCCCCGCGAGCGCCATGCGGCGGCAGCAAGCGGCGAGGCGCGCCTGCGCGTGGCGGTGCCGGCGCTGCCACGCATTAGCAATCACACCGACTTCGACGCATTGCGCGCCCATCCGCAGGTCGATTTTCGTTATGTTGCGGCGGGGCAGGCATGGCCGGCGTCCGATCTCGTGGTCCTGCCCGGCAGCAAGCACGTCCGCGCCGACTTCGCGTGGCTGCGCGCGCAGGGGTGGGAGACGGCGATCGCGCGACACCTTCGCTACGGCGGCAAGCTACTTGGCATATGCGGCGGGCTGCAGATGCTCGGCGAGGCGATTCACGATCCGCTCGGGCTCGAGGGCGAGGCCGGCACCACGCCCGGGCTGGGATGGCTCGACATCGAAACGACGATGGCGCCGCACAAGCAGTTGCGCCTGGTGAGCGGGCACCTTGCCGTGGTCGGGCTCGCGGGCGGGGCGGCGAAGGTGCCGGTCAAGGGGTACGAAATTCACATGGGCGTGACGCGCGGCGCGGCACTGGCGCGTCCGGCCGTGTGGCTGGACGCCGGCGCGGCGGACGGGGCGCGCTCGGCCGACGGCCAGGTGATGGGCACGTACCTGCATGGGCTGTTCGATACGCCGCAGGCGCTCCACGCGCTTCTCGCATGGGCCGGGGCGCCCGATCTCGCCATGCAGGACTACGATGCATTGCGCGAGGCGTCGCTCGAGCGGCTCGCCGATTCGATGGCCGCGCATCTGGACCTGGACCGCGTTTGGGCCTGCCTGCGCTGAGCGCAGGCGGGCGGCGGGTGCCAGGGTCTCGCGGCGGGTTGTCATCCGGCCGTTGTAAGATTGGCGGCAAATGACCTCGGGGAGTCCGTAATGCCGGTGATCGTGGTAGCGAATCCAAAAGGCGGCGTGGGCAAGAGCACGCTGGCAACGAACCTGGCCGGGTATCTGGCGGCGCAAGGCCATGCCGTGATGCTCGGCGATACGGACCGCCAACAGTCCTCGCGGGCGTGGCTCGGTCTGCGGCCTCCCGGCTTGCGGCCGATTGCCGCGTGGGAGGTGGATCACAACGACGTCGCCCGGCCGCCCAAGGGCACCACGCATGCGGTGCTCGATACGCCGGCAGGCCTGCACGGCAAGCGGCTCGACACCATTCTGCGGCTCGCCAACTACGTGCTGGTGCCGCTGCAGCCCTCCATCTTCGACATTCTGGCCACGCGCGACTTCCTGCACAAGCTCGGCGAGGAGAAGGCCGTGCGACAGGGCGACGTGCGCATCGGCGTGGTGGGCATGCGTGTGGACGCGCGCACCCGGGCTGCCGACCAGCTCGCGCGCTACTGCGACGAGGCGGGCCTGCCGGTGCTGGGCATGCTGCGCGACACGCAGAACTACGTGCAACTGGCCGCCCATGGCCTCACGCTGTGGGACGTCGCGCCCGGACGGGTGGAGCGCGACCTGCCGCAGTGGGACGGCATTACGGCATTCGTGTCGAAGTAAGCGCATCGCGCGGGCTGCGTCCGGCGTACCGATAGCCGCCGTCGTCAAACGTCAAACGCCAAACGCCAAACGCCAAACGCCAAACGCCAAACGCCAAACGCCAAACGCCAAACGCCAAACGCCAAACGCCAAACGCCAAAAAGGGGCCCCGCGGGCCCCTTCGTCAGTGCGTGCGCAAGGTGGCGCTAGGCGCTACATGATGCCAGGGAGGGCAATAGCGGCGCCCCGTGCGATGCGCGCGATGCGATGCCGGTTACTTCGCGGCGGCCGCCTCGAACGCGCGCGTCTCTTCCCACGCTTGCAGCGGCACGTGATCACGCTCGCCTTTTTGCACGTTCTTCTCGTCGACGAACACCAGCTTCGGCTTGAAGCCGGCCTGCACTTCCTTTTCCTCGACCTGCGCATACGACACGATGATCACGATGTCGCCGAGCTGCGCACGGCGGGCGGCCGCGCCATTGAGCGAGATCATGCCGCTGCCGCGCTCGCCGCGGATGGCATAGGTCGTGAAGCGCTCACCGTTGTTGACGTTGAAGATGTCGATTTGCTCATTTTCGACAAGGCCCGAGGCTTCGAGCAGGTTCTCGTCGATCGCGCACGAGCCTTCGTAATGCAGTTCGCAATGCGTTACGGTGGCGCGGTGGATCTTCGACTTGAGCATGGTGCGGTACATGGCGTGCCTCTTGTGTTGCGATGTCGCGCATGCCGCGCGACGAGAGATGCGCGCGTGATCGACAGGATCGATACGCGCGCGGCTTGCGCCCGGGCGCGGCGCCGGTCGCTCGACCGGCGGCGCGCCTGCGGCGCTCAGATTTCGAGATTGTCGATCAGGCGCGTCGTGCCGAGCTTCGCGGCGGCGAGCACGACCAGACTCTCGGCCGGCGCCGCCCCCGGCGCGGGCACGCGCAGGTTCGCGCGCTGACGGATCGACACGTAATCGGGCTTCCAGCCGCGCTCGACGAGCGTTTGCATTGCGGCTGCTTCGAGCCCCGCGTAATCGGTCTTGCCGCCGTTCACCTCGTCGCGGATCCGGTTCAGCAGACGATAGAGCTGCGGCGCTTCGGCGCGCTCGGCCTCGGACAGATAGCGGTTGCGCGAGGACAGCGCCAGACCGTCGTCGGCGCGCACCGTCTCGGCGGCGATGATCTCGATGGGCAGCGCGAACTGGCGGCACATGCTGCGCACGATCATCAACTGCTGGTAGTCCTTTTTACCGAACACGGCCACGCGCGGCTGCACGCACGAGAACAGCTTGGTGACCACCGTGCACACGCCCTTGAAGAATCCCGGTCGGAATTCGCCTTCCAGAATGTCGCCCAGGTCGTGCGGCGGCTCGACGCGATACTCCTGCGGCTCCGGATACATCTCCTTCTCGTCCGGCGCAAACAATACGTAGACGTTCTCGCGCGTGAGCTTCTCGATGTCCTCCTGCATGGTGCGGGGGTACTTGTCGAAGTCCTCGTTCGGCCCGAATTGCAGGCGGTTCACGAAGATGCTGGCGACGACCGGATCGCCATGCTGGCGCGCCAGTCGCATCAGCGACAGATGCCCTTCATGCAGGTTGCCCATCGTGGGCACGAAGGCGATGCGATTCTGCCCGCGCAACTGGTCGCGCAGTTCGGGAATCGAGGGGATGACTTTCATTGAGGTTCCGTGCGTGGCGCACGCGGCTAGCGTGCGGGAGTGGCTTGCGCCTTGCCGGGCAAGGGGCGGGGCCGCCAAAATGTCCGGGGGATTGTAGAGGAAATCACAGCGGGCGTGCGCAAAACCGCGCTGACGAGGCGGACTCGGGGTTTCAGGCCCGAACGCCGCCGGATGGGGCGCCCGGCCGGCGCTCAGTTCGGAGAATAGGTCAGGCGGACATAGATCGGCGCAAACGGCTCGGCCTGCGTGATTTCCAGCAGCGATTCGCGCGAGAGCTCGAGCATGGCGATGAAGTTCACCACCACGACCGGCACGCCGCGCGTGACGTCGAAGAGCTCGGTGAACTCCATGAAGCGCGCGCCCTGCAGCCGCCGCAGAATCTGGCTCATGTGCTCGCGCACCGACAGCTCTTCGCGCGAGATCTTGTGGTGCTGCACGAGCTTGGCCCGGCGCAGCACTTCCGCCCAGGCTGCGCGCAGATCCTCGGCGTCCACGTCGGGAAAGCGCGGCTGGAGGCTTTGTTCGATGTAGACCTGCGCGCGCAGGAAGTCGCGCCCGAGCACCGGCAGCGTGTCGAGCTTCTGCGCGGCGAGCTTCATCTGCTCGTACTCGAGCAGGCGGCGCACCAGTTCGGCGCGCGGATCCTCGGCTTCTTCGCCGGTGTCGGCCTTCTTGACCGGCAGCAGCATGCGCGACTTGATCTCGATGAGCATCGCGGCCATGAGCAGATACTCCGAGGCGAGCTCGAGGTTGGTCCGGCGGATCTGGTCCACGTAGAGCAGGTATTGCTTCGTGACCTGCGCCATCGGGATGTCGAGCACGTTGAAGTTCTGCTTGCGGATCAGATACAGCAACAGGTCGAGCGGGCCTTCAAACGCTTCGAGGAAGACTTCGAGCGCGTCCGGCGGAATGTACAGGTCGTTGGGCAGCGCGAAGAGCGGCTCGCCGTAGAGGCGCGCCCGCGCGACGCCGTCGACCGTGTCCGGCGTGGAGTCGTGGCCGTCTTGCGGGGCCGGCAATTCCGTCGCGGCGCCGTTGCCGGCGCTCGCCGCCGGCGCGTGAGGCACATGAGCCACCTGCGGCGCATCGTCCGCGACGCCCGCCGCATCGGCGTGCGTCGCCGCCGGCCCGATCTCGGCGATCGGCTCGGGAGATGGCTCGGGCATCGGCTCGGGCATCGGCTCGGGGGCGTGCGACGGATCGTCAGGCGTCGAGGGATTCAATGCGGGCCTGCAGCGGTGGCGTGGCGGGAGCGTTATTCGCTCTGATAGACGTAGGGCTGCTGAGCCACACGCGACTGCTGAGCGCGGCGGCGCTCGTCCAGGTCGATCGGCTGCTTGTCCCACAGCAGCGCACGGCCCTGGCGTTGCTCGGCTTCGAGCGTCGGCTTTTCCGCCTTCAGTTGCTTGAGGAATTGAGTGATGTCGGACTCGTACATAATCGGCTTGCGTAAAAATTAGGCAGATGCGGCGAAAACGAAAGCGGCGCCATCGCAATGGCGCCAGTCGCTGCCGATTTTACCGCAAACGCGTGCCGAGTCGCGGTTTCGACGCTTTTGGGACGCGCCGGTCAACGGGACGCACGGTTATGGTCAAATACGCACCACGAACGCTTCGCACGTTGCTTCGTCGTGCCATGCTTGCACCGGCCGTGCGATCGGGCATCATTGCACGCACGCCGGACCACCGGCGGCGATATTTAAGACTCCAAGGAAGGTTTTGACCGTCTCGCAGATCAAACCCGGACACGACGCCTGGCGTCGCTTTCGTGCGTGCGTTCGTGCGTCCTCCCGTGCGTGCTCTCGCGCGTGCGCCGTGCCGGCCACCTGGACCCGACTGAGCGGCCTGGCCGCGCTTGCCGCCGTCGCCACGCTCGCGGGCGGCCTGGCGGCTCCCCGCGCGGCGCTTGCCGACTATCGCGTTCGCATCGAGGCGCCCAAGGGCCTCGAGAAACTCCTCGAGACCAATCTCGACCTGGCGCGCTACGCCGGGCGCGACGACATTGGGGACGCCCAGTTCGAGCACCTCATCGCCACCGTCGGCGAGCAGGTGCAGGAGCTCACGTCGACCGAGGGGTACTTCGCGCCGGTCACGCATGTGGATGTGGCCACCATCAACGGCAAGCGCGATGTGCGCGTCACCGTCGAGTCCGGCCCGCGCACGCACATCAAGGACGTCGACCTGAAATTCACCGGCCCGGTGGCCGAGAGCGATCCGCAGCGCGTCGCGCAGTTGCGCCACGCCTGGGAACTGCCGGTCGACGCGCCGTTTCGCCAGGCCGACTGGGACAAGGCGAAGAACGATACGCTGTTCCAGCTCGGGCAAAAGCGCTATCACGCGGCCAGGATGACGTTCTCGCGCGCGGTCGTCGACGCCGATCGCGAAGCCGCCTCGCTTGCGGCCACCTACGACAGCGGCCCTCCGTTCACACTCGGGCCGCTCGTGATCACCGGCACGCGCCGCTATCCGGCGCAAATCATCCGCAACGTCAATCCGCTGTCCGAGGGCGAGGCGTTCGACGCCGACCGTCTGCAGGAACTGCAGCGCCAGATCCAGGCCACGCCGTACTTTTCCAACGTGATCATCTCGGTGACGGAAGACCCGTCGAAGGCCGAGAACGCGCCGGTGGAAGTGAAGGTGCGCGAATTTCCCGAGCATCGCGTGCAAAGCGGCGTGGGCTATACGACCGACACCGGCGCGAGCGTGAACGGCCGCTATTCGTACTACAACCTGTTCGGCCGCGCGTGGACGTTCGACACGCAGGCGCGTCTGGAGCAGTATCGGCAGGGCGGCTATGCCGAGATTGCCATGCCGCCCGACACGAGCGCCTATACCAACAGCCTGCGCGGGTCGTTCGATCGCACCTATCTGAACGGGCTCGACCAGCGCTCGGCGCAAGTGGGCGTCAAGCGTGCGCGCTCGCGCGAGCGCTACGACTGGGCTTACACGCTCGATCTTTATCGCACCGACGAGCGTCCCGACGGCGGCGCGCGCTTTCTCAACAAGGCGCTCGTGCCGGCGTTTTCGTGGAATCGTCGCGACGTGGACGACCTGATCTTTCCGCGCAAGGGCAACATCATCAACACGCAGATCGGGTTTGCCGCCAAGCCCGTACTTACCGACCAGAGCTTCGTGCGCCTGTACGGCCGCATCCGCCAGTATTTCCCGGTGGCCGAGCGCGACCTCGTGCTGGCCCGCCTGGAACTCGGCGCGGTGCTCACGAACGGCAACAGCAACCGGATTCCGTCGTCGCTGCTGTTCTTCGCGGGCGGCACGTCGTCCATTCGCGGCTACACGTATCAGAGCATCGGGCGGCAGCAGAACGGCACCACGTATCCGACGAAGTACCTCGGCACGGCAAGCCTCGAATATCAGCGCTGGGTCACGCGCGACTGGGGCGGGGCGGTGTTCTGGGACGTCGGCACGGCCACCGACGATTACCGTCATCCCACGCCGCTGTATCACGGCGTGGGCGTCGGCCTGCGCTGGCGCAGTCCCGTCGGGCCGGTAAACGTGGACCTCGGCTACGGCGTGCACGACCGGCGCTTGCGTCCGGCCATCTCGCTGGGGGTGGCGTTCTGATGACGACGATGCCGCTCCATGCCGTCACACCGGGCCGCCCCACGCCGGCCGCGCCTTCGACGCCAGCCCCGCACGCGAGCGCGGCCGGCGATGTCCGCGACGCCGGGCGGCGGACGCGCGAGCCCGTGCTCACCTCACCCGGTCATGCCAATCCGCCGCCCGGGCCGGGCGACGTTCCACCCGCGCCACCCCCGCCGCCGAAGCGTCGTCGCTGGGGCCGCGCGCTCGCGGCCGCATGGCTGGCCGTGCTGCTCGGCGTCGTGCTGGCGCTCGGCGCGCTGCTCTGGGCAATGTCCAGCGAGCGCGGCAGCCGCTGGCTTTGGCAGGCGGCCGTCGCGACGCTCGGCGGCAAGCTCGCCGGCGACTGGCGCGGCGGCACCTTCGCCCATGGCTTCACCGTGAACGACGTGCGTTACGTGGACGGCGCCACGCGCATCACGGCGAGCCGTCTGGAGAGCCGCTGGGCCCTGCGGCTGCGCCCGCTGCACTTCACCGTGGACAAGCTGCACGCCGGCCAGATCGATCTTGCGTTCGCCCCTTCGCCGCCGTCCGCCGCGCCCGCGGCGCTGCCGACCAGTCTGCGTCTGCCGCTTGGCCTGACGCTGGGTGACGTTCGCGTCGCCAGGCTCACGCTGCACTCGCCCGAGCTGGTGCTCGAGGACATCCGTCTTGCCGCGCGCAGCGACGGCACGCAGCATTCGATGGTGCTCGAGCACGTCGGCACGCCATACGGCCAAGCGCAGGCCGACGTGCAGCTCAACGGCCAACGCCCGTTTGCGCTTGGCGGCAACGTTGGCCTGCGCGCGCGTGCGGGCGACGTGCCGGTCGCGCTGCAGGCGAAGCTCTCAGGCTCGCTCGACGCGCTCGTGGTCGATCTTGCCGCGAGCGGCGAAAAGCTCGCGGGTACGGCCCACATCGCGGCATCGCCGTTTGGCGCCGTGCCCCTCTCGCGTGCGCAGATCGCGCTCGATCACGTCAACCCGCGCGACTTCAGCCCGGGCGCGCCGCAGGCGGACCTTGCCGTGCAGGCCGACTTGCGCCCTGCCCCGGGCGCGAAGGAATTGCGTGTGCTCGGGCCGGTATCGGTCGTCAACGCGAAGCCGGGGGCGATCGACGACGGACGGTTGCCCGTGGAGCACCTGCGTGCCGAGGTGCTGCTCGACGCCACGCGTCAGGCGTTGACCGGCATCGAGCTGAAATTGACCGGGCGCGCGGTGTTGACCGGCAGCGGAGCGTTGCGTCGCGAGAAGGTGGCGACCGCGGCAGCGGCCACGCCGGCGTCCGCAGGCGGCGCGGCGGGGGCCCCGGTTCCCGCGCTGACGCAAGGTGACGCGTCGCCCGCGCCCGTCCCGCCCGCCACGGCGCAGGCGACCGAAGCAACGGTCGGCGGCTTCGCCTTCACGATGCACGATCTCGATCTGCGTGCGCTTCACGGCAAGCTGCCGCCGACGAAGCTCGGCGGTCCGCTCGACGTGAAGCTCGAGCCGGCCGGCCAGCGCATTGTGCTCGACTGGCGCGACGCCACTCGTCGCGTCTCGGCCGATGTGGCGCTCGATGCGAAGGGCACCACGATTCATGCACTGTCGCTCGACGCCGGCAATGGCCGTATCTCGGCCACCGGCGCGCTGGCGAACGACGACGCCGGCGCGTACCGGGCGCAGGTCAAGCTCTCGCGCTTCGACCCGGCGACCTGGTACGACCTGTACGGCACGGCCACACGCGGGCGGAAGAACCCCGCGGCGAGCGTCACCGGACAGCTCGAAGCGCAAGGCGCGCTGCGTCCCGAGCTTGCACTGACGCTCAGGTTCGCGCTGCAGGACAGCGTCTACGCGGATCTGCCGATGAGCGGCGCCGGGACGGTGAAGCTGGCGGGCGCGCGTTTGCTGCCCAGCGATGCGAATCTGCTCGTCGCGGGCAACAAGATCGTCCTGCGGGGCAGCTTCGGCGCGCCGGGCGACCGAATGGCGGTCAACGTCGACGCCCCGGCGCTCGACAAGCTCGGCTTCGGGCTGGCCGGCCGCATGCAGGTTGACGGGCAGGTGTCGGGAACGATGGAGCGCCCGGTCGTGGCGGCCACGCTCGCGGCCGACCGGCTGGCGTTCGGCGAGCACACGCTCGAGCACCTCGCCGGCAAGATCGACGTTAGCGGCGCGCTGCCGGGCGCGCCCGGCGACCGGCTGAACGTGACGCTCGACGCGCAGGGGCTGCGTAGCGGCGTCGCGCGTCTGGACCGCCTGAGTCTGGCGCTGGCCGGCACGCGCGGCGCGCATGCGCTTCGTCTGCGGGCGGCAGGCAAGCTGCGCGAAGCGCCGCTCGACCTCGGTCTGGATGCCGCGGGCGCCGTGACGAACACCGCGGGCAAGCCCGGCTGGCGAGGCACGATCCAGACGCTCGAAAACCAGGGGATTCCGAAGATTCACCTTGCGGCGCCATGGCGCGTCGAAGCGAGTGCGGCGAGCGTGCATCTCGGCGCGGCGAAGCTCGTCACGGGCGCCGGCGCGCTGTCGCTCGCGAATCTCGACTACGGCGGGGACCAGTTGAAAACGACGGGTACGGTCGATACGCTCGACATCGCGCAGGTGCTGCGTGTCGTGCAGTCGGTGACCGGCGAGATGCCGCCCGTGGCGAGCGATCTCGTGCTCGACGGCAAGTGGGACTTGCGCACCGGGTCGCGTGCCGACGGCTTTGTCGAGATCGTGCGCCGCAGCGGCGACGTGACGCTGCGCCGGGCCGGCGTGAACGATCATGTGAAGGTCACCGTGACGGGCATTCCCGACCTGAGCCCGGAGAAGGGCGGCGTAGGCGCGCGAGTGCCGCTGGGCCTCTCCGAGCTGCGCGCGCGCATCGACCTGTCGGGCCAGTCGGCGCGCACGAGCGTGAAGGCCGTGTCCTCGCTCGTCGGCACGCTCGACGCCGACGTGCAGACCGGCTTGCGCGTGGCCAACGGCATTCCCGAGCTGCCGGACGACGCGCCGCTGGCCGGTCGCGTGGCCGTCGTCATCCCGAATCTCTCGAAATTCGAGAATCTCGCGGGGGCGCAATACGCCTTCAAGGGCCGGGCGAGTCTGCAACTGGCGCTCGCCGGTACCGTTGGCAAGCCGCGCCCGACCGGCGAACTGACGGCCGACGATCTTGCCGTGCAGATGTTCGACACCGGTATCAGCGTGAAGGACGGTCGCGTGCGCATCGCGCTCACGCCGACCGAGATCGTGTTGCGCGACGTTGTCGTGACCGGCGGCGGGGGCGGCACGGCCCGCGCGACCGGCAACGTCCGGCTCGACACGCCGGAGCCGGCGCTCGGCATCACGATCACGGCGGACAAGCTGCAATTGTTCGCTGCGCCGGACCGGCAGCTCTCGCTCACCGGCGACGCGAAGGCCACTGGCAGCGGCGACGCGATGTCCGTCACCGGCAAATTCACGGTGGACCGCGCGCGCTTTGCGCTGCCGCCGACGTCGGCGCCCAGGCTCGGCGACGACGTGGTGGTCGTGCGCGGCGGGGCGCAGGCGCGCACCAAGCCGCTCGACCCGAAGGAGGAGGCCGCGCGCATCAGCGAAAAGCCGACGAGCCGCTTCTCGCCGCACATCAACGTCGAAGTCAATCTCGGGCGCGACTTCCGCTTCATCGGGGCAGGCGCCGACCTGCTCCTGCGCGGTAGCATGCGCGTGCAGAGCGATCCGCTCTCGCCGATGCGCGCGAGCGGCACCATCACGGTGGCCGAGGGCACTTACGAAGCGTTCGATCGCAAGCTCGCCATCGAGCGCGGCCAGATCAACTTCGTCGGCCCGCTCGACAACCCCGACATCTACATCCAGGCCATGCGGCGCAATCAGGAAGTGGCGGCCGGGGTGCTGGTGACGGGGACCGTGCGTCAGCCGCGCGTGTCGCTCGTGTCCGAGCCGAACGTGTCGGACGAGGAGAAGCTGTCGTGGCTGCTGTTCGGCCACGGCCCGGACGGCGCGGGCCTCGGCCAGCGCCAGGCAATGGCCGGTGCGGCCACGGCGCTGCTGGGTGCCGCGGGCGGCAAGCGCATCATCAAGGATCTGGGCATCGACGAATTCAGCATTGGCACCAGCGACTCGGGCCTCTCGGACGACGAGCAGGTGGTGAAGATCGGCAAGGCGATTTCGGACAACTTCGCGCTCGGCTACGAGCAGAGCCTGACGAGCGCGGCGAGCATCGTGAAGGTGACCTGGCAAGTCTCGCGCCGCTGGCAGCTCGTGCTGCGCACCGGGTCGCTGTCGGGCTTCGACGTGCTGTTCAACCGCCGCTTCGATTGAGGCGGCAGCGGCAAGACGCGCGTCGCGAGGCGCGCGCCCGAGAGCAAGGAGGGAGTATCGATGAGAGCGTCACTTCGTTTCGTTCATGCGGCGCCCTGTGCGCGCCGTGGCCTTCGTTGGGGAGTCGCCATGGGATTGTTTGCGAGTCTGTTGGGCCTGTTCGGCTGTGACCAGCAGCAGATCGACAAGGTGCGCGAGAAGGCGCGCGACACGTTCAATGCCGTCAAGCCGGACGATATGCTGTTGCGCGACTTGAAGCCCGGCGTGAGCACCGAAGCGCAGGTGCGCGGGCAAATGGGCAAGCCCGAAATCGTCTGGGAGAACGACGACGGCTCGCGTCGTCTGGAGTATCCGCGCGCGCCGGGCGGCTTGCGAACGTACATGGTCGACATTGCGCCCGATGGCAGGCTGCGCAGCGTGACGCAGGCGCTCGTGGCGGAGAACTTCGAGCAGGTGCGCCCGGGCATGACGCAGGACGAAGTCCGGCGCCTGCTCGGCAAGCCGACGAGCGTGGCGGACTACCGCCTGAAGAAGGAGACGGTGTGGAGCTGGCGCTGGCTCGAGGACGGCGTGAACACGCCGGGCCTGTTCAACGCGCACTTCGGGCCTGACGGCCGCGTGAGCGTGACTTCGCGCTCGCCCGACCCGGCCTCGGAGCGCCCCTGAGCCGCATTACCGCGAGCTGGCGCCGTCGGCCGCACCCGCACGAGCGGCGGCGCTGGCCGACGCATGACGGTGGCGATTCGTCACCATGCGCTCGTGCAGACGCGCGATGATGCGACTGCCGGTTTTCTCGAACGCGAACGGTAACAGCGCGTGTACGAGGCAGGCCAGGCATGCCCCCAACAGCGGCAGCGCGAAGGAGATCGCCGAACCCATGTGTTGGAGGTAGTTTTCGCCGACAGAGGCTGGATGTTGAGTGAAAATTTTCATGTCGACCCCTATTTTCGGAATGTTTTTGAAGTCTACCGGCCTCGATAAGGTAAAGGCTTTCAAAAGCACCGGCGAATCGGGTACGATTTGGAAAATTTTTCCTCGGAGTGGCTGTCGTGGACAAAACCGATCTCGCGATTCTGGAAAATCTGCAAGAAGACGCCTCGCGCTCGCTCGGGGAATTGGCCGAGGCCGTGCATCTGTCGCCTACGCCGTGCTGGCGGCGTGTGCAGCGTCTGCGCGAGAGCGGCGTGATCACGGGGCAGGTGACGCTGTGCGACCCCCAGCAACTCGATCTGCGCGTGACCGCGTTCGTCTTCATCAAGGCCGCAACGCACAGCGAAGACTGGATGCTGCGCTTCGTGGAAGGTGCGCGCGAGCTGCCCGAGATCGTCGAGATTCACCGCATGGCCGGCGAAATCGACTATCTGCTCAAGGTCTATCTGCCCGACATTGCGGCGTATGACCGCTTCTACAAGAAGCTCATCCGCGTGGCCGATCTCCAGGACATCAGCGCGAGCTTCTCGATGGAGACGGTCAAGTTCACCACCGCGCTGCCGGTGGACCATCTGCGCTAGGCGCTGTCGCCGCCCGCGTCATGGACGTTGGCGGTCGCGCCCACCAGACCGCCGGCGAGGCCGGCCGCAAGACGTGGCCGGCCAACGGGCGCGCCCCTTACTTCACGCGCATGCCCGGCTTCGCGCCGTTGTGCGGCTCGAGGATGTAGATGCCGGGCTCCGCCTTCTCGTCGGCGGCCGACGCGGCGAGCACCATGCCTTCGGACAGGCCGAACTTCATCTTGCGCGGCGCGAGGTTGGCCACCATCACCGTGAGCTTGCCGACGAGCGCCTCGGGCTGCGGATAGGCCGACTTGATGCCGGAGAAGACGTTGCGGGTCTTCGTCTCGCCCACGTCGAGCGTGAGCTGCAAGAGCTTGTCCGAGCCTTCCACCGCCTTGCAATCGACAATGCGCGCAATGCGCAGATCGATCTTCGCGAAGTCGTCGATGGTAATGACACCGCTGTCGCCACTGTCGCCGCCGGCCGCTTTGTCGGCCTTCGGGGCCTCCTTTGCACCGGCGCCCGCCTTCGCGGCCTTGCCCTTGGCGGCCGCCGCATCGGCTGCCGGCGCGCCCGCCTGCAGCGAGTCGCGGTTGGCGGCGAGCAGCGCTTCGATCTGCTTGCCTTCGACGCGCGTCATCAGATGCTTGTATGCCGTGATCGCGGTGTCGGCGGTGAGCGGGCGCTCCACGTCCTGCCACGTTTGCGGGGCGATGTTGAGGAAGCGCTCCACGGCCTCCGCGGTGACCGGCAGCACCGGCTTGAGATACAGCGTGAGCAGGCGGAACGCTTCCAGGCACACCGAGCATGCCTCGTGCAGCGCGGCGGCCTGCGCCGGATCCTTCGCCAGATCCCAGGGCTTGACCGTGTCGACGTAGCCGTTGACCGCGTCGGCCTGCTCCATCACCAGCCGCAGCGCCTTGCCGAACTCACGCGCCTCGTAGTGAGCGGCGATCTGTGCCGCTGCACCGCGCACCTGTGCGAGCAGCGCGTGCTGCATGGCGTGCGCCGACACGCGGCCGTCGAAGCGCTTGATCAGGAACCCGGCCGCGCGGCTCGCGATGTTGACGTACTTGCCCACCAGATCGCTGTTCACGCGCGCGATGAAGTCATCGAGGTTCAGGTCGATGTCTTCCATCGTGTTGCCGAGCTTCGCGCCGATGTAGTAACGCAGCCACTCCGGGTTCAGACCGGTGTCGATGAAGCTTTGCGCCGTAATGAACGTGCCGCGCGACTTCGACATCTTCTGTCCGTCCACCGTCAGGAAGCCGTGGGCGTACACGTTGGTCGGCGTGCGATGACCCGAGAATTCGAGCATCGCGGGCCAGAACAGCGTGTGGAAGTACAGGATGTCCTTGCCGATGAAATGGTATTGCTCGGTGGTCGAGCCGGGCCTGACCCATTCCTCGAAGTTCAGCCCGCGCTTCGCGCACAGGTTTTTGAAGCTCGCGTAGTAGCCGACCGGGGCGTCCAGCCAGACGTAGAAGTACTTGCCCGGCGCGCCCGGAATCTCGAAACCGAAGTAGGGCGCGTCGCGCGAGATGTCCCAGTCGGCCAGCGTGGATTCGCCGTCTTCGCCGAGCCACTCCTTCATCTTGTTGGCCGCCTCGGGCTGTGCGAGGCCGGCCACCCACTTGCGCAGGAACTGCTCGCAGCGCTTGTCCGAGAGCTTGAAGAAGTAATGCGTGGACGTCTTGCGCACCGGCGTGGCGCCCGAGACGACCGAATACGGATTGATCAGGTCGGTCGGCGCGTAGGTCGAGCCGCAGACTTCGCACGAGTCGCCGTACTGGTCCTTCGCGCCGCACTTCGGGCACTCGCCCTTGATGAAGCGGTCCGGCAGGAACATTTCCTTGACCGGGTCGTAGGCCTGTTCGATGTCGCGCGCCTCGATGAGGCCCTGCTCCTTGAGTGCGAGGTACACGCTCTCGGACAACTCGCGGTTCTCTTCGGAGTCGGTCGAATAGTAGTTGTCGAACGAGATGCCGAAGCTGTCGAAGTCGCGCTTGTGCTCCTTCCAGACGCGCTCGATCAGTTGCCGGGGCGTGAGCCCTTCCTTCTCGGCGCGCAACATGACCGGCGTGCCGTGCGTGTCGTCCGCGCCCACGTAGTACACCTCGTGCCCTTGCATTCGCATGTGCCGCACCCAGATGTCGGTCTGGATGTACTCGACCAGGTGACCGATGTGAATCTGGCCATTGGCGTACGGCAGGGCGGAGGTGACGAGAATGCGGCGGGACATGGGGATGGAGTCTGCTGTTGAGAAAAACCGGGAAGGGTCGATTCTAGCAGGCGGGCGAAGTTGCCGCCCAAATGGTGTCGTCGGGCGTCGCCGAGTGCCGTGGGGCTGCCGTGCGGATGTGCCGGGCATCCCGGCGCGCGCCGGGACATCGTTGGGGCGGCGCACCCGGCGGATCGCGCGGCCAAAAAAAAGCCGGAACGAAAGGTTCCGGCAGAACTAGGCACACGTAACGTCAATAACAAAGAGGAGATGGAAGCGCCCACGGTAGGCACTTCCGCAGAGTCTGAGCCCCGCCGCACGGGTTTAGTTCAACGCAAGCGCTGACTTTCGATGGTGCATTGCAGCATGCGAGACTCGCCTATCACGCGCGCCGAAAAGCAACATGCCCGGCGAGCCGGGCATGTGCGTGAGACGAGCGCAGAGCGATTGTTGGCGCAAACGCGCCGAAAGATCGTCAGCCGCGCGGTGCTTGCTGATTCGGCGCGTGCAGCAGGATTTCCACGCGGCGATTCTGGGCGCGGCCCTCGGCCGTGGCGTCCGATGCGATCGGTTGGCTCGACGCCACGCCGGTCGCGCTCAGGCGGTTGGCGGCCACGCCGCGGCTCGTCAGATACTGCGCGACGTTGGCTGCGCGCTGTTGCGACAGGGGCACATTGATGCGATCGCCGCCCGTGCTGTCGGTGTGGCCCACGATGCTGGCCGTGATGCCGGGGTTCTGATTGAGCGACGTGGCAACGTCGTCGAGCACGGCACGGAAGTTCGGCTTGATGTCGGCGCGGCCCGTGTCGAACGTGACGTCGCTCGGCACGGCGACCTTGAGCGAGCCGTCCGGCTGTTCGGAGATCGTGGTGCCGGTGCCGGCGGTGTGCCCGCCCAGCGTATTCTTGATGGATTGCCAGTTGTACCCGGCCGCACCGCCTGCAGCGGCGCCCACGGCGGCGCCGATCAGCGTGCCGGTGGTGTTGCCACCGATGAGGTTGCCAAGACCTGCCCCGACCGCGGCGCCGACACCGGTGCCCACAGCCGTGTTGGTGCCCTGCTGCGTCTGGCAGCCGGCCAGCAATGCGGCGGCGGCCAGAACCAGTGCGGAAGCGTGCAGAGTGTTCTTGTTCATTTGAGGCTCCTTATCGATTAGCTAAGCAGTGATGAGACACGCGCGAGCACTTCGTCGAAGCACGCGCAGCCCGCAGGGGTTTTAAACCGGCAGGCGCGCCGTCTCTTACAATAGCGCCGAGTGTCAACCGCAGGCAAGCGCAGTTTGCCGCGACGGCTGGTCCCCATGACACGCGCGCCTCGCATGCTAATCGAGAGCGCGCGCCACGGATGTTACAAGTTGTTAGCGCCGTGCCGGGCGTTCTCCGGCGCGCCTCGACAGAGCGAGAGAGACACATGGAAGTTGCCCAGATCAATGAAGTGCTGCGTGGCATCGTCGACCCCGATACGGGGCTCGATCTGATCGCCGGAAAGTATGTGAAGCAAGTCGCGGCGGAGCACGGCCACGTCGGCATCCAGATCGAATACGGCTATCCCGCGAAGAGCCAGTTCGACGCCATGCGCGCGCGCGTTACCGAGGCCGTCGGCAAGCTGCCCGGCGTCGAGCGCGTGGCCGTCGAAATCAGCCAGAAGATCGTCTCGCACGCGGTGCAGCGCGGCGTGAAGCTGCTACCCAACGTAAAGAACGTTGTCGCGGTGGCCTCCGGCAAGGGCGGCGTGGGCAAGAGCACCACGGCCGTGAACCTGGCGCTCGCGCTCGCGGCCGAAGGCGCCAACGTCGGCATTCTCGATGCCGACATCTACGGCCCGTCGCTGCCCACGCTGCTGGGCATTCACGGCAAACCGGAATCGAGGGACGGCAAGACGCTCGAGCCGATGATCGGGCACGGCCTGCAGGCAAGCTCCATCGGTTTTCTGATCGAGCCGGACAACCCGATGGTGTGGCGCGGCCCGATGGTCACGCAGGCGCTCGAACAGCTCCTCAACCAGACGAACTGGAAGGACCTCGACTACCTCATCGTCGACATGCCGCCGGGCACGGGAGACATTCAGCTCACGCTCGCGCAGAAGGTGCCGGTCACCGGCGCGGTCATCGTGACCACGCCGCAGGACCTGGCGCTGCTCGACGCGCGCAAGGGGCTCAAGATGTTCGAGAAGGTCGGCGTGCCGATCCTGGGCCTCATCGAGAACATGAGCGTGCATATCTGCTCGAACTGCGGTCACGAGGAGCCGATCTTCGGTGTGGGCGGCGGCGAGCGCATGAGCCATGACTTCGACGTGGATCTGCTCGGCAAGCTGCCGCTCGAGATGAGCATTCGCGTGCACGCCGACGCCGGCATGCCGAGCGTGGTCGGCGACCCCGACGGCCGGGTGGCGGCGCGTTACAAGGCCATCGCGCGCAAGGTCGCGGTGAAGATCGCGGCCAGGCAGAAGGACATGACGAGCAAGTTCCCGTCGATCGTCGTCCAGAACACGTAACGGGCGGGGGCCGTCCGGGCCTGGAGCGCGCGAGGGGCGGCATGGGAAGCCCCGCGGGGCACGGGAGGACCGAAAACCTCACCGCAGCGCAACAATCGCGTAAAATACGCCCACTTTTTCACGTACCACGCCCATTCAGGCCCACACATGAGCATCAAGTCCGACAAATGGATCCGGCGTATGGCCGAAGAGCACGGCATGATCGAGCCCTTCGAGCCGTCGCAGATCCGGTATTCCCAGGACGGGCAGAAGATCGTCAGCTACGGCACGTCGAGTTACGGCTACGATATCCGTTGTGCGGCTGAATTCAAGATCTTCACGAACATCAATTCGACGATCGTCGATCCGAAGAACTTCGACGAGAAGTCGTTCGTCGATTTCTCGGGCGACGTGTGCATCATTCCGCCGAACTCGTTCGCACTGGCGCGCACAGTGGAGTATTTCCGCATTCCCCGCAACGTGCTCACGGTGTGCCTGGGCAAATCGACGTATGCGCGCTGCGGCATCATCGTGAACGTGACGCCGTTCGAACCCGAATGGGAGGGCTACGTGACGCTGGAGTTCTCCAACACGACGCCGCTGCCGGCGAAGATCTACGCCAACGAAGGCGTGGCGCAGGTGCTGTTCTTCGAATCCGACGAAGTCTGCGAAACTTCGTACAAGGATCGCGGCGGCAAGTATCAGGGACAGCGCGGTGTCACGCTGCCGAAAACCTAGCCCGTTACGCTCGATCGGGCTTGACTCGCCGCCGGTGAGCATCCTCTCCATTGCAATGCCCAAGAGCCACGGCCATGTCGGACCGTGGCTCGTTCTTTTGTCGAAGGAACGCCAATGAAATTCCGTTTCCCGATCGTCATCATCGACGAGGACTTCCGCTCTGAAAATATCTCCGGATCCGGAATTCGTTCCCTGGCGGAGGCTATCGAAGCCGAAGGCATGGAAGTCAACGGCCTCACGAGCTATGGCGACCTGACCTCGTTCGCGCAGCAGGCGAGCCGCGCGTCGAGTTTCATCCTGTCCATCGACGACGACGAGTTCGGCACCTTCTCGAGCGAGGCGGGCGGCGAAGGCGAGGGCGAACTGGCGCTGGCGATCATCAACCTGCGGGCGTTCGTGCAGGAAGTGCGTCGCCGCAATCCTGACATTCCGATTTTCCTGTACGGCGAGACGCGCACGTCGCGCCACATCCCGAACGACATCCTGCGCGAGTTGCATGGCTTCATTCACATGTTCGAGGACACGCCGGAGTTCGTGGCGCGCCACATCATCCGTGAAGCCAAGTCGTATCTCGACTCGCTGCCGCCGCCGTTCTTCCGCTCGCTTACGCATTATGCTGCCGATGGCTCGTACTCGTGGCACTGCCCCGGCCACTCGGGCGGCGTGGCGTTCCTGAAGAGCCCGGTGGGCCAGATGTTCCACCAGTTCTTCGGCGAGAACATGCTGCGCGCGGATGTCTGCAACGCGGTCGAAGAACTCGGCCAACTGCTCGATCACAACGGCCCGGTGGGCGCCTCGGAGCGCAATGCGGCGCGCATCTTCAACGCCGATCACCTGTTTTTCGTGACCAACGGCACGTCGACCTCGAACAAGATCGTGTGGCACGCGACGGTCGCGCCGGGCGACATCGTCGTGGTCGATCGCAACTGCCACAAGTCGATCCTGCACGCGATCACGATGACCGGCGCCGTGCCGGTGTTTCTCACGCCCACGCGCAACCACCTGGGCATCATCGGCCCGATTCCGAAGTCGCAGTTCGAGCCGGAAGTCATTCGCGCGAAGATCGAGGCGAACCCGTTCGCGCGCGAAGTGCTCGAGCGCGATCCGAACGCCAAGCCGCGTATTCTGACGATCACGCAAAGCACTTACGACGGCGTGATCTACAACGTCGAGATGATCAAGGAACTGCTCGGCAACAACATCGACACGCTGCATTTCGACGAGGCGTGGCTGCCGCATGCGGCGTTCCACGAGTTCTATCGCGACATGCACGCCATCGGCGAGGGACGTCCGCGTTCGTCCGAAGCGACCATCTATGCCACGCACTCGACGCACAAGCTGCTCGCGGGCATCTCCCAGGCCTCGCAGATCGTCGTGCAGGACTCGGAAGCGCGCACGTTCGACACGTATCGCTTCAACGAGGCGTATCTCATGCATACGTCCACTTCGCCGCAGTACGCCATCATCGCGTCGTGCGACGTGGCCGCCGCGATGATGGAGCCGCCGGGGGGCACCGCGCTCGTGGAGGAGTCGATCGTCGAGGCGCTCGATTTTCGCCGCGCCATGCGCAAGGTGGCCTCGGAGTACGGCGATTCGTGGTGGTTCTCGGTGTGGGGGCCGGAGAATCTCGGCGACGAGGGCACGATTCAGCGCGAGGACTGGGTGCTGCGCGCCAACGATCGCTGGCACGGCTTCGGCGATCTGGCCGACGGTTTCAACATGCTCGACCCGATCAAGGCGACGATCATCACGCCGGGGCTGGACGTGGACGGCGAGTTCGGCGAGAGCGGCATTCCCGCGGCCATCGTCACCAAGTACCTGGCCGAGCACGGCATCATCGTCGAGAAGACAGGCCTGTACTCGTTCTTCATCATGTTTACCATCGGCATCACCAAGGGGCGCTGGAACTCGATGGTGACCGAGCTGCAACAGTTCAAGGACGACTACGATCACAACCGGCCGCTGTGGCGCGTGCTGCCCGAGTTCGTGGCGCAGTTCCCGCGCTACGAGCGCATCGGCCTGCGCGACCTGTGCGACCAGATCCATAGCGTGTACAAGGCGAACGACGTGGCGCGCGTGACGACCGAGATGTACCTCTCGGACATGCAGCCGGCAATGAAGCCGACCGACGCGTTCTCGAAGCTGGCGCACCGCCAGATCGATCGCGTGCCCATCGACGAGCTCGAAGGTCGCGTGACGAGCGTGCTGCTCACGCCGTACCCGCCGGGCATTCCGCTGCTGATCCCGGGCGAACGCTTCAACGCCGCGATCATCGAGTACCTGCGCTTCGCTCGCGACTTCAACGAGCGCTTCCCGGGCTTCCATACCGACATTCACGGACTGGTGGTCGAGGAAGTGGACGGTCGTCCGGAGTACTTCGTGGACTGCGTGCGTCAGTAGCGCCCGGCGCCGGTGCGCCGGCGTGGGAGAGCGCAGGAGAGCGCAGGAGGGCGCAGGAGGGTGTGTTGCCGCCGCGGCCCGTGACACCCCACGGCCCCGTGTGAAAGCACGGGGCCGTTTTGCTTTGCGCTGGCGCCATACGCCGTTTCCCGCGATGCTGCTTTCTCAATCCGGCGGCGCTCGAAGGCGGCGTGTCGGGGGGGAATCGGCAAAAACGCGAATTGGCTGTGAAATGTCGCGAAATTCATGACAATCGCGTGCAAGCGTCGGCCGGACATTCCGCGAGTGTCGCGTTTGTGGTTTGACTCCAGTTTGACGGTTTTGGGCGTTTTCCTAAAAGATTGAGCGGATCGCGTTGCTACACTCGACGCATTTTTTCGCGCAGGAGGGGTCATGAACGTCACCCGGGAACTGGTCTTCACCACCTACGGCACGCTGGTGTGCGCGACTTTGGTGTTGTTGCTCGGGCGCAAGCTGGTCGAGTGGATCAGGCCGCTGCGCACGTACAGCATTCCGGAGCCGGTGGCCGCCGGCCTGCTCGTGGCGCTCGGCACGCTCGCGCTTCGCCAGTTCGGGCAGGTCGAACTGCGTTTCGACACCTCGTTGCAAGCGCCGCTCATGCTGGCGTTCTTCGCGACCATCGGCCTGTCGGCCAATCTCGCCAGCCTGCGCGCCGGCGGCAAGCGGCTGGCGCTGTTTCTCGCGATCGTGGCGGGCATGCTCGTCACGCAGAACGCCATCGGCGTGGGACTGGCGATGGCCATGGGGCTGGCGCCGGGCGTCGGCCTGCTGGGCGGCTCGATCACGCTGGCGGGCGGCCACGGTACGGGCGCTGCGTGGGGCGAGACGCTCACCACGCGCTACGGCGTGCAATCGGCGCTCGAGATCGCCATGGCCTGCGCCACGTTCGGCCTGGTGTTCGGCGGTCTGCTGGGCGGGCCGGTGGCGCGTTACCTGGTCGGGCGTCTGGGCGGCAAGGTGCCGGGCGTGGACGCTGCGAGGGACGCCGCGCCGGAAGGGTTCGAGCAGCCGCATACGGTGCGCCTGATCACGGCGCAGGCGCTCATCGAGACGGTCGCCATGATCGCGATCTGTCTGCTCGGCGGCGAATGGATCGCGCAGCGGCTCTCGGGGACGGCGTTCGAACTCCCCACCTTCGTGTGTGTGCTGTTCGTGGGCGTGATGGTGCGCAACCTGCTGGCGCTCGTCGGCTACGAGGTGTTCGAGCGTTCGCTGTCGGTGCTCGGCAACGTGAGTCTGTCGCTGTTCCTCGCAATGGCGCTCATGGCGCTGCGGCTGTGGGATCTGTCGACGCTGGCCGTGCCAATGGTCGTGATCCTCGTGGTGCAGGCCGCAACCATGGCCGCGTATGCCATCTTCGTCACGTTCCGGCTCATGGGCCGCAATTACGATGCCGCGGTGCTCGCGGCCGGCCATTGCGGCTTCGGCCTTGGCGCGACGCCGACTGCCATCGCGAACATGCAGGCCGTGACCGAGCGCTTCGGGCCATCGCATCTGGCGTTTCTCATCGTGCCGATGGTGGGCGCGTTCTTCATCGACATCCTCAACGCGCTGATCATCAAGGGTTTCCTGTGGTTGCCAATCTTCTGACGCGTGTTCCGGCGTGCATGGTCGCGCAGGGCGCTTCGTCATGAAAAACACCCCGAAGGTTGGATTCACGTCCAACTTTCGGGGTGCAATTCGCGACAGGGCGACTCGTTGCTGACGCCGGAAGCGGTGGCGGCTTACTTGGCGAGCTTGGCGCGGGCGGCGGCGATGGCGCGTTGCACCTGTGCGGGCGCCGTGCCGCCGATGTGGTTGCGACTGGCCACCGAGCCTTCGAGCGTGAGGTAGTCGAAGACGTCTTCGCCCACGAGCGGCGAGAACTTCTGCAATTCGGCGAGCGACAGATCGGCCAGATCGATCTCGCGATCCGAACAGATCTTCACGGCGTGGGCCACGATTTCGTGCGCGTCGCGGAACGGCAAACCCTTCTTCACCAGATAGTCGGCCAGGTCGGTCGCGGTCGAGAAGCCTTGCAGCGCCGCATTGCGCATGTTGCCCTCGCGCACCTTGATGCCCGGCACCATGTCCGCGAAGATGCGCAGCGTGTCGATCACGGTGTCGACCGTGTCGAACAGCGGTTCCTTGTCTTCCTGGTTGTCCTTGTTGTATGCGAGCGGCTGGCCCTTCATCAGCGTGAGCAGGGCGATCAGGTGACCGTTGACCCGGCCGGTCTTGCCGCGCGCCAGCTCCGGCACGTCCGGGTTCTTCTTCTGCGGCATGATCGAGCTGCCCGTGCAGAAACGGTCGGCCAGATCGATGAAGCCAACGCGCGGGCTCATCCACAGCACCAGCTCTTCCGAGAAGCGCGAGACGTGCGTCATCACGAGCGCGGCGGCAGCGGTGAATTCGATGGCGAAGTCACGATCCGAGACCGCGTCGAGCGAGTTCGTGCAGACCTCTTCGAAGCCGAGCGTGGCGGCCACGCGCTCCCGGTCGATCGGGTAGCTCGTGCCGGCGAGTGCGGCGGCGCCCAGCGGCAGGCGGTTCACGCGGCGGCGCACGTCGAGCATGCGCTCGGCGTCGCGGCTGAACATCTCGAAGTAAGCCATGAGGTGGTGGCCGAACGTTACCGGCTGCGCGACTTGCAGGTGGGTGAAACCCGGCAGGATCGTGGCGCTGTGCTGCTCGGCCAGATCCAGCAGCGCGCGGCGCAGATCGCCGAGATGCGCGCCGATGCGATCGATTTCGCTGCGCAGCCACAGGCGGATGTCGGTCGCCACCTGGTCGTTGCGCGAGCGGCCCGTGTGCAGGCGCTTGCCGGCGTCGCCGATGAGCGCCGTCAGGCGCGCCTCGATGTTCAGGTGAACGTCCTCGAGATCGAGTTGCCACTCGAACTCGCCGCGCTCGATCTCGCCGCGGATCTGCGCCATGCCGCGCTGGATGTCGGCCAGGTCCTCGGCGCTGATGATGCCTTGCGCGGCCAGCATGTCGGCATGGGCGAGCGAGCCCTCGATGTCGAACAGCGCAAGTCGCTTGTCGAAGAACACCGACGCGGTGTAGCGCTTGACGAGTTCGGAAACGGGTTCGGAAAAGCGGGCCGACCAGGCTTCGCCTTTCTTGTGGAGTTGGGAGGTCATTGTCGTAGCGTGGCTAATCGAGGCCCATCGAGGCTGAATGAAGCGGACCGTGGCGAAGCACGGCAAACCGCGATTATACAGCCCCCGGGGGCTTTACCCGGCGGCGCGCGGCGCCCGGGAGGCACGCCGTTCAGCGTGCCAGCGAGAGCGTCCAGATGCGCGGCGGCGCCGACAGGCAGAGGCCCGAGGTGGCTTCGTCGAACGCGGCGCGTTGCAGCGCCTCGAGCTTCGCGGCCTTCGCGATGCGCTCGCGCGCCTGATGGATGCGCGCCATGCGCGACGGATCGTCGGGCAGCGCGCACAGGCGGCCCAGATCGCGCATGAGCGACGTGCTCAGGCGGTCGAGCGCCGGGCGCAGACGCGTGGACAGATCGACCGGCTCTCCCGGCGCCCGGCCCTCGCGCGCCCAGCGGGCCAGCAGCGCCGTCTGCACGAGCTTGCCGGCTTCGATCTGCATGCGGAAGAAGGTGCGCGCCTGCGCCGGCGTCAGGCCGAACTGCGCGGCGCGCTCGGCCGCGCTGTCGAGCAGCGCCTGCTCACGCGGCGTGTCCTGCACCGGTTTGCCCGACGAGAACTTGTTGCGCGCCACGGCTTCGCTGATCGCGAGCCGCTCCAGAATGCCGTGCATGAGCGGATCGAGCACGGGATCGATGATCCGGGGCGGCTTGGCCGCGGCGCCCGGCGCCGTGGCGAGCGTCTGCGACACGAGCTGCGCGGCCAGACCGCGCACGCCATGCGGGGCCGCGCCCATCGGCGCAGTACCCACCGGTGCGTGGGCGAGGCTCAGCCCCGGTTCGTGGACGTCCGAAGCGTCGGCCCGCGCCCCCGCGCTGACCGAGACGAACACCGCTGCCGCCGCGAGCGCGGCAATGCGCCGCGCCGTCCGGCCCGGCCGGACATGTGAACGAGAGTTGGAATCGGAATGCATGATGGATGGGCCCCCCGGCAGCCATCGTGTCGAATTCGACGAAATATACCGCCCTATCGGTCGACTGTCGTTGGGGAGATTCCCAAGAGGCCGGACGTCGCGAACGAAGCCGGCATGGCCTCGACATGACTTCGGCATGACGCCGACAGGGCGCCCGGCGCGCCGGCACTGCGCCGAAGCGCCGGGTTCCCGACGGGCCGCCCGCCCGCCGGGGACCGCGGGCGGTCAGCCGGTATTGCGCAGGCCGGCGGCAATGCCGTTGATGGACAGATGTATGCCGCGCCGTGCGCGTTCGTCCGACTCGCCCGCCCGGTGACGGCGCAGCAGCTCGACCTGCAAGTGGTTGAGCGGATCGAGGTACGGGAAGCGGTTCTTGATCGAGCGCGCGAGCAGCGGGTTGTCGGCCAGCCGCTCCTCGTGTCCGGTGATCAGCGCGAGCGCCCGCGAGGTGCTTTGCCATTCGGCGACGATGCGATCGAACACGCGCTTGCGCAGTTTCTCGTCGGGCACGAGCTCTGCGTAGCGCGAGGCCACGGCCAGATCGGTCTTGGCGAGCACCATGTCCATGTTCGAGAGCAGATTCGCGAAGAACGGCCAGCGCTTGACCATCTGGCGCAGCGTGTCGAGACGCTTGTCGCGCCCGGCCTCGCCGCCGCCATCCAGATACGCGTGTACGGCGCTGCCGAAGCCGTACCAGCCCGTGAGCAGCAGGCGGCACTGGCCCCAGGAGAAACCCCACGGAATCGCACGCAGGTCTTCGATGCGGCGGTTCTTCGGATCGGAGAACTTGCGCGACGCGGGGCGTGAGCCGATGTTGAGCTCGGCGATCTCCGCAATCGGCGTGGCCGAGAAGAAGTAGTCGGTGAACCCCGGCGTCTCGTAGACCAGGTCGCGATAGGCCGCGAAGGCCGTGTCGGAGAGCGTCTGCATGACGGCCTCGAACGCGGCCAGGCGCGCCGGCTGGTTGCGGCTCGGCAGCAGCGTGGCCTCGAGCGTGGCCGCGACGATCGTCTCCAGATTGCGCCGCCCGATCTCCGGATTGGCGAACTTGCTGGCGATGATCTCGCCCTGCTCGGTAAGGCGGATCTGCCCGTTGACCGTGCCCGGCGGCTGCGACAGGATGGCCTGATAGGTCGGGCCGCCGCCTCGACCGACGGTGCCGCCGCGGCCGTGGAACAGACGCAGACGGATGCCTTTCTCCTCGAACAGGCGCACCAGCGCCAGCTCGGCCTTGTACAGTTCCCAGTTCGACGTGAGGAAGCCGCCGTCCTTGTTGCTGTCGGAGTAGCCGAGCATGACTTCCTGCTCGCCGCCTTGCTGCACCACGACCTCCGACATGCCCGGGATGTCGAAGAACTCGCGCATGATGACCGGCGCGTGGCGCAAGTCGGCGATCGTCTCGAACAGGGGAATGACCATGGCGCCGACCTTCGGCTCCGCGGCCGGGGCACCCGTGCCGCCGAGCGCGCCCTGGAACAGGCCCGTCTCCTTTTGCAGCAGCATCACTTCCACCAGATCGCTCACCGTCTCCGTGTGCGAAATGATGTAGTTGCGCACCGCGCGCGCGCCGAACCGGGCGCGGATGTCGCGGGCGGCGGCGAACACGGCGAGCTCGTCGCGCGTGCGCTGCGAGTACTCGAGATACGGCGAGAAGAGCGGGCGCGGGTCGCGCAGCTCGCGCAGCAACAACGCGAGCTTTTCCTGCTCGTCGAGCTTCGCGTAGTTCGCTTCGACGCCCGCCTTGGCGAGCAGCTCGGCGATCACTGCCTCGTGAACGTCCGAGCTCTGACGCAGGTCGATGCTCGCCAGATGGAAGCCGAAGACTTCGGCGGCGCGAACGAGCGGGCCGAGCCGTTGCGTGATGAGCGCGCCGCCGTGATGCGCCACGAGCGACGCGACGATGGTGTTCAGATCGGAGATGAATTCGCTGGCGTCGAGATAGGGTCGCGCCTGACCGACGGCGCCGCGGTGCGGCACGTGGCCGACCCATTCGCGCGCGGTGGCCGCCAGGCGGGCGTACACGCCGATGAGCGCACGTCGATACGGCTCGTCGGTGCGGTGCGGCGAATCGTCGGGCGAGCGGCGCGCGAGCGTGAGCAGCGCATCGCTCGCGCCGGCCAGCAACTGCGAGACGGAAAGTTCCGCGCCGAGCAGGTGCACCTGCTCCAGGTAGTGCGCGAAGATTTCCGTGGCCTGGCGGGTGATCGCCAGTTGCAGCGTCTGCGCGGTGACGTTCGGATTGCCGTCGCGATCGCCGCCGATCCAGCTGCCCATCTGCAGGAAGCGGCCGAGCCCTTCGGCGCGCACGTCCGGCACGGCGTCGTGCAGCTCGGCACTGACGTCCGCATAGAGCGCGGGAATTTCGGACAGGAACGTGCTGCGGTAGTACGACAGCGCGTTCTCGATTTCGTCGGCGACGGTCAGACGCGAGCTGCGCAGCATGCGCGTCTGCCACAGCGTGGTCACGCACGCGAGGATCGACTCGGTATTGCGCTCGCGCTCGCGCTCGGTGAGCGCATCGTCGCGATGCGCGAGCAAGCGGGCGATTTCGCGCTCGGCGTCGAGAATGCTCTTGCGCTGCACTTCGGTCGGGTGCGCGGTGAGCACCGGCACGATGAGCGCGCTGGCGAAGAAGGCCTGCAGCGTGGCGGGATCGGCGCGACCGGCGTCCTTGAGGCTTTGCAGCGCGGCGCTCAGACTGCCCGGCTGCGCACGGCTGCCGGCGAGCGCATGCACGCGGCGGCGGCGATTGTGATGGCGGTCCTCGGCAATGTTGGCCAGATGCGAGAAGTAGCTGAACGCGCGCACCACCTGAATGGCCTGCTCGTTGGTGAGGCCATTGAGGAGCGTGTCGAGCGCCTTTGCCGCGCTGCGGTCGCCCTCGCGGTGAAAGCGCACGGCGTTCTGGCGGATGGTCTCGACGAGGTCGAACGCGTCGCTGCCCTGCTGCTCGCGCAGCACGTCGCCGAGCAGGCGGCCGAGGAAGCGGATGTCCTCACGCAGCGGGGCGTCCTTGTCTTCGCGCGAGCGGCGCGATTTTGAAGGGATCTGCGCAGGCGTGGCGGCGGAGACGGCGGGCGTGCCGGACAGCCCCGCCGTGCGGGATGCGCGTGAAGTGCGCGGGCTCGGCGATGCTGGCGAGGCTGCACCGGAAGTGGAGGGGGCCGCGGCTGCTGCCTTCGCGGGGGGAGTGTTGCCGACCGACGTGGCCAGGCCCTCTTGCGGGGCTTTTGCCTTTGCGCTGCTCTTCATGACGCTCCTCTCGAGACCGGCCGTTACGGCCCGTCAGGCGTGTTACCATTTTTTCTTTTGGTCTTCACGCGGTTGCTGAATGAACTTCGCTGCTCCTGAAACCCTGGTGATCGCGTCGCGCGAGAGCCGCCTCGCCATGTGGCAGGCCGAACACGTGCGTGACGCGCTGCACAAATTATATCCGCAGTGCCGCGTGAGTATTCTCGGCATGACCACGCGCGGCGATCAGATTCTCGATCGCTCGCTCGCGAAGGTCGGCGGCAAGGGGTTGTTCGTCAAGGAGCTGGAGCTCGCGCTGGCCGATGGCCGGGCCGATCTGGCCGTGCACTCGCTCAAGGACGTGCCGATGCAGTTGCCCGACGGCTTCACGCTCGCTGCCGTGCTCGAGCGCGAGGATCCGCGCGACGCATTCGTGAGCAACGACTACGACAGCCTCGAGGCCTTGCCCGCCGGCGCGGTGGTCGGCACCTCGAGCCTGCGCCGCGAGGTCTCGCTGCGCACGACGTACCCGCATCTGAAGGTCATGCCGCTGCGCGGCAATCTCGATACGCGCCTGGGCAAGCTGGACCGCGGCGACTACGCCGCGATCATTCTGGCCGCGGCCGGGCTCAAGCGCCTGGGGTTGGCCTCGCGCATTCGCGCCACGCTCGCGCCCGAGGCGAGCCTGCCCGCCGCCGGTCAGGGCGCGCTCGGCATCGAGGTGCGCGCGGGCCGTCCCGAAATCCTGCAATGGCTCGCACCGCTCCATGACGCCCGCACCACGCTTGCGGTGAGCGCCGAGCGCGCGGTCTCGCGTGCCCTGGGCGGCTCCTGCCAGGTGCCGCTGGCCGCCTTCGCGCAGTTCACGCCGCAAGGCGAGCTCTCGCTGCGGGCGTTCATCGCGTCGACGGACGGCGCCACGGTGCTGCGCTCGCAAGGCGCCGCCAAGGTAGCCGATGGCGACGTGGCCGGAGCCGAGGCGCTGGGACAGCGCGTCGCGCAGGAACTCATCGATGCGGGGGGACTGGCGCTGGTGCCGCCGCCCGACGCCAAGGATTGACCGGATTGTCCCCGCGCGCGCCGTCAGCTTCGGGCACTTCTGGCACTTCGGGCACTTCGGGCGCTTCCGCCGGTCCCGCCGCTTGCGCCGCGTCCGCGCCCTGCGCCATCCTGACGCGCCCTGACGGGCAAGCCGACGCGCTCGCCAGCGCACTCCACGCGCACGGCATCGACACGCTGGCATTCCCGCTGCTTCACATCTCGGCACAGGCCGACGACGGTGCCCTGGCGGCGCTCGACGGCGCGATGGGTCGGCTGTCGTCCTACGCGCTGGCGGTGTTCGTGTCGCCCAATGCCGTCGCACATGCGCTCGCGCGCCTGGCGCACCGCCGGCGCAGGCCCTCCGAACCGGGCGCCGGCCGGGCTGGTGCCGCGCAGGTCGGCGACGTCTGGCCCGAAACGTTACCGGCGGCCGTGGTGGGGCCGGGCAGCGCGCAGGCATTGGCCGAGGCCGGCATTGCCGCTCCCCGCCATCGCGTGATCGTGCCGCCCGGGGGGCCCGCCGCGCGCTTCGATTCGGAGGCGCTGCTCGCGGAGCTGGACCTCGCCGCGCTGGCCGGCCGCCGTGTATTGCTCGTGCGCGGCGATGGCGGCCGGGAGTTGCTTGCCGACACGTTGCGCGCGCATGGCGCGCAGGTCGACATCGTGAGCGCCTATACGCGTCGCGCGCCCGCACCGGACGCCGCCGCGTGGGCCGCGCTCGAAGCCCGGGTGTGCGCGCCGGGGCGTTGCGCGTGGGTGCTCACGAGCTCCGAAGCGGTGCGTCATCTGGCCACGTTGCTCGCCGCGCGCTACGGCGCCCGCAACGGCGTGCAGACGCCCGGAGCCCCGCAAGTGCTGGCCCGGATCCTCGCTGCGCCGTGCTTCACGTCGCACGCGCGCATCGCCGATGCCGCGCGGGCGGCGGGGTTTGATAGGATTACGCAGTGCGCGGCCGGGGACGAGAACCTGCTGGCGGCACTCAAAACATGGGCGGATCCCATTCAAGTCAAGCATGACGACAGATAATCGCGTTCCAGAGTCTTCCCAGAACCCGTCGGCGCCAGCCGGTCCGGCGGCGTCGAATTCACCCGCCGCGTCGAGTTCGTCGACGGCCTACGGCAACCCGGGGGTGCCGCCGGCCTGGCAGCCGCCCGAGCCGCCGCAGAAGCGGCGCGGCTCGGGCGCCGCCCTGCCGTGGCTGCTCTTCGTACTCGTGGCCGCGGGGGCGGGTATCGGCGGCTGGTCGCTCAATCAGAAGCTCGATCGCGTGCAGCAGGAGATGGCTCGCCGTCAGCAGGCCGGCGACACGCAGCTCATGCAGGCACAGGTGCGCACGGCGCAGGCGCTCGACAATCAGCGCGATCTGCAGAATCGCCTCACGGCGCTCGAAGGCCGGGTGGCCGATTCGCGCAGCCAGCAGGCCGCGCTCGAACAGCTCTATCAGGAGCTCGCCCATAACCGCGACGAGTGGGTGCTCGCGGAAACCGAACAGATCGTCACGAGCGCGAACCAGCAGTTGCAGCTCACCGGCAACGTGCGCGGCGCGCTCATCGCCCTGGAGGGGGCCGACGCGCGTCTGGCCCGCACCGGGGCACCGCAACTGGCGGGTGTGCGCGACGCGCTGAAAAAGGACATCGACCGCCTCAAGGCCGTACCGGCTGCGGACTTGCCGCAACTGACCGGCAAGCTCGACCAGGCCATCGCCATGATCGATACGCTGCCGTTGCAGGCGGAAGAGCAGCGCGCCGCGCCCAGGTCGGACGCAAGCGGCCCGAGCGGCGCCGGCGAGACGGGCTGGGCGGCCGCGTGGCATCGCCTGTCCTCAGAGATGCTCGGCAGCCTGAAGCAGCTGGTGCAGGTGCGCCGTCTCGACGATCCGGACGTGATGCTCGTCGCGCCCGAACAAGGCGCGTTCCTGCGCGCGAACCTCAAGCTGCGTCTGCTCAACGCGCGCCTGGCCCTGCTTGCCCGCAACGCGCCGGCCGTGCACAGCGACGTGCTCGTGGCCCAGGCGGCGCTCGACAAGTATTTCGACGGCAAGTCGCGACGCATCGCCGCCGTGAAGACCTTGCTCGACCAGGTCGATGCCGGCTCGCGCACCATCGAGCTGCCGACACTTGACGCCAGCCTGACCGCTATCGGTCAGGTCAAGGACGTCAAGGACAAGCCGTAAGGAGCCGCGCATGCGAGGACTGATCTGGTTGACGCTCCTGTTCGCGGTGGCGGCCGGTTTCGCGGTGCTGGCCACGTTCAATCACGGCCAGGTGGTGATGCTGGTGCCGCCCTACCGGGTGGACGTGTCGCTGAACCTGTTCGTGCTGGCGCTGCTGGCGTTGTTCGTTGCGCTGTACGTGATCATTCGCATTCTGCGCAACATCTACAAGATGCCGGAGCGCGTGGCGGCGTATCGCAATCGCCAGCGCAGCCGTCGCGCGAACATCGCGCTGCGCGACGCCGTGGCCAACCTCTTCGCCGGCCGCTACACGCGCGCGGAGAAGGCCGCGCGCGAAGCCGCCGAGCAGGACGACAATCGTGGCGTGGCCGCGATCATCGGGGCGCGCGCGGCACATCGCATGCGCGAGTTTGCGCGGCGCGACACCTGGCTTGCCGAGGCGCAGGGCGCGAACCTCGAAGAGGCGCGCCTGCTGCAGACGGCCGAGCTGCGCGTCGACGCGCGGGATGCGCAAGGCGCGCTCGACGCGCTGACCGAAATGCGAGCGCAGGGCGCACGTCGCATGCAGGCGCAGCTCGTGGCCCTGCGCGCGCACCAGCACCTCAAGCACTGGCCCGAAGTGCTGAACCTGCTCAAGATGCTCGAGAAGCGCGAGGCGCTGCATCCGGCGCTTGCCGCCAAGCTCAAGCAGACGGCGAGCGAGGGCATCCTGCGCGACCATCGCCACGATGCCGACGCATTGCTCAAGTGCTGGCAGGAGTTGCCGGCCGACGCCCGCACGTCCTCGCGCATCGCGGACGTGGCTGCCGAGTTGCTGATCGGCCTCGACCGCCCGCGCGAGGCGCGCGACATCGTCGAGGCGGCGCTCGCCGAACATTGGGATGCGCGGCTGCTGCGCCGCTATGCCGAATGCGCGGGCGGCGACGCGCTGCCGCTCATCCAGAAGGCCGAAGCGTGGCAACAACGCCACCCCGACGATCCGGACCTGCTGTATGCCCTGGGCAAGCTGTGCCAGCACCAGCGGCTGTGGGGCAAGGCGCAGACGTTCCTCGAAGGCGCGTTGCGCCATAGCGACGATCGCCACTTGCAGCAGCGCGTGCATTTGTCGCTTGCGCAACTGTTCGAGGGGTTGGGGCAGATGGAGCAGGCGAACCGGCATTACCGGGCCAGCGCGTTGGCCTGAACGACGCAGGGCAAACAGAGACGGGGGCGCAAGCCCCCGTTTTCATTGGCGGGCCGGCAAGATCAGTCCGCGATGGCGTCGGCGTACACGAAGGCCCGGTGGCGCACGAGAGCCCTCAGTTCGGGCCGCGCGTAGCCGCGTTTGTCGCAGTCGCTGATGTGGCGCAGCATGGACAGCAACTCGATGGACTGCGCGTCGTCGAACAGCAGCGTCTCATACTCGCCTTCCATGGCCGCCAGTCGCGTCAGGTGATGGAGCAGCTCGGCCGCGTCGCGCTCGGGCAGACGGTGCAGTTCCTGCGCGAGCGCCTCGACCGTCTCGCGCAGATCGTCGACCGCCCCCGGCACTGCCGCCTGGAGCAGCCGCTGAATCACGCCCAGGCGCACCTCGCTGTCGAGCGTATCGCACAACTGCCCCACGAGCGCCGCACGGCCGCCGGGCTCACGAAGCCGCGCGCTCGCGTCGGCCACGTCGAGCGCGGCCTGCGGCCGGTGCGCCTCGGGCAGCAGCACGATGAACTTCGCGAGCGTGGCAAGACGCTCGGCATTGAAGAGCGTCGTGCAGCGCGGCAGCGTACCGAGCAGGTCCCGCCAAGCGCTTTCCCTCGCTTGATCGGGGAACGACGCCGCGGCATTCAGACGATGCGACATCAGGCGATCGAACCGGGCGCGCGTGACCCTGGCCGCGAGCGCGCTCACGGCCTCGTCGCATGTGCAGTCGGGCAGCATCAACGTTTGCCCGATCGCGCGCGACATGCGCGACTCGAAGCGATGGCTGAGCGCCAGCAATTGCTCGAACGCCGTGCCCCAGTGTTCCAGCGTATGGTCCGCTTCCAGCCGCCGGGCGAGCGCTTCGAGCAACTGCCTGGCTTCGGCGAAGCTGCCCTCGGCGAGCGTGGTGTCGAACGCCTGCCACTCCAGCGTGTTTGCCGCGGCGGCGATGGCCTGCGGGCCGCCCGAGAGCATGACCAGCACTTTGTGCAGAACGGCGTGGGGTGGGTGGGCGAGCAGGCCGTCGGCGCTTGCGACGAAGCGCGAATCGCGCGGTTGCGCGGCAAGCTCGGCCATCGTTCGCCGGCGCTTCCATTCGCCCGCCATGGCTTCGGCCTCGGGGCCGAACGCGGTGAAGGCGTCGCGCGACGACGGGTGCGAGCACGCGAGCAAGCTCGTGGCTATCGCGCCGTCGCCGGGCAACGCCACGAAAACCTGTTCGCGCCCGCTCGCCGCAGCGCCGGAAGGTGTTTCGCGCGCGCTGACGATCGGCGCGCGCAACGTACAGGGCGAGGTGGCGGGGTGTCGCGTCATCGCGCACGAGGCGGGATGCCCGGTGTGGACGGGGCTTGCGATCTGCGCGAGGCGCTCGAAGTCCACGGCGAACGGGTCGTTCGCGAACGACGGTCGCGCACTCGGAGACGGCGGGGTGGTCGTGGCGACGGAGGCCGGTTCCGTCGCGGCGGGCAGGGTCGGGGAGGGAAACAAGGTAGGCGCCTCGCGTTGGTGAGGGGTAAAGGGACCGGATGGGGTCGGACGGGAACCGACGGGAACGGACAGGGCAAAGGAGCCGTCCGCCGGAGCCCGCACTTTGGCACGACGTCGCCCGGCGCCTTTTGCATTGCGCCGCCGCGCTTCGCAGATCGCGCCGCCCCACCGTCTGATGGCTTGATCGCCCTATTTGCCTATTTGCCTATTTGCCGTGTGGCCGTGTTGGCGTCCCGCCACGTCCGGGGGCCCGGCGAGCCATCGCCAGCACGGTTTCATGGCGTGCGTGGCGGCATTGTGGATGTGTTCGTGCGGACGCTGCCTGAGCGGCGTTGCCGCCAGTTCGCGAACGTCGCCGACCTACTCGATGGCGGTCGCCTCGTTGCCCGAACTCTGGCGCAGCGGAATTTCCTGCAGGCGGCCGAGGGCCAGCATGGCGAGGGCTGCGATGAGCGCACTGCCGCCGAAGAATGCGCCGAACGCCAGGCGCAGATGCGACGCCATGCCGGCCGGCGCCCCCCCGGGGCGCAGGAAGTCGGTGAGCTCGCGCGGGGCGGCGCCGTCTTCGCCCATGACGAGCAGGCCCACGATGAGCGCGCCGAACACCGCCACGCCGATCATGCCGCCGAGCGCGCGGAAGAAGGCGTGCGCGGCCGTGGCGATGCCGATGTCGCGCGGCGCGACAGCGTTCTGCGTGGCCACCGTCATGACCGGCATTGCCGAGCCGAAGCCCACGCCGATGAGACCGAGGCACGCGCCGATCGCCACGAGCGGCAGCGATTGCACGCCCAGCGCGATCACCGTCAGCCCCACGAAGGCCACGGGCAGGCCGATTTGCGGCGGGCGCTTGTAGTGGCCCGTCTTGCGCATGTACGAGCCGGAGCTCAGGGCGCCGGCGACGATGCCGAGCAACGGCAGGATGAGCATCAGGCCCGAGCTGCTCGCCGACTGGCCGCGCTGCAGTTGCAAATACAGCGGCACGTAGATCCCGATGCTGATGTTGACCATCATCACGAGCACGGCCATCGTCGAGGTCATGCGAAACACCGGATTGCCCAGCAGCGAGAGCGGCAGCAGCGGCTCGCGCGCCACGCGCTGATGGCGCAGGAACACGGCGCCGACGATGACCGTCGCGGCCAGCAGGCCGAGGATTTCGGGCGAGCGCCACGCATAGCGGTGCCCGCCCCACGTGAGCGCGAGCAGCAGACAGACCGTGGCCGCGATCAGCAGCAGCGAGCCGACGTAGTCGATGTTCGGCTTGCCCGTGCGGCGAGGCAGACGGCGCAGTGCACGGTCGCTCAGATAGATCGCGAGCACGCCGAGCGGCAGGTTGATCCAGAAGATGAGCGTCCAGCTCAGGTACTGCGCGAAGACGCCCCCGGTGACGGGGCCGGCCACGCCCGAGACCGCGAACATGCCGGAGATGTAGCCCTGGTAACGACCGCGCTCGCGCGGCGACACGATGTCGGCGATCACCGTGTTCGACAGCGCGATGAGGCCGCCCCCGCCCAGACCTTGCACGCCGCGCGCGAGAATCAGCGCGAGCATCGTCGGTGCGAGCGCGCACAGCACGGAGCCGACGAGAAAGACCGTCACGCTCACGGCAATGACCACCCGGCGCCCGAGCAGATCGGAGAGCTTGCCGACGATCGGCGTGATCGCCGTGGACGACAGCAGGTACGCGGTGACGACCCACGACACCGCGTCGAAGCTGCCCAGATCGCGGGCAATGGTCGGCAGGGCGGGGGCGACGATGGTTTGATCCAGCGAGCCGAGAAACATGATCAGCAGCAGACCGGTGAGGATCGACTTGATCTCGGCGGGCGTGAGCGAGACGCCTGCAGGCGTCTTCTGTGAGTCGGTGGCAGGCATGTGGGTCGGGAGCGTCATCGGTTCGTGGCGAAACCGATCATTGGCGGCATATCGCGCAGCATGTTCAGGCAAAACACTAGGGGGCAAAAAAACGGACCGCCCGGCGAGGACGGCCCGATGCATGTTACTCCCTGGATGCGGCACAGGCCAGCGGCCCCGTGGCGTCTCGGTCTTGGCCGCCGAGACGCCGTTTCGTCAGGCGATCTGCCGTGCGCTCACTTGTCGACGAGCCGTGCCGGCACGGCCAGCGTGAGCAGTCCCCCGAGGACCATGAAGACCGTGAGCAGGAACATGCCGCTGTTCGTGCTCTGCGTGGCGTCCTTCAGAAAGCCGATCAGATACGGCCCGACGAACCCCGCCAGGTTGCCCAGCGAATTGATCATCGCGATGCCGGCCGCGGCGGCGGTGCCGCCGAGAAAGGCCGTCGGCAGACTCCAGAACAGCGGCAGCACGATCATGATGCCCATCGTCGCGAGCGTGAGCGCGAACATGGCGAGCGGCGTGTTATGGCTCCACGTGGTGGACAGGAACAGGCCGAGCGCGCCGATGAACGCCGGAATCGCGATGTGCCAGCGGCGCTCGCCGCGCAGGTCCGAGCGGCGTCCGACGGCGACCATCGCGATCACCGCGAAGAAGTACGGAATCGCGGTGAGCAGGCCGATCTGCAGCGGATCGGTCACGCCCGTGCCCTTGATGATCGTCGGCAGCCAGAAGCCCACGCCATACAGTCCGATCACGAACGAGAAGTAGATGAGGCTCATCGTCCACACGCGCGGGCTGGCGAAGACTCTCGCGAGCGGCAGGTCTTCCTTGGTGAGCACGTCGCTGGCGATATTGCGCTCGAGCAGCGCCTTCTCGTCGTCGTTGAGCCACTTCGCATCGCGAATGCGGTCGTCGAGCACGAACAGCACGGCAATGCCGATGAGCACGGACGGAATCGCCTCGAGCAGGAACATCCATTGCCAGCCGGCCAGGCCGCTCACGCCGCTCATGTCCTTGAGAATCCAGCCGGAGATCGGCCCGCCGATGAGCCCCGAGAGGGCCACGGCCGTCATGAACCACGCCGTCATGCGCCCGCGCCGAGAAGCCGGATACCAGTAGGTGATGTACAGGATGATGCCGGGGAAGAATCCCGCCTCGGCCACCCCGAGCAGGAAGCGCATCACGTAGAACATCGACGGCGTGGTGACGAACATCGTCGCGCCGGAGATGATGCCCCACGAGATCATGATGCGCGCGATCCACACGCGGGCGCCCACGCGGTGGAGGATCACGTTGCTGGGCACCTCGAAGATGAAGTAGCCAATGAAGAAGATGCCGGCGCCAAGGCCGAACACCGTTTCGGAGAACTTCAGGTCGCCGACCATCTGCAGCTTGGCGAAGCCCACGTTGACGCGGTCGAGATACGCGACCACATAGCAAAGCAGCAGGAACGGAATCAGCCGCCAGCCGACCTTGCGGTAGGTGGATGCCTCGAAGTCGGCCGGGGCCGCGCCGGGCATGGACGAGGGGGGCGTCGGAACGCTGTTCATACGGATCTCCTCCGGAATGACGTGTTGTGTTGTCTTTCGTTATGGTGGGGTACGACAACTACGGGGACGACTGTCTCAGATGCAGCGCCCGCCATCGACTTCCAGGCAGACGCCAGTGATGAAGGCGGCCTCGTCGCTTGCGAGATAAAGGCACGCGTTGGCGATGTCCTGCGGTGTGGAAAAGCGCCCGAGCGGAATGCCCGCGAGGAACTTGGCACGGTTCTCCGGCGTGTTGGGCACGCCCATGAATTCGGCCGTGAGGCCCGTGTCGCCAATGACCGGATTCACGCAGTTCACGCGAATGTTGTGCGGCCCGAACTCCGCGGCCATGGCCTTGCTGGCGGTGATCACCGCGCCCTTGCTGCCGTTGTACCAGACGAGACCCGGGCGCGGGCGCACGCCGGCCGTCGAGGCGATGTTGATCATCACGCCGGCGCCGCGCTGCACAAAGTACGGCATGACGGTGCGTGCGCTCCAGAAGATGCCCTTCACGTTGACCGCGTAGACGCGATCGAACTCGGCCTCGGTCACTTCGAGCAGCGGCTTGTTGCGGTGAGTGGTGCCGGCGTTGTTCACCACGATGTCGAGATGGCCGAAGCGGCTGACGGCTTCGTCGAGCAGCGTGACGTGATCTTCCTCGCGCGACACGTCGCCGTAGACGAACGCGGCGCGCCCTCCGGTTTCGGCGATCTGTGCCGCCACGCGTTCGCCGGCGGCCCGGTTCAGATCGTTCACGATGACGGCCGCGCCCTCGCGCGCGAACGTCCTGGCAATACCTTCGCCGAAGCCCGAGCCGGCGCCCGTGACGATGGCGACTTTCCCTTGCAAACGCATGCCTTGTCTCCTGTGTCGTTATTCCTGCTTCCCGACGCCTGCTCTTTCGCTCATTCGCTCATTCGCTCTTTCGCTCTTTCGCCTCTACTGCGCTACCTCGTCAACCGCCTCTACCTCGTCATCTACCGCTCTGCCGGCTCACGCTCAGCCATGCCGGATCGCCACCGTCTTGAGCGTAGTGAACCCGTACAGGGCTTCGAAGCCCTTCTCGCGTCCGTGGCCGGAATGCTTCATGCCACCGAAAGGAAGCTCCACGCCGCCGCCGGCGCCATAGTTGTTGATGAACACCTGACCGGCGCGAATCGAACGGGCCAGGCGCATCTGGCGCGCGCCGTCGCACGTCCAGACCCCGGCCGCCAGCCCGTAGGGCGTGCCGTTCGCGAGCCGCACGGCGTGCGCCTCGTCGGTGAACGGCATGGCGGCGAGCACCGGCCCGAAGACTTCCTCGCGCGCGAGGCGGTGCGATTCGGGCACGTCGCGCAGCAGGGTGGGCGCCTGATAAAAACCCGACTCCGGGGCGCTACCGACGACTTCGCCCTGCGACATCACGGCGACGCCGTCGTGCTGCGCTTCCGAGAGGAAATCCCATACGCGCTGCTGCTGACGTGCGCTGATGAGCGGCCCGAGGTCGAGATCGTCCTGCGACGGTCCCACGCGCAGCGCCGCGAACGCCTCGGCCAGATGCGCGAGCACCGATTCGTAGGCATCGCGCTGCACGAGCAGGCGGCTGCCAGCCGAGCATGTCTGCCCGGCGTTCTGCACGATGGCGTTCACGACCACGGGCAGCACGGCCTGCATGTCGGCGTCGGCGAAGATGATCTGCGGCGACTTGCCGCCGAGCTCCAGCGTGACCGGCGTGTGGTTTTCGGCGGCCATCTGCGAGATGAGCGTGCCGGTCGCGGGCGAGCCGGTAAACGAAATGTGATCGATGCCCGGATGGCGGGCGAGCGCCGCGCCGGCTTCCGCGCCATAACCGGTCACGATGTTGAGCGCGCCGGGCGGCAAGCCGGCCTCGAGCGACAGCTCGGCCACGCGCAGCAGCGACAGGCACGCGTCTTCGGCCGGCTTGACGACGCAGGCGTTGCCGGTCGCGAGCGCCGCGGCCACGCTGCGGCCGAAGATCTGCAGCGGGTAGTTCCACGGAATGATGTGGCCGGTCACACCGTGCGGCTCGCGCACCGTGAAGACCGTGAAGCCTTGCTGATAGGGAATCGTCTCGCCGTGCAGCTTGTCGGCCGCCCCGGCGTAGAACTCGAAGTAGCGCACGATCGCGGCCGCATCGGCGCGCGCCTGCTTGAGCGGCTTGCCGGTGTCGCGCGCTTCGATCTGCGCCAGTTCCTCATGATGCCTGGCCAGCGTGTTGGCGAGCGCATAGAGCAGGCGGCCGCGCTCGGCGGCGGCCAGGCGCCCCCAGTCGCCTTCGAAGGCCGCGCGTGCGGCCTTCACGGCACGGTCGATGTCTTCGGCGTCGCCGCGAGCGATGCGGCTGAACGGCTGTCCGTCGGAAGGGTCGAGAACGGCGATGGGGGAGATGGCTGGGCTTTTCGCGGGCGCGACCCATTGATTGCCGATGAAGTGTGTTGCTTCGGGCATGTCGACTGCACCTCGTGTCGGGTTGGACTCGGGTTGAGCGATGAGGAACGCCGCTGGCGTGGTCACCGTGGCGTCGCCGCCCATTATCACTTAACTCGCGAGCGCGTTGACCGTCCGATGAGGCACATCCGCATAAACACCTAAAACGATCGCATTGCAATTAAAGATATTTTATTGCAATTTTTTCTCGCCTATCCTTGATCACATTGAATCGCCAGATGGACGTCTGGCAGGCACCGTTGCCTGCGCATCTCCATGGCGAAGTCGCGCGGCGTGATGGTCCGAACGCGCATTGAGGCCATACGGGCCAGGCTATCGAGGAGCAGGCAGGCAATGAACGATGCAGTGACGCGCGAGACGCTGATGGCGCGCTTGCAGGACGCGCTCGGCGCGGCGGCCGTGTTGAGCGGCGAGTCCGACACCGCCGGGTACACGCAGGACTGGCGCGGCCGCTATCGTGGCGACGCGCTGTGCGTCGTGCTGCCGTCCACTACCGAGCAGGTCAGCACGGTGGTGAAGCTGTGCGCGGCCGCTGGCGTGCCGATCCTGCCGCAAGGCGGCAACACGAGCCTGTGCGGCGGCGCGGTGCCGCCCTCGGGCGGCCCGACACCCGTGCTTCTCAACCTCGCGCGCATGCGCCGCATTCGCCAGGTGGACGCGGCCAACGGGTCGATGATCGTCGAGGCCGGCTGCATTCTGAAGACCGTGCAGGAGACGGCGGCCGGGGTCGGCCGCCTGTATCCGGTCAGTCTCGGCGCGGAAGGTTCGTGCCAGATCGGCGGCACGCTCTCGACGAATGCCGGCGGCACGAGCGTGCTGCGTTATGGCAACACGCGCGAGAACGTGCTCGGCCTCGAGGTCGTGCTGGCCGACGGCACCGTGTGGGACGGCCTTCGCGCGCTGCGCAAGGACAACACCGGCATCGATCTGAAGCACCTGTTCATCGGCGCCGAAGGCACGCTGGGCGTCATCACGGCGGCGGCACTCAAGCTCCATGCGCTGCCCACGCACCATGCGCTTGCGTGGTTCGCGCCGCGCGACCCGGCCGCCGCGCTGCGGATCCTCGGCATGTTCCAGCGGGCGTGCGCCTCGCGCCTGTCGGCGTTCGAGATCATGAACCGTCACCAGCTCGAACTGGTGCTCGCGCACGTGCCGAACCGCCGCAACCCGCTGGGCGGCACGCATGCCTGGCACGTGCTCGTCGAGCTGGGCGACACGCGCGACGCGCACGCGCTCGAGGCCGTACTCACCGAAACACTGGGCGAAGCGGTCGAGCAGGGTCTCGTCGACGACGCCGTCATCGCCGCGAACGAGACGCAGCGCGCGGACCTCTGGGAAGTGCGTCACAGCGTGAGCGAGGCCAACAAGAAGGCGGCCGTCGGCCTGACGACGGACTGTGCCGTGCCGGTCTCGAGCGTGCCCGAATTCATCGAAGCCGCTACGCGCGCGGTCCACGCCATCGTGCCCGGGCTCGACATCGCGATTGTCGGCCACATGGGCGACGGCAACGTCCATTTCATTCCGATGTTCTCGTTCGAGGCCTGGGCGGCGCTTGCCGACAGCGCCGCGACGGGCGACGCCATGCGCGCCTGCGTGAACGACGTGGCGGCGCGCCTGGCCGGCACGTTCAGCGCCGAGCATGGCGTCGGGCAGACGGGTCTGCCCCTCATGCAACGCTACAAATCGACGGCCGAGCTCGCGCTCATGCGCACGCTCAAAGCCGCGTTGGATCCCAACCAGTTGTTCAACCCGGGGCGCCTCGTTCCCTGACCGGAGACCATGATGAAACGCAAGACCTCCGCAAGCCCGCTCGACATCATCGACAACACCGCGGCGTCGCCCGCGCAACCGGGCCGCCGCACGGCCATGAAGACGGCGCTTGCCGGCGCTGCTGCCGTGGCGTTCCCGTTCGTGTGGACCCCCTCGCGCGCGGCCGGCAAGCGCATCGTCGTGCGCGACGACGGCGGCATCTACACCAAGGCATACGACGCGGTGTACTACAAGCCGTTCGCCAAGGCGACCGGCATCGAAGTCGTGGGCGTGCAGGCCAACGCGGAGCCGACCGCGCAGATCAAGAGCATGGTCGAGGCGGGCAGCTACACGTGGGACATGGCCAAGATCAGCCAGCCCGCGATCTTGCTGCTCACCTCCGGCGGCAAGGAGTATCTGGAGCGCCACGGTCTGGAGTCCGATCCGGTCGTCTCGAAGATTCCGCAGCAATACATGTCGCCGTTCGGCGTGGGCACCAACGTCTACTCGACCGTGCTCGCGTATCGCACCGACGCGTTCAAGGGCCGCAAGGCGCCCGCTTCGTGGGCCGATCTGTGGAACGTGAAGGACTTCCCGGGCCGCCGCTCGATCCGCAAGTATCCGTTCGACACCATCGAGGAAGCGCTGCTCGCCGACGGCGTTGCCGCCGGTTCGGTCTATCCGTGCGACTTCGATCGCGCGTTCAGGAGCCTGGACAAGGTCGCCAGGCACGTCGACGTGTGGTGGACCACCGGCGCGCAGGTCGAACAGATGCTCGGTTCGGGCGAAGTCGACATGGTCGCCACCTGGGCCTCGCGCGCGCAATCGGCGCAGGCGAATGGCGTGCCCGTGCAGATCGTGTGGCATCAGAACATCTGGGGCTGCGACAACTGGTCGATTCTCAAGGGCACGCCGAACGCCGCGGCCTGCCGCGAGTTCATCAAGTTCGCGAGCGATCCGAAGCGCCAGGCCGAACTGGTCAAGTACTTCCCGGCCGGCATGACGCAGCCCGAAGCGTTCAACTACGTGAAGCCGGAGGTGGCCAGGAACTGCCCGACGTTCCCCGAGAACATCAAGAGCGGCGTGCAGATCAACGCGAAGTTCTGGCAACAGAACCAGAGCGTGGCGCTCGAGCGCTTCAACCGCTGGATCCTGACCTGATCCTCACCTGCCGTCTCGTTTCATGCTTTATGGGGTGCTGATCTCATGACCGTTGCCAATCTTCAAGTCTCGGGCCTGTCCAAGCGCTACGGCGATTTCGTCGCGCTGGCGCCGACCGACCTCGATGTCGCTCAGGGCGAATTCCTGACCCTGCTCGGGCCCAGCGGCTCGGGCAAGACCACGTTGCTCTCGCTCATCGCCGGTCTGGCGCAGCCCGATGCGGGCGCGATCCGTATCAATGGGACCGATGTCACCTACGGGGCGCCCTACGAGCGCGACATCGGCATGGTGTTCCAGAACTACGCGCTGTTCCCGCACATGACCGTCGCGCAGAACATCGCGTTCCCGTTGCAGATGCGCCGCACGGACGCGGCCACGGCTCGCAAGCTGGTCATGAACGCGCTTGAAATGGTGCATCTGCCGCACGTGGCGGAGCGCTTTCCGCGCGAGCTCTCGGGCGGCCAGCAGCAACGCATCGCGCTCGCGCGCTGCATGGTCTACCGGCCGTCGATCATTCTGATGGACGAGCCGCTGGGCGCGCTCGACAAGAAGCTGCGCGATCACATGCAGCTCGAGATCAAGCGCATTCACCGCGAGCTGGGCACCACCATCGTGTACGTGACGCACGATCAGGAAGAGGCGATGACGATGTCCGATCGCATCTGCCTGATGAATGCCGGCGAGATCGCCCAGCTCGGTACGCCGGACGACCTGTACTTCCGGCCAAAGAGCGTTTTCGTCGCGGACTTTCTCGGCGAGTCGAACCTGCTCGACGCGACCGTGCTCGAGCGCGCCGGCGATCAGGTGCGCGTGGCAATGCCCGGAGTGGAAGGCGCCGCCGCGATGGTCTACGACCCGCAGGTCGAGCGCGGCCGGCCGGTCAAGCTCATGCTGCGTCCGCAGAACCTGCACGTGCGCGATGTCGCCGGCGCGGCGCCGGCCGCCCACGCCGACGGCGTGGCCACCATCTCGGCAAGGCTCACCGACATCATGGTCACGGGCGGCATGACGAAGCTGTATCTGCAGTCGCAGGCGACGGGCGCCGATGCGGACAAGCCGCTCGTGGCGGCGTTCCCGACGCATCGCCAGGGCAACCGCTTCGAGATCGGGCAGACGCTCGGCCTTGCGTGGCGCGCCGACGACGCCGTGGCGATCGCGGGGTAAGCGATGAGTGCATCCGCCGTGGTTCGTCCCTCGTCCTCTTCCTCGCATCCGGCGCAGCCCGCACCGCGCCGCGCCCGCTGGCGTGCGCGCGTGCGACCGCTGCTCATGGCCGCGCCCATCGTCATCTTGCTGGCGGTGATGCTGATCTATCCGGTCGGGCAACTGCTGCTGCTGAGCATTCGCGACAAGGGCGGCTTCACGCTGGCCGAATACCAGCGTCTGTTCGCCTCGTCGGTGTACGTCGAGGTGTTGCTCATCACACTCAAGGTCTCGCTCTACACGACGTTCTTCGCCGTGCTCACGGGCTACCCGATCGCCTACCGGCTCTCGACGCTCACCGGCGCGCGCAAGCAACGCCTGCTGTTCTGGGTGCTGCTCTCGTTCTGGACGAGCTTTCTCGTGCGCACGTTCGCATGGGTGGTGCTGCTCGGGCGCAACGGCGTGGTCAATCGCACGCTGATGGACCTCGGGCTGATCGACGCGCCGCTCTCGCTGCTCTACAGCTTCCCGGCCGTCGTGCTCGGCATGGTGCACGCGCTCATGCCGCTGGCCGTGCTCACCATGCTCTCCGTGATGGAGAACATCGACCGCCGTTTGCCGAGCGCGGCGTCGACGCTGGGCGCGCGTCCCGGCACGGTGTTCTGGCGCGTGTATTTTCCGCTGTCGCTGCCCGGCGTGGCGGCGGGCGCGCTGATGGTGTTCGTCACGTCGATCGGTTTCTTCATCACGCCGACGCTGCTCGGCGGCCGCCACGAGACGATGATCACGCAGCTCATCATCGATCAGGTCATGCAGGCGCTCAACTGGGGCTTCGCCGGTGCGATCTCCGTGCTGCTGCTCGCCGTGGTGCTCGTGGTGTTCTTCGTCTACGACCGCATGGTGGGGCTCTCCACGATGGCCGGCGGCGGCGGGGACGTGAAGACCGGCAAGCGTCGCGGCGGCTGGACGCGCGCGCTCGGCGAGGCGGTGCTCGGCGCGCTGGGCGCCGCCACGGACGTACTGCTGCGCGCGCTGCCGCGCAGCAAGCGCGAACAGGGCGACGGCCCGGTATTGCGCGTGCTCGTCCTTGTGCTCGTGCTGTTCCTCGCGGCGCCCGCGCTGCTGATGATTCCGATCTCGTTCGATTCGGCGTCGGGGCTGGCGTGGCCGCCCAAGGGCGTCTCGCTGCAGTGGTACCAGCAGGTCTGGGACTCGCCGCTGTGGATGCAGGCGATCACGCGCTCGATGCTCGTCGGCATCGGCGCCGGCCTGCTCTCGATGCTGATCGGCACGCCCGCGGCATTCCTGCTGGTGCGCGGCGGCATGCGCGGCAAGTCGGCAATGCTCGCCTTCGTGCTCGCGCCGATTGTCGTGCCGCGCATGATCCTGGCCGTCGGCGTGTTTTATTTCTTCGCCAAGGTCGGGCTCGTGGGCTCGAGCGTCGGGCTGACCATCGCGCACACCGTGGTGGCCGTGCCTTACGTCGTCATCACCATGATGGCGGTGCTGCGCAACTACGACACACGTCTCGATCTGGCCGCCTACAGCCTGGGCGCCCGGCCGTGGGCGACGCTGCGCCGCGTGACTTTCCCGATTCTCGGCGCGGGCCTGCTGTCGTCGTTCCTGTTCGCGTTCGCCACGTCGTTCGACGAGCTCACGATCGCGCTGTTCACGTCGGGCGGCCTGTCGACCACCTTGCCCAAGCAATTCTGGGACGAGATCACGATGCAGATCTCGCCGGTGATCGCGGCGGTCTCCACGTGCCTGTTCCTGTTCATCGCCGCACTGATCTGGGTGGCCGAGCGCCTGCGCCGGCGCAGCCTGGCCATCTGAAGCGGCATCTCCGATTCATCCGATTCATCCGATTCATCCGACTCAAGACTCACGGACGTTTGACACATGCTTCGCTCTGCACAACTGAAGGGCATTCTGCCGGCAATTCCCACGCCGGTGAATGCCGACGACACGATTCACACCGAAGCCACGCGCGCGCTGCTGCGCTACTTGCTGGGGCAGGGCATCGACGGCGTGGTGCCGCTGGGCGGCACCGGCGAGTATGGCGCGCTCTCGCGCGCCGAGCGCATTCGCATGGCCGAACTCACGGTGCGTGAAGTGCGCGATCACGGGCGCGACGTGCCGGTGATCGCCGGCGTGCTCGATCCGGGGTATCACGACGCCATCGAGGCCGGCCGTGACTTTGCCGCGGCCGGCGCCGACGGTCTGCTCGTGCTCACGCCGTACTACACCAATCCGACGCAAGCCGGCATTCGCGACTACTTCGTGCGCTATGCCGACGAGTCGCCGCTGCCCATTCTGATCTACGAGATTCCGTACCGCACGCGTATCGCCATCGCGCCGGAGGTGCTGCACGAGCTGTCGCGCCACGAGAACATCGTCGGCATGAAGGCGTGCAATACCGACATGTGGCACTTCCTGCGCACCGTGGCCGGCGTGGACGACTCCTTTGCCGTGCTGAGCGGCGAGGACACGTTGTTCCCGCTGCATGTGGCCGCCGGAGCGCGTGGCGGCATCGTGGTGACGGCCTCGCTGCTGCCCACGGCCTGGCAGCGCATCTTCGCGCTGGCCGCCGAAGGCAAGACGGCCGATGCGCTGGCGCTGCACCGTTCGCTCATTCCGCTGATGAACCTGGCGTTTGCCGAGACGAACCCCGGGCCGATGAAGTCGGTGATGGATCTGATCGGCGTGAATGCGCCGGCCATGCTCGCCCCGCTCGTGCCCCCCGCGCCCGCGCTGTCGGCGCAACTGCGCGAAGAGCTGCGCCGCCAGTTGGCGATCTTCGAAGGACGCTGATTCTGATTCGCGGCGAGCGGGAGGGTTGGCGAAGGGGGTTGGCGCCGGGGCGGCAGGCGAGGCCGCCTCGCCCCGGTGGCGGACGTTCGGCGACGGCCGTCGTCCGAATGCCGGATCAATGCTGGATCAATGCCGGATCAATGCCGGATCAACGCCGGAACGTCGACAGCCGCGACTTCGAGATCGAGGTCGCGGCTACCTGAACGTGCGGCGCGAGTTCCGCTTCGACGCGCTCGCGCGTCCAGCGGGAGGTCGGTACGGAGATGTTGATGGCCGCGACGGCCTGTCCGTCGTGGTCGGTGATCGGCGCGGCGACCGAAATGTCGCCCATGACGGTTTCGCTCTCGACGATCGCGTAGCCGCGCCGCGCCGCCGTCTGGATGCGTTCGAGCAGCTTTTTCTCGTCGAGCACGGTGTATGGCGTCATCGGCTCGAGCGGCGTGTTCGCGAGAATCTCGCGCACGCGAGTGTCGGACAGGCGCGACAGCATGGCAATGCCCGAGGCGGTAAACATGGCCGGAAGGCGCGCGCCCACGACGATGCCGATGTTCACGAGGTGCTGGCCGGGAAAGCGCGCGATATAGACGATCTCGTGGCCGTCGAGCTCCTGCAGGTTGGTCGTCTCGCCCACCCGGCGGAAGATGTCGAGCAGATACGGCGCGGCCTTCTCGACGAGATCGTTGGCACGAATGTAGTTGTACGAGAACTGAAGCACCTTGGTCGTGAGACCGTAAGTGCGCGTTTCGGGCACTCGGAACAAATACCCGAGCGCCTCGAGCGTGTGTACCAGTCGCTGCGTGGCGCTGCGATCGAGCCCGGCGGCTTTCGCGATATCGCCGAGCGTCATGTAGCGCGCGGGGCCGTCGAAGGCGTGCAACACCTGAAACGTCTTTTCCGTGGAACCGACGAACAGGGATGAGCGCGCGGCCGGTTGCGCCGTGTTCGCCGCTGCGGCGGCCTTGGCGGGGGCAGAGGCCGGAGCGTTTTCACCACGGCGGGAAGACCGAGCGGACGAGCGCGGCATGGTAGGGACCGGTATGTTCGGATTGTAACGATTGTGATTGTAATGCAATTGCTTGTGTGCGACTAACGATTTATCCCTGAGTCAAGGGCCGGGGCGAACGATTGGCATGCGCGACGCTCGTCGCGATGCCACATGAAGACAGGGGGAGCAATGCACGCGTTTTCGTGCGTGGAGGACTACCGCCAGGCGGCGCGGCGGCGGCTGACGAAACTGGCGTTCGATTATCTGGAGGGCGGGGCCGAAGATGGCGACGCGTTGCGCCGCAATCGCGATGCGTTCGCGCAGTGGGGCTTTTCGCCGCGGGTGCTGACCGACACGTCGCGCACGACGAGCGAGACGGCGTTCTGGGGACGCAAAGCCGCGGCACCCATGGCCGTGGGACCTACCGGGCTCAACGGCCTGTTCTGGCCGCGTGCGGACGAGTTGCTCGCGCGCGCGGCGGCCGACGCGGGGCTGCCGTTCGTGCTGTCGACGGCGTCGACCTCATTGCTCGAAGACGTGCGCGCTGCCGTGCCCGACGGTGAGCTGTGGCTCCAACTCTACGTGCAGCAGGATCGCCGCATCGCGCAGAACATGATGCAGCGCGCGCGCGAGGCGGGCTTTCGCACGCTGCTGCTCACCGTCGACACGCCGGTGCACGGCAAGCGCGATCACGACACGCGCAATGGCTTCAAGCTGCCGCTGAAGTTCACGCCGCGCCTGATCGCGGACTGCCTGCGCCATCCGCACTGGAGCTGGCAGATGCTGGCGCACGGCGCGCCGCAACTGCGCAACATCGCGCGCAGCGTCGGCGAGCGGGCCGATCTCGCGCGCCACGCCGCCATGCTGAGCCGCCAGATGGATCTGTCGCTGGGCTGGCACGACCTCGACTGGGTGCGCCGGCACTGGCCGGGAGAAGTGCTGGTCAAGGGCGTTCAGACGGTCGAAGACGCGCGGCTCGCGCAGGCGCACGGCGCCGACGGCATCGTCGTCTCCAATCACGGCGGACGTCAGTTGGGCAGCACGCTCGCGCCGCTCGAGGCGCTGCCGCCGATCGTCGAGGCGATCCACGCGAGCGGTCCGCCGATGACCGTTTTCGTCGACGGCGGCGTGCGGCGCGGCGCCGACGTGGCCAAAGCGGTCGCGCTCGGGGCCAGCGGCGTGCTCCTCGGGCGCGCGCCGCTCTATGGCGTGGCGGCCCGAGGCGGCGAGGGCGCCGCAGGCGTGCTCGCGCTGCTGCTCGCCGAGCTGCGCATCACGATGCAGCTGGCGGGCTGCGCGCGCGTGGACGAGCTCACGCCGCGGCGCCTGGCCCGGCTGCCGGCAATACGGGCCAATCAGGCAAACCCGCTATAATGTCCGGCGCCCGGTTGCCGTCGGGCGGCGTGGCATCCGGCAGGCCGCCGGACGCGCACGCCGCGCGGCGGCACGCCATTTTTCATCTACAGGAATGCCATCATGAGCTTCAACCACGTGCCTGCCGGTAAGGACATCCCCAACGATTTCAACGTCATCATCGAGATCCCCGCGCAAAGCGACCCGGTGAAGTACGAAGCCGACAAGGATCTGGGCCTGCTGGTCGTTGACCGCTTCATCGGCACGGGCATGCGCTATCCGGCCAACTACGGCTTCATTCCGCAGACGCTCGCCGGCGACGGTGACCCCGTCGACGCACTGGTCGTCACCCCGTTCCCGCTGCTGGCCGGATCGGTCGTGCGTTGCCGCGCGCTGGGCATGCTCAACATGACCGACGAGTCGGGGGTGGACGCCAAGCTGGTCGTCGTGCCGGTCGACAAGATCTGCCCGATGACGGCGCACATGAAGTCGATCGACGACGTGCCGGGTTACCTGAAGGACCAGATCAAGCACTTCTTCGAGCAGTACAAGGCGCTCGAGAAGGGCAAGTGGGTCAAGGTCGAAGGCTGGGAGGGCGTCGAGGCCGCCCACAAGGAAATCGTCGACGGCGTGGCCAACGCCAAGAAGTAAGCGATTTTCGCCTGTCATGCCGCTGCGGCGGCGTCCGAGGAACCCGGCCCCGCGCCGGGTTTCTTGTTTTCCGGCGGCCGTTTCCGGGCATCGCGCGAGCCGGCGCGGGCCGCAACAGGGCGCCGCGCCGGGGTCGCCGTGAAAGCGACGCCGAGTTCGGCGACAATGTCTGTCGGCGTTCATGCCGGGAGACCGGTTCGGAGTGAGGTGAGCGGTGAGTAGCGAAGTCGTCATCCGTGTAGTGCAATCGATCGAGGACGTGCCTGCCGACGCGTGGAATGCGCTCGCAGGCGGCAACCCTTTCGTGCAGCACGCGTTTTTGCACGCCATGCATGAGAGCGGCTGTGCGTCGAGGCGCACCGGCTGGCAGCCGGCCTATCTGCTCATGCACGCGGGCGACGTGCTCGCGGGCGCCATGCCGCTCTATGTGAAGTCGCATTCGCGCGGCGAGTATGTGTTCGACCACGCGTGGGCGGACGCCTTCGCTCGCCACGGCCTGCGCTATTACCCCAAGCTGTTGTGCGCGGTGCCTTTCTCGCCGGTCACGGGACCGCGTCTGCTCGCCCGCACGCACGCCGATCGGGTCGCGCTCGCGCGCGGCGCCATTGCGTTTGCCAGGCAGATGGACCTCTCCTCGATCCATGTGCTGTTCACCCACGACGACGATCTGGCCGCGCTCACCGAGGCGGGATATATGCTGCGCGAGGGGGTGCAGTTCCATTGGGAGAACGCGGGCTTCGCGACGTTCGACGACTTTCTCGCGCAGATGAACCAGGAAAAGCGCAAGAAGCTGAAGCAGGATCGCCGCCGGGTGCGCGACGCCGGGGTGACCTACCGGTGGCTGCGCGGCGCCGGGATCGACGATGCGGCGCTCGACTTCTTCTACCGTTGCTACGAAAACACGTATCGCGAACACTGGAATGCGCCGTATCTGAGCCGCGAATTCTTCGCACAGGTACACGCGGCGATGCCCGACGCGTTCCTGATCGTGCTGGCCGAGCGCGACGACCAGCCGCTTGCCTGTGCGCTCAACGTGGTGAGCGGCGACACGATGTACGGACGCTATTGGGGGACCACCGATTTCGTCTCCGGCATGCATTTCGAGACGTGCTACGCGCAGGGTATCGAATACTGCATCGCACATGGGCTGCGCAGCTTCGAAGGGGGCGCGCAGGGTGTGCACAAGATGTCGCGCGGCCTGCTGCCCACGCCGACGTGGTCGGCGCACTGGATCGCCGATGCGCGCTTTGCCGATGCCATCGCGGAGTTCCTCGACGCGGAGACGTCCGCGATGGACGAGCACATCGGCGAGTTGGAGGGGCATACGCCGTTCAAACGCGTGGCGTCCTGACCTCTCGCGGGCATGGCGGGGCCCGGCAAAACGGGGGCTCACGTAATATACTGGCGATTCCCACCGTCCGCCGAGCGCGCCGGGCGGGCGCGCCGGCCGCAGCGGCTGCGCGGCCTGCCGGGGCTCCGGCACATGGGCGATGCCTGGTAGCCGCCGACATGACCAACCGATTCCTCAATCTCTACAACCACGATTTCGCGCGTGTGGCCGTCGGAGTGCCGCAATGCCGCGTGGCCGATCCCGCATACAACGCCGCGCAGACGATTGCGCTCGCGCGCGAGGCCGATGCCGCCGGCGCCGTGCTCGTCGCCTTCCCCGAACTGGGCATTCCGGCCTATTCCTGCGAAGACCTGTTTCAGCAACGCGCCCTGCTCGATGCGTGCAACACGGCGCTCGCCTCGGTCGTCGAGGCCAGCCGCGAAATCGGCGCCGCACTCATCGTGGGCATGCCGGTGCGCGTGCAGCAGCGGCTCTTTAACTGCGCCGTGGTGGTCGCGCGCGGTCGCGTGCACGGCGTGGTGCCCAAGACGTATCTGCCGAACTACAGCGAGTTCTACGAAGCTCGCCAGTTCAATGCGGCGGACGATGCGGGCGTCGACACCGTGGCGCTGCTCGGCCACGACGTGCCGTTCGGCTCGCTGATCTTCGAAGCGGTCGATCAGCCTTTGCTGCGCTTTCACTGCGAAATCTGCGAAGACGTCTGGGTGCCGGTGCCGCCGTCGTCGTTTGCCGCGCTCGCCGGCGCGACGGTGCTCGTCAACCTGTCGGCGTCGAACATCGTTGTCGGCAAGTCGGCGTACCGCCATCAGTTGGTCGCGCAACAGTCGGCGCGCTGCCTGGCCGCGTATCTCTACACCTCGGCCGGACAGGGCGAGTCCACGACCGATCTGGCCTGGGATGGTCAGGCGCTCATCTACGAGAACGGGGACATGCTGGCCGAGTCGGCGCGCTTCGCGAGCGAGTCGCATCTGATCTATGCCGACATCGATCTCGAGCGGCTCGCGCGCGAGCGCATGCACCAGACGACGTTCGGCGTGTCGGTGCGGCGCCACGCCGGGGAGGTCGCGCGCTTTCGCACGGTCAGGGTCGATGTCGCCGTGCCGCGCGATGCCGAGCTGCCGCTCGCGCGCGCCATCGAGCGCTTCCCCTACGTGCCGGCCGATCCGCGCCGCCGCGACGAGCGCTGCCACGAGGTCTACAACATCCAGGTGCAGGCGCTCATGCAGCGCCTGTCGTCGTCGAAGATCCAGAAGGTCGTGATCGGCGTGTCCGGCGGTCTCGATTCCACGCACGCGCTGCTCGTCTGCGCGAAGGTCATGGACCGGCTCGGGCTGCCGCGCACCAATATCCTCGCGTACACCATGCCGGGCTTCGCCACGAGCGAGCGCACGCTGCGTCAGGCGCGCGAATTGATGGAGGCCGTCGGCTGCACCGCGCGCGAAATCGACATCCGCCCGAGCTGCATGCAGATGCTCAAGGATCTCGGCCATCCGTTCGCGCAGGGCAAGGAGGTCTACGACGTCACCTTCGAGAACGTGCAGGCGGGCGAGCGCACCAATCATCTGTTCCGTCTGGCGAACCATCTCGGTGCGATCGTCATCGGCACCGGCGATCTGAGCGAGCTGGCGCTGGGCTGGTGTACCTACGGCGTGGGCGATCACATGTCCCACTACAACGTGAACGCGAGCGTGCCGAAGACGCTCATCATGCATCTCGTGCGCTGGGTTGCCGAGACGGGGCAGTTGGGCGGTGCGTCGTCGGCGCAGATGACCGGCGGCAAGCATGCGAAGGGCGCCGCGGATGCCAAGGATGCCAAAGACGCGGGGGGCGCCGTGCACCGCCGCAACGTGCTCATCGACATCCTCGAGACGGAAATCAGCCCTGAGCTGGTGCCCGGCAAGGCGAACGGCGCTCCGGAGCAGCGCACGGAGCACTTCATCGGCCCCTACGAGCTGCAGGACTTCCATCTGTACTACACGCTGCGCTTCGGCTACGCGCCGAGCAAGGTCGCGTTCCTCGCCTGGAGCGCGTGGCACGACGCGTCGGCCGGCCGCTGGCCCGACGAGGGTCATCTCACCCGGCACGCATACGATCTGGCCGCGATCAAGCGCAACCTGCGCATCTTCGTGGACCGGTTCTTCCGCACCAGCCAGTTCAAGCGCTCGTGCGTGCCGAACGCACCGAAGGTTGGCACGGGCGGTTCGCTCTCGCCGCGCGGCGACTGGCGAGCGCCCAGCGATTCGGAGTCGGTGGTGTGGCTCGCGGATCTCGAGACGGTGCCCGACGACCCGCACGCCTGAGCCGTGACTGTCGCGCCCGGCGCACTGTCATCGGGGCGCCGCCGCCGGACCGGTACAATAGCCCGGCGAATTTTCAGAACATTCCAACCAAGATATTGAGGCGACAATGAAACGCGTAACTGCCATCATCAAACCGTTCAAGCTCGACGAAGTCCGCGAGGCGCTGGCCGAAGTCGGCGTCACGGGCCTGACCGTCACGGAAGTGAAGGGCTTCGGCCGCCAGAAGGGGCACACCGAGCTGTATCGCGGCGCCGAGTACGTCGTCGACTTCCTGCCCAAGATCAAGATCGAAGTCGTGGTGAGCGCCGCGCAGGCCGAGCAGGTCATCGACGCTGTGCTCGGCGCGGCTCGCACCGGCAAGATCGGCGACGGCAAGATCTTCGTGACGGACGTGGAGCGCGTGATCCGCATCCGGACCGGCGAAGAGGGCGAGCAGGCGGTCTGAGATCAGGCGCGCCGCCGCCGTTGCCGCGGCGCGCTCACAGGCAAGGCGCACAGGACGAAGAGGGCATGACGGAGGGCGACGGCTGCGCGAGCGGCGTCGCCCTTCGGCGTTAACGATGGACAGTCGATGGACAGTCGATGGATGGTCGCCGATCGTCCCCCAATCGTCGTTGATCCACGTAAATGACCATCAATCTGACCATCAACCGGCATTCATTGCATCGCGCAGAATCGGGCAGAACTGCGCTGGCCGCGCTGCCGGGCCAGTCCCGCTAGGACGTGAGTCTGACGTCGAAAGCTACCGTGAGCAGGCGCACCACGATGACGGACAGCGCGCTGATCGAGAGCGAGTAGACCGGGTCGATGTCGGCGTAGGTGAGGGCGATGTAGATCCATCCGCCAATGAAGGCGCACACCGCGTAGGGGCGCGTGTCGCGCAGCACGAGCGGCACCTCGTTGCAGAGAATGTCGCGCATGACACCGCCACCCACGCCGGTGATCACGCCCATCATCACGGACATGAACGCGGACATGTCCGTCTGCAGCGCGAGCGAGGTGCCCGACGCGCTGAAGAAGCCGAGCCCCACGGCGTCGGTGATAAGCAGCACGCGCTCGGTCGCCACGCGCGAGACGAGGCGCAGCACGCCGGAGGTCGAGAGCGAGAGCACGAGGATGAGCACGGTGTACCACTGGTGCTGCACCCAATAGAAGGGACGGTGATCGAGCAGCACGTCGCGCAACGTGCCGCCGCCGAAGGCGGTCGCGAAGGCCAGCACGAACGCGCCGACCGGGTCGAGATGCTGCTTGCGGGCTTCGGCAAAACCGGAGATGGCGCACGAGAATACGGCAATGGCCTCCATGATGGCCAGAATCGTAAGCAGTTGGGCGCTCATCTCGTGAATCATCGGCGAATCCTGTCGGTGATACGTCGTGATCTGCGGCGGCATGGGTAGCGGCATGGGACGATATCCGCAGCGATACCCCCGTATGGCGCGCTGCCGGGCGCACCGGTGAGAGCGTCAGGCGCCGGCGCGAGCCGCCTTCGTCTGCCCGGCCTGGAGCAATACTACCAGCGCGCCGCTGCCGCCGTCGCGTCCCTGCGCCTGCACCCAGGCGAGCACTTCGTTCTTCTGCGCGAGCCAGCTGCGGACCTTGTCCCTGAGCACCGGTTCGCGGTTGACCGAGCCCAATCCCTTGCCGTGGATGACGCGCACGCAGCGCAGCCCGCGTTTGACGACGTCGTGCAGGAAGGCCGACAGCGCCTCGCGCGCTTCGTCACGGCGCATGCCATGCAGATCGATCTGCGCCTGCACCACCCAGTCGCCGCGTTGCAGTTTGACGACGGTATCACGGCTGATGCCCGGACGCCGATAAGACAGGCGGTCGTCCGTATCGAAGAGTGCTTCGGGGTCGAACTCGTCGGAGAGCGATTCGAACAGAACGGCCGCTTCGTCCGCCTGCGTCAGGCGCGCCACCGGCGCCGGCGGGCGACGCGGATGCTCGACGCGGTTGGCCGCGCCCTTGCCGGAGAGCGGAGCGATGTCGCCGATGCTGTCGCGAAAGACGTTGGCGTCACGCGCGGCCTGCGCAGCGCGCCTGGCGGCGGCCACGCGCTCGGCGTCGCGCCGTGCCGTCTGCCTGGCGAGCGAATCGCGCAGACCGGCCAGGTCCTCGAGGCTGAGTTTGGGGGGCTTCTTGCTCATGATCGTGCGGAACAAGGACGGGATGTGTGGGCGGCGCCGGCCTCGCGTGGGGCTCACACGAGACGGGCGCTGCCGCGAGGCGTCGGCCGCGGGCCCGCGCGCCGGCTTACTGGTCGAGGTTCTCGAGGTAGCGCTGGGCGTCGAGTGCGGCCATGCAGCCCGTGCCGGCGCTGGTGATGGCCTGGCGGTAGATGTGGTCCTGCACGTCGCCGGCGGCGAAAACGCCCGGCACGCTGGTGGCCGTGGCGTTGCCGTTCAGGCCGCTGTGCGTGACGATGTAGCCGTTCTTCATCTCGAGCTGGCCCTCGAAGATGTCCGTGTTCGGCTTGTGGCCGATGGCGATGAACACGCCATGCAGCGCCACGTCTTCATGGGCGCCGGTCTTCACGTTCTTGATGCGCACGCCGGTCACGCCGGAGTCGTCGCCGAGCACTTCCTCGAGCACATGGTCGTACTTGAGCTCGACGACACCTTGCTTGGCCTTCTCGAGCAGGCGGTCGACGAGAATCGGCTCGGCGCGGAACTTGTCGCGGCGGTGGATCACGGTGACCTTGCTGGCGATGTTCGACAGATAGAGCGCTTCTTCGACGGCCGTGTTGCCCCCGCCGACGACGCAGACTTCCTTACCCTTGTAGAAGAAGCCGTCGCAGGTGGCGCAGGCGGACACGCCGCGGCCCGAAAAGGCGTCTTCCGACGGCAGGCCGAGATACTGCGCCGAGGCGCCGGTGGCAATGATCAGGGCGTCTGCCGTGTATTCGCCGGAGTCGCCGACCAGGCGCAGCGGGCGTTCGTTGAGGTGCGCCGTATGGATGTGGTCGAAGATCATCTCGGTCTTGAACGCCTCGGCATGCGCGCGCATGCGCTCCATCAGCTCGGGGCCTTGCACGCCGGTCGGGTCGCCGGGCCAGTTCTCGACGTCGGTGGTGGTCATCAGTTGGCCGCCCTGGGCGAGCCCGGTGATCAGCACGGGGTTGAGGTTGGCGCGCGCGGCATAGACAGCAGCGCTGTAGCCGGCGGGGCCGGAACCGAGAATCAGGACTTTGGCGTGCTTGGGAGCGGACATGGACGGACTCACCGGAAAGGGGGATGAAAGCTGACGCCGGGGACCGGCGCAAACCGACATTATAAAGGGGCGACGTGGTTTCGTTGATCGAGCCTGGCAATTGGGCCGATAGCCTGCGCGCCGGCCCTTCGGGCGTGCAATGGCGCGCCGGCACACGGCCCGCAGATGGGGGCGCAGGCGCCAAAACCCAAGTGCGGCGCAGTGGTGGATCGGCGGGGCGGCGGGGCGGCAGGGCCGATGGCGGCGGACGGCGGCCGATGGGGGACGCGGCGTCGCTCTTTGGCGTTACTGCTTGTCACCTTTTCGTGCGTTGAGCGTTGTAATAGTTGTTTACAATGGAGCCTTGCCGCGCGGCAGGCCGCCCGTCTGCCCGCCCAACCTCATGGCTTGATGACGACGAAATCTTCCTTCTCTGCTGGTGCCGGATCGTCGTTGCCCAACCGGGTGACGCACCTATTCCATGAAATCCGCTGGATGGCGCAAGTCGCGCTGATGGTGTTCCTGTTGATGGCGCTGTTCTCGTACAGCCGTCTGGACCCCAGTTGGACGCACGCGGCGCACGTGGAGCGAATCGCCAACTGGGCGGGGCGCGTCGGCGCGTGGGTGGCCGACATGCTGCTGCTCATGCTCGGCCTGTCCGCGTACTGGCTGGTCGTGTTCATTGCCCGGCGCGTGGTGTCGGGCTACCGGCGCATCTCGGCCCGACGCGAGGCGCCCCCGCTGCGCGAACGGCTCGTCAGCGGCGGGTGGGTGGAGATCGTCTCCTCGCTGATGGTGCTGCTCTCGAGCGCCGGCATCGAGTCGCTGCGCCTGTACCGTTTCAAGGCGCAGTTGCCGCGTGCGTCCGGCGGAGTGATCGGCGAGACCGTCGGCAGCTTTTTCCAGCATGCGCTCGGCTTTACGGGCGGCACGCTCGCGTTGCTGCTCATCTTCGCGTTCGGTCTGTCGCTGCTGTTCCATTTTTCCTGGCTTTCGGCCGCTGAAAAGCTCGGTGCGCTGATCCTCGACACGGGCACCGTGATCCGTCGCCGTCGCGAGGCACGCCAGGACCGGCGCCTGGGCGAGGAAGCCGCGATCGCGCGAGAGGGCGCCGTGGTGCAGAACCGCGTGCGCGCCGAAGTTCACGAGCCGGTGCAGATCGTGCCGCCGGTCAAGGTCGTCCCCAAGAGCGAGCGTGTGGAGAAGGAGAAGCAGGCGCCGCTGTTTGCCGATCTGCCCGACTCGATGCTGCCGCCGCTGGCGTTGCTCGACCCGGCGCCGGCCGCACAGGAAACCGTGTCGGCCGAGACGCTCGAATTCACCTCGCGTCTGATCGAGAAGAAACTCAAGGACTTTGGCGTCGAGGTGAGCGTGGTGGCGGCCTATCCGGGACCGGTCATCACCCGCTACGAGATCGAGCCGGCCACGGGCGTCAAGGGCAGCCAGATCGTGAATTTGGCCAAGGATCTGGCGCGTTCGCTCTCGCTGGTGTCGATCCGCGTGGTCGAAACCATTCCCGGCAAGAACTACATGGGGCTGGAGCTGCCGAATCCGCGTCGCCAGACGGTGCGGCTGACAGAGATTCTCGGCTCGGAAATCTACAACGATTCGTCGTCGCTGCTCACGCTGGCGCTGGGCAAGGACATCGGCGGCAAGCCGGTGGTCGCCGATCTGGCGAAGATGCCCCACCTGCTGGTGGCCGGCACGACCGGCTCGGGCAAGTCGGTCGGCATCAACGCGATGATCCTGTCGCTGCTCTACAAGGCGACGGCCGAGCAGGTCCGCCTGATCCTGATCGATCCGAAGATGCTCGAAATGAGCATGTACGAGGGGATTCAGCATCTGCTCTGCCCGGTGGTGACGGACATGCGTCAGGCCGGTCATGCGCTGAACTGGGTGGTGGCCGAGATGGAGCGCCGCTACAAGCTCATGAGCAAGCTCGGCGTGCGCAACCTCGCGGGCTACAACAACAAGATCGACGACGCCGCCAAGCGCGACGAGCACATCCCGAATCCGTTCTCGCTCACGCCCGAGGAGCCCGAGCCGCTTTCGCGCCTGCCATACATCGTGGTCGTGATCGACGAACTGGCCGACCTGATGATGGTCGTGGGCAAGAAGGTCGAAGAGCTGATCGCGCGCATTGCGCAAAAGGCGCGCGCGGCGGGCATCCACCTGATTCTGGCGACGCAGCGTCCGTCGGTGGACGTCATCACCGGCCTGATCAAGGCGAACGTGCCGACGCGCGTGGCGTTCCAGGTGTCGTCCAAGATCGATTCGCGGACCATCCTCGACCAGCAGGGCGCCGAGACGCTCCTCGGCATGGGCGACATGCTCTACATGCCGCCGGGCACCGGTCTGCCGTTGCGGGTGCACGGGGCGTTCGTGGCCGATGACGAAGTGCATCGCGTGGTGGAGCGCCTCAAGGAGCAGGGCGAGGCGAACTACGTCGAGGGCATTCTGGAAGGCACTGTCGAGGGTGAAGACGGTGGCCTCGACGGCGCCGCCGGCGGAACCGGCGAGGGCGGCGGCGAGTCCGATCCGCTGTACGATCAGGCGGTGGCCGTGGTGCTCAAGCAGCGTCGCGCGTCGATTTCGCTGGTGCAGCGGCATCTGCGCATCGGCTACAACCGGGCGGCCCGGCTGCTCGAGCAGATGGAACAGTCCGGCGTGGTGTCGGCGATGGCGAGCAACGGCAACCGGGAGATTCTGGTGCCGAATCGCGAAGGAGAGTAAGAAACATGCTGGGATTCAAACGCGGCTTGCCGCTCGTGGCGGGGGTTGTCGGCGTGACGATGGCGGCGCTCGTCGCGCCCGCATACGCGAGCGGCACGGCACAGCTCAAGGCGTTCGCAGCGCAGGTGAAGTCCGCGCGCGGCGAGTTCGAGCAAAAGCAGGTGAAGGCGCAGAAGGACGGCAACGTGTCGGTGACGAACACGTCTTCCGGCACGTTCGAGTTCTCGCGTCCGGGCCGCTTCATCTGGCGCTACGTGAAGCCATACGATCAGTTGCTGCAGGCGGACGGCGAAACGCTCTACATCTACGACAAGGATTTGAATCAGGTGACCGAGCGCAAGCTGGGCGCCTCGCTCGGCGCGAGCCCGGCGGCGATCCTGTTCGGCAGCAACGACATCGAGAAGAACTTCACGCTCAAGGACGCCGGGGTGAAGAACGGCATCGACTGGGTCGAGCTGCGTCCGAAGTCGCAGGACACGCAGTTCCAGCGCGTCGGCATCGGTTTTCGCGACGGCGCGCTGGCAGCCATGGAGCTCTATGATGCATTTGGCAACGTGACGCTGCTGACCTTCGACAAGATCCAGAAGAACCCGCCAATGTCGCCGGATCACTTCAAGTTCACCCCGCCCACGGGGGCGGACCTGATCAAGGGCTGAGCGACGCCGGCGCTCATTTGGCGGCCCTCGCCGGCCGCACGGCCGCCGGGCTGGCATAATGAGGCATCTGATGATCCGTATGCGGCCGGGGACTTCCCGGCCGCACTGCTTGAAGACATGCCAGACGACGCACCCCTGTCGGCTTCGGTGCCATTGGCCGAGCGCCTGCGCCCACATACCATCGACGACGTGATTGGCCAGCGCCACTTGCTGGGCAAGGGCAAACCCCTGCGCGTGGCGTTCGAGGCGGGGCGTCCGCACTCGATGATCCTCTGGGGCCCGCCGGGCGTGGGCAAGACCACGCTCGCGCGCCTCATGGCCGACGCTTTCAAGGCGTACTTCATCGCGCTGTCCGCCGTGCTCTCGGGCGTGAAGGACATTCGCGACGCCGTCGAAGCCGCGCAGATCCAACGCTCGCAAGGCAAGCAGACGGTGGTGTTCGTCGACGAGGTGCATCGTTTCAACAAGGCGCAGCAGGACGCTTTCCTGCCGCACGTCGAATCGGGCCTGTTCATTTTCGTCGGCGCGACGACGGAGAACCCGTCATTCGAGGTGAATGGCGCATTGCTTTCGCGGGCGGCCGTCTATGTGCTCAAGAGTCTGAACGACGAAGAGCTCGGTGAAATGGTCACGCGCGCGGCGCATGAGCTGGGCGGCATTGCATTCACGGACGAGGCGCGTCAGGGGCTCATCGATTCGGCGGACGGAGACGGGCGCAAGCTGCTCAACAACGTCGAGATCGTTGCGCAGGCCGCAATGTCACAGGGGCTCGACACGATCGACGAAGCGTTGCTGGCGAGCGTGCTGGCCGAGAATCTGCGGCGCTTCGACAAGGGCGGCGATGCGTTTTACGATCAGATCAGCGCGCTGCACAAGTCGGTGCGCGGCAGCTCGCCGGACGGCGCGCTGTACTGGTTCTGTCGCATGCTCGACGGCGGGGCCGATCCGCGCTATCTCGCGCGTCGCATTGTGCGCATGGCCTGGGAGGACATCGGGCTGGCGGATCCGCGCGCCGCGCGCATTGCGCTGGATGCGGCGGAGACCTATGAGCGCCTCGGCACGCCGGAAGGCGAGCTGGCGTTGGCCCAGGCGATTCTCTATCTCGCCGCGGCGCCGAAATCGAACGCCGGTTACAACGCCTATAACCAGGCGAGGGCGTTCGTCAGCAAGGACAAGTCGCGCGCGGTGCCGATCCATCTCCGGAATGCGCCGACCAAGCTGATGAAAGAGCTCGGCTACGGCCACGCGTATCGTTATGCTCATGACGAACCGGAGGCTTACGCCGCGGGCGAAACCTATTTCCCCGACGACCTGCGCGCGCAGAACTGGTATCGCCCGGTGCCGCGCGGCCTGGAGGGGAAGATCGGCGAGAAGCTCAATTGGCTGAAGTCGCTCGACGCCGAATGGCGCCGCGCGAATACCAGGGGGCGCAAGCCCGAGCCGACCGGAAAGTCCGCCACGGCGGGCGCGGCGCCCTCCGAAAAGACACCGCCGGCCGAATCGTCCGACGACGAGTCGGCATAAGTCACGTAAGCCGCGTAAGCCTGCGCCCCATGGCATTGCGGCGGTGTTGAACGATGACGCTGGCGCCCGGCGAGTGAAATCAGACGGAATCCCGGTGCGTGTTTGGTAAAATCGCCGCTTTGGTGCAGCGCTGGCGCCGTGCAAGGCGCGCGCCAGCTCGGCCACAACGAACTCCATGGTCCACGCGTGTGGGCCGCTAACGACAGACATCCCACCATGCTCGACATTCAACTTCTTCGCAAGGATCTCGACGGCGTTGCGGCGCGACTGCAGACGCGCGGCTACACGCTGGACGTGGCGACGTTCGCCGCGCTCGAGGCGGAGCGCAAGCAGATCCAGACGCAAACCGAGGAACTGCAGGCGCGCCGCAATGCGCTCTCGAAGCAGGTCGGCATGAAAAAGGGCAAGGGCGAGGACGCCTCGGCCGAGATTGCCGAGGTGGGCGGCATTGCCGACACGCTCAAGGCGTCGTCGGTGCGCCTGGAGGAGATTCAGACGCGACTGTCGGAGCTGCTGCTCGGCGTGCCGAACCTGCCGCACGAGAGCGTACCGGTCGGCAAGGACGAGACGCACAACGTTGAAGTGCGTCGCTGGGGCACGCCGCGCGAATTCGATTTCACGCCGCGCGACCACGTGGATCTCGGCGCGAGGCTCGGCCTGGATTTCGATGCGGCGGTCAAGCTTGCCGGCGCACGCTTCTCGGTGATGAAGGGCGGGATTGCGCGACTGCATCGTGCGCTGGCGCAGTTCATGATCGACACGCATACGTCGGAGCATGGCTACACGGAAATGTACGTGCCGTACATCGTGAATGCGGCGTCGATGCGTGGCACGGGGCAGTTGCCGAAGTTCGAGGACGACCTGTTCAAGGTGCCGCGCAAGGTGGGCGGTGAAGACGGTGAGCGTACCGAGAACTTCTATCTGATCCCCACGGCGGAGGTATCGCTGACGAACCTGGTGCGCGACGAACTGCTGAGCGCCGACGAGGTGCCGCTGCGCATGGTGGCGCACACACCTTGCTTCCGCTCGGAGGCAGGCAGTTACGGCAAGGACACGCGCGGCATGATTCGCCAGCATCAGTTCGACAAGGTCGAGCTGGTGCATGTGGTGCGTCCGGAGGAATCCTACGACACGCTGGAGATGCTCGTCGGCCATGCGGAAGCGATTCTGCAGAAGCTGGAGTTGCCGTATCGCACGATCGTGCTGTGCACGGGCGACATGGGTTTCGGCAGCGCGAAGACATACGACATGGAAGTGTGGATTCCGGCGCAGAACACATACCGCGAGATTTCGTCGTGTTCGAACATGGAGAGCTTCCAGGCGCGCCGGATGCAGGCGCGTTATCGCAATGCGCAGGGCAAGCCGGAGCTGGTGCATACGCTCAACGGCTCGGGCCTGGCGGTGGGGCGTGCCCTGGTCGCCGTGCTGGAGAACTATCAGAACGCCGACGGTTCGGTGACCGTGCCCGACGTGCTGCGTCCCTACATGGGCGGTATCGAACGTCTCGAGCCGGCTGCGTAAAAAAATCTTAAAAAAGGGGTTGGCAGCGAAAGAAATTCCGCTATAATCTCTTTCTCGCTGCTTGAGGCCACTCAGGCAGCGAGCCAAAGCAGCAAGAACGCTTGGAGAGGTGGCAGAGTGGTCGAATGCGCCGGACTCGAAATCCGGTATACGGTTATACCGTATCGTGGGTTCGAATCCCACCCTCTCCGCCAAGCCCCTTATGCTGCTTGACTCAAAGGCCGGTTATCCGGCCTTTTTGTTTTGCTGTGCCTCAAAACTCCGAGGCACTTGTGCCCAAATTGTGACCGAGTTTGCATGCTCGGCCAGATGGTCGGGCGCAAGGTGGGCATAACGCAGAACCATCTCGTAGCTCGCCCATCCCCCCATCTCCATCAGAGTTTGCAATGGCGTTCCGTTCTGGACGTGCCAGCTTGCCCATGTATGGCGAAGGTCGTGGAATCGGAAATCGCTGATCCCCGCACGCTTGCATGCGCCTTTCCATTGGACGTTATCCAGATACTCCAGCGGTTCGCCATTCCTCACAAAGACACGAGTTTGGTGCTTCCCGATCTGGCGGCGAATCACTTCGACGGCCTCGTCGTTCAACGGAACCCCAATCGGCTTACCCGCCTTTGCTTGGTCGGGATGTATCCAAGCGCGTCGTCTCACTAGGTCAACCTGCGACCATTCCAGACCGAAGATATTGCCGCGCCGCAAGCCAGTGGAAAGGGCCAATGTTGCAACATCTCTCAGCCAGTCGGTTTTGATGGCTTTGAGCAGCTTTTGTGCCTCCTCAGGCGCGATCCAACGAATGCGTTTTGAAGGCTCAACAAGGTCCTCCAATGTCGGCGCTCGATTGATCCACTCCCACGGGCCTGCGGCATCGTTGAGCATCGCCCGAATGGTCGCAAGATAGCGGTTCTTCGTTGCGTTGCTCGTCTTTGTCTCCGTCTTGCCGCGCATGTACGTCTGAGGCAGTGCATCTATAATGCGGTCACGGGTGAGCTTGTCCAGAGCTTCGCCGCGGAACGACTCACGAAAATGCAAAATGTGCCGTTCCTTACTCTCGTAGTCCTTCGACCCGGACTGTTCTGTCAGATACCTTACGGCGGCTTCTGCGAACGTCCGGGACGGCTTTTCCCCGAGCTTTGTTACTCGCCACGCTTCGGCTTTGACCTTGTCGTGGTATTCCTGAGCTTCCTTTCGGTCGCTCGTGCCAGCAGAACGTCTAAGTCTTTCTCCGCCTGGTAAGCGGATGTCAATCCAATAGACGTCTCCGCGCTTACGGATGGGCATAGTTTCTCCTTCTCCGCCGGCGCCGGTCGGTTGCCATTGTACGCCGGGATGTTTTTCAGTTGCTCGGGCCATATCCGCCACGCGGCTCCGACTCGGAAAAATCCAAGTTCCTGCCGGTGTGCATATGCTGTGCTGTAGGAAACGCCGAGCAGTTCGGCGGCTTCACGAATGCTTATCGCTCCCATCGTCTAACCTCCATTCCTTCGCGGTGACCCGCAGAAGTTCGTTCGTACTATCATGGGTACCCGGCCACTCTCGGAAGCCGCTCAAACCATGCCAACCCTCAACTTCGTGTACCGCGGTTGCAACGTCGACATCGAGATCGGCGAGCGTGCAACCCTCTGGGACATCACCATCGAGGTGACGCCGTTCGACGGCGTCGAACTCATCGAACCGTTCGGCGCCCGCAAGCTGAAGCTGGCGAAGGTCGAGGAACTGGACGAGATCCAGGCGGCGCTTGTCGAAGAGATCCAGATGGCGATCGATCATCGGCTTGTTGGCTGCTGAGCGGCCCCTGGATGGCCCTGCGTTCGAGAGCGACGAAGAAATCAAACGGTCGTTTGGGTGTTCCGGGTATTCCATACTTCCTGACGTAATTTGGCTTCGTAGACTGATCTGACCGTATGGTGCTGATTTGCCCCCTGGCGCCGCGGATTCAGGGCCCATCCCCATCGATGGGCCTTTTTTCGTTCTGGCCGGGTGGGTGGTCATGCTGCCGCCCTCGCACGTCGCTCCTTCGCGCTCCAGGCAGCCATTTCTGGCACATTCGCGCGCACGAGCGCGGCAGCCATTGGCGGGCTGACGCTGTTGCCGCACATCCGCACCTGCGCGTGTTTCGGTAGGCGCCGGCCGTCGATGACAGGCGCGATCACATAGGTGGACGGAAAGCCCTGCGCAGCATAGAGCTCGTGCGGCTCGAGCATACGCATGCCAATGTCAGCGATCTGGTATTGCTCGCCGGCGACGGTGACCAGGCCGAGACGGTCCTTGGTCGGGATCGTGTGCATCGGGTCACGGCAATCCTGATCCTGGCCGCCCTCGCTGTAGTACTTCACCAGGAAGGCGCGAACCTGGCCGATATGGTTGCCCTGCGCCGATATCGTTGGCACGGGCTCTGCGGTAGCGCTTCCCGTGCATTCGCCGCGCAGCTTGACCAGGTGGGACGACACCAGTGCGTGATGGTCGGTGGTCGTGACCGTGCTGGTCGGCTGATCGAGGCTGACGCCCGGACCGTCGTAGTTCCCACCGTAGTGCTTGGCGAGGAAGGCCGACACCAGCGCGTGTTTGGCGCCGCCGGCCACAACGGTGCCGAGCGGCTTGTCGAGACCCGGGGCGCGCGGTGCTTGGCCCGCAATCAGGATGGGGTCGTCGAGAGAGCCGCACTTCACGCAACCGCAAGTCGGTAGATCTGCGCGATCGTAAATTGTCGAGCAAGAACCGCAGCGCCAACGGTCAGGACGCTCGCCGTATCCCGTCTGCACCAGCGTCGCGGACGCAAGCGCGAAGTGGCCGCCCTTGACCTCGGCGCACTGGGTGCGCAGCGGCTCGTCTGCTGGCCATGATCGTTGCGTCGACGCGTTCGCGCACTCCGTGAGCACCGGTGCGACGATGCCGTAACCGTGCTTCGCCGTGATCGTTTGCAGCGGTTCCCCGATGGCTTGACCTCGGAAGTAGTCGTAGCCGTGGTTTACCTTCACGATGAACGGATCGGCCGAGTCGATGACATACCGACGGATGCCGCGCGCAATGCGTCGCTGCGTGGCGTCTGCGAGCGGCTTGACGCGCTCGAAGATGGACGGGCAGGGGATTGACCAGTCGATGCACTCGGCGGCCGTGCGCCACGGCTTGCGCAGGCCTGCGAGCACCGCCGCGCTGTCCGGGGCGCCATGTGTCGGCTCGGGCCACACGATCGGCTTACTGTCGCAACGGGCGATCAGGAACAAGCGCTTGCGGATCGTCGGGGCGCCGTAGTCGCATGCGCGAAGCTCGCGGTGATCGACCGCGTAGCCCAGGCCTTCGAGCTGCCGTACGAACGAGCGGAACGTATCGCCTTTGCGTCGCGGGCACGGTGAGCCATCGGCCAGCACCGGGCCCCACGTGCGGAATTCTTCAACGTTCTCGAGCATGATGACGCGCGGGCGCACCAACGCGGCCCAGCGCATCGCCACCCATGCCAGGCCGCGAATCTTCTTGTCGCGCGGCTTGCCGCCCTTGGCCTTGCTGAAGTGCTTGCAGTCAGGCGAGAACCAGGCGAGGCCGACGGGACGCCCTTGCGTCAGTACGAGAGGATCGACGTCCCACACGGATTCGCAATGATGCTCGGTCTGCGGGTGGTTCATGGCGTGCATTGCCACGGCCTCGGGGTCGTGGTTGATGGCGTGGTCGACGTGGCGCCCCAGCGCGAGCTCAATGCCGCAGCTCGCGCCGCCGCCGCCGGCGAAGTTGTCGATGATCAATTCGGGCTGAATGTCGAGGAGGAATTGGTCTCTGATCACGATTTCCGCTCCTCCGCTGCCTGAGAGGCTACCGGGCACGAATAGCAGGCGTTCCAGCCCATGCCGAGGCAGCCTGCTACGTCCTTTGTCGGCTCGCCGCAGGGTGCCGTCTTGATTGGGATGATCTTCACGCTTCACCTCCCTTTCCGTCGGCCTGCGAGGCGGCGATTGCTGCGTCGATAGCTTCCCGAGTGCTGTCGTATGACCGCTTCGTTGCGGCTCGCACGAACTGACGCCCGCTATCCTCGTCCGGGTCTTCGATCATTACCCAGCACCTTTCACCGTCGTGCGAGTGCGCCACGTATGCCCCGCGCTGCGCCATCCAGTCCAGTCGCTCGGTGTCGGTTCGGGATTTCACGCATCCCCCTTCGCCGTACTGGCGGCAATGAATTTCGGGCCGATGACTGCATCCTCCGCCGCCATGTAGTGCAGAGCGCTCGCTACGAGCATTTCCGACAGAGTGGCGATGCTGGCAGACGAAATACCCTCCGGCCATGTCAGCGTGACCTTGCCACCTTCGGGGAGCGGGAACGTCAGAAGCTGCTCGCCCGGCAGAACTCGCGAGCGCGTTACCTTGCGATCCCCGCCATCCGCCGACAGCGCGGCGCGGCCGAGCTCCCATCCCGAACTGAAGCCCTGACGCAAGAACACGAGTTCTTCGGCATGGCACGGTGGCACGGTTCTTTTCCATGTCTTGAACGCCTCCCGCTCATCCCCGCCCACCTTCGCGGGAGACGTTAGGGCGGCGCGAAGTTGGCGATACAGTGCGTTCGATTGATTTGTAAGCTTTTCCGTGTAGCCTTCCGCACCGATTTGCCGTTGCAATGCTGCAAATTCGTTCAGACTCAATTCAAGGTCCCCCACTTGCTGCGCATCCGCCGAGCGCTGTGCGTAGATGCCCGTGCGCTTGTCGGGATCGCCAAAGTGCTCGCGTTCCAGTTCGGCATAACGCTCGCCGCCTTTCAGCGACCGAATACCCTCGGCACGAACCTGCGAAACGATGTCGCACAGGCTCGCTTGCGAGGCGGCATGTTCGCCGTTCAAAAGCACATCCAACTCACGCACGAGCCGGTCGTGGTCGGTGCGCTCGCCGCCATTCACGGGCGCGGCGTAGAGCTTCGTGCCAACGGGAACGTCGGCAGCTTTGAAGCACGCCATCGTGAAACCGTCTGTACCTGGCATCGTTCCAGCTACGCCAACCGCCTCTTGCCCTGCGCTCTGTGCGGCTGGCGTGGGGGCGGCGGCGAGCATGCGCTCCCACAGGTCAGCCATATAAGCAGACCAGTTATAGTCGCCGCCGATCTTGACATTCAGTGCGAACGCAACCGCACGATCAAGCATTTCGCCGCTAGGCACTTTCGGCACCACGCATTGGGTGCTCGCATCAAACGTCACGGTCTTGTGGTCAGGCATTCTGGTTCTCCAATGCGCGGCGGCCAGCACGCTTTGCGGCGACCATGAAGCGGTAGAGGCCGAAGAGAAGGCCGGGGGACTGGTGCTGGTACCCGCGAACGGTTTCGATCATGTCTTCGTGCAGGTTCCCGTGTGCCAAGCATGCGCACGGGACATGGGCCTTCACGTACTGACGCGCATCGGTGCAGTGGCGGCAGGTCTTGTACAAGTCGAAATAGCCGTCCCAGACGCCGACGACCTTTTCATAAGGCTCGCCTCGCGCGATCGCACGCCCGCACTCGTCGCACTTGTGAACCTTTCGGGCCGTGTAGACCTTCTTCGTGTAGAGGGTCGGCTGGACGTCGTAATCGCAGTAGCAGCTCACGATTTCACCTCATTCTGATTGACGCGCGGCGCGCGTGCGTTCTCGGGCCAGTAGTCGGTCCATTCCAACGGCTATCCGGATTACTCGGTGGAAAGTGATAAATGATGCGCAGCGGGCAGCGCGGCGGCAGGCCGACGAGCCAGCGAAGCAGGTTGATGAGGGTGCGCATGGTCAGCCCTCCGCAGGCGCCGTCGCCGGGATGCGCAGGTTCTTCGCGATGGCGTAGGCTCGACCGCCGATGTCGTTCAGGCTGCTGCGGCGCTGCTTTTCCAGCCGTTGGCCTGTTTCCCGATACTGGTGGTGTGCTCGATCGCCGCGGCGTATCCCTTGCGGCTGATGTACCTCTTGTCCATGCAAAGCCGGAGAAGCAATTCGGCGACTTGGACGCGCTCGAGCAATTCGGTCAAATGGGGCGTTTTGTCATCGGCCACATTCGCGCGGAACACCAGGATCGTGATATCGACGCATTCCTTTGCGATTTGGGCGCCGAAAAGCCGCTTTGGATCACGCGGCATGTTCCTGACCAGATCGTCTGCGATATCAAGCAGCGCGTACGCCGCTCGATAAATGGGGAGCTGCGTATGTTGGGCCACGGCTCAAATGGTCAAATGACTGAAGGGATAAATCTGCGGACGGCCACCGCGCGAAACCGGTTGTCCTGGAAGTCGTAGTACTGGCAACCATCGTAGAAGTACTGATACCAGGCGAAGCCGCCATCACGC